>DASYTU010000273.1:0-18823 GCA_036001925.1 Actinoplanes sp.
CCCCGTAGGCCGCGCGGAAACTGCGGGAGAAATGGCCCGGCGACATGAGGGCGACGCGCGCCAGCGCCGAAACGTCGAGCGGCCTCGCGTAGTCGCGGTCCATCAGGTCACGGGCCCGGCGCAGCCGGACCAGGTCCTCCAACGTCACACCACCACCATCCCACAGCGCCCGGCGCCGCCGGTATCCGCGCCGTGCAAGCCTGGCCGCTCGACAGCGCGGACCGAAGCGCTCAATCACAGCAGCCATGAACATCACCATCTATGGCTGGAGTACCGGGGGCAGAATCGTCGGTCTTTAGGCACTCTTGCCGTTCGGCGCATGACCCAGGCGGGATCACGGTCGACCTGGCGATGCTGCTCGCCGGCGGCGGCGAGACGATCGCCCATCTGGCGCGCACGTTTTACCCGTACGCCGACAACCGGCCACACCGGTCCTTCGACCAGTGTGGCCGTGGATCGCGGCCTCCAGCCTTCGGCTATCGGCGGCTCGTCTGCTCAGTTGTGGGATCTCGTCCGGAGTCCGTATCCGAACGGGTAGAGGGGGTCGTAGCTGGCGTCACCGACATTGATCGGTTCCTGCTCGAGGGTGCGGGGCCAGGTGACGGGGAGCTTGCCGGTGTAGGGCCGCTTGCCGAACAGCGTGTCGGCCACGCCGGCGCCCTCGCTGCCCGGCAGCCATGCGGCGACCAGCGCGTCGATGTGTGACAGCTGCTGCGGGTCGAGGATCAGCGGACGCCCGGAGACGATCACCACGACGCACTTGGCCGCCTCGGCGCAGACCTTGTCCACGGCGGCCGAGTCGGCGGTCGACAGCTTCATGGTCTGCGGCGGCCGCGGCACGCCGTGGTCACCGGGGTCGTAGGCCCACTGCGGGCCGCCGACGTCACCGAATCCCTCCGAGTACGGTGTCTCGCCGACCACCACGATGCCGACGTCGCCCCGGCCGATCGGGGCGGAGGCGTCCTCGCTGTAGGTGACCCGGCCTGCCCCGGCCACCTCGCGGATGCCGTCGAGGATGGTGGTGCCGGGGATCTTGTTGGTCGAGCCGCCCTGCCAGGTCAGCGTCCAGCCACCGGCCTGGTTACCGATGTTGTTGGCGTTGCTGCCGGCCACGTAGATCCGCTGGCCGTGGATCGGCACGGTGGCGCGGTCGTTCTTCAGCAGCACCTGCGACTCGGCGGCGGCCCGCCGGGCGAGCGCGTGGTGCGCGGCCGACCCGACCGCCGACAGATGGGTGCGGTCGGTGTACGGGTGCTCGAACAGGCCCAGCTCGAACTTCTTGGTGAGAATCCGGGAGACGGCGTCGTCGATGCGCGCCATCGGGACCTGCCCGGAATTGACGAGGCCGATCAGCGTGGTCTCGAAGCTCTGGTAGGCGTTGGGCTCCATGAACATGTCGATGCCGGCCATGACGCCGGTCTTCACCTGGGTCGGCCAGTCACCCGGGATCTGGTGGATGCCTTCCCAGTCGCTGATGACCAGGCCGTTGAACGTCATCGTGCCCTTGAGCACCCCGGTGATCAGTTCCTGGTTGGCGTGCATCTTGATGGGGTTGCCCACGCCGTCCTCGGTCCAGTCCACGCTGGAGAACGACGGCATGACGCTGCCGACGCGATGCTGCTGGACGGCCGGCACATACTGGCGCAGCGCCACGTTCCAGAAGTCCTGGCGGTTCGTGACCGCCACGCCTTGGTCGATGGGGTAGGCGCCGGTACCGGCCTTGGAGGCGTCGTAGCGGGTATCGCCGTCGCCGGCGTAGTGCTTGGCAGTCGCCATCACCCGGTCGTTGGCGGACATGTCCGGCCCCTGGAACCCGTCGATCGCGGTCTCCATCTGGATGACCAGGTTGGGGTTCTCGCTGAAGCTCTCGTACGTGCGGCCCCAGCGGTCGTCGCGGGCCGCGCAGATGCATGGGGCGAACGTCCACTGCGGACCAGTGGCCCGGGTCTCCTCGGCGGTGACGTGCTCGACCCGGGCGACCAGAGCCGGGTCGCGGCTGGCGCCGAGACCGATGTTGTGGGGGAAGACCGTGGCGCCGTACATGTTGCCGTCGCCGTGCACGGAGTCGATGCCGTACAACAGGGGTATGTGCAGGCGGGTGGCCAGTGCCGCGCTCTGGAAGCGGTCGACCATGTCCGCCCACGCCGTCGGCGTGTTCTCCGTGGGTGTCGAGCCGCCACCGGACAGGATGCTGCCCAGCCGCCATGTCGTGATCGGCGAAGGATCGTCATAGACCTGATAGCGCTCGGTCTGCGTCATTTGCCCGACCTTCTCCTCCAGCGTCATCCGCCCGAGGAGGTCCGCCACGCGCGCGGACACCGGCAGGTTCGGGTTCTCATACGGCAGGGCCGCCGCGGCGGCGGCTGGCACCGCCCCGATCGGCGCTACCGCGATCATCAGTGGGAGCAGGATCCGCGCGTATCTCGTTGGTTTCATCTGTGTCCTCCTCGGCGTGAGCCGGCAGGTGGGCGACCATTGGGCCGCGCGCAGGGTTCGCGGGTGGTCTTACCTTTTGGAGGGTGACGGCACCACGAGATTCGGCCTGCGACGCCCGCACCGCGGGCAACGGCCCGCTGGTGCGCGTGACCACGAGCGTGGACGCGAACAGGCGATGCTGAACCCCATGTGAACCTCCGGCCAGCGTGTTACCGCACTCCCGCTCGGCAACGGCCAGCTAGCTGTGGCTCCTACCGGCGTACGGCCCGTTGCCGACTAAGGCTGATCATCCGGGGCATCCAACGCGATCAGCATAAGACAACGGAGCCGTGCGCGCGTGATCCAAGGAGAACGATCTGGCCGGATGCAGGGTCGCGGGACAGTCGATCGAGGGGCATCGACAGCTGGGAGCGGACCCGATGGTACGGAGACGCGCGCCCTCAAGCGGCCTCCTCCATCGGCTCGACCCATTGCGCCCGCCAGGCTGGCGGCTCCCACGGCTCGCCGTAGTAGATCCGCTCGCGGACGACCTTGCCGCCGCGGAACTCCATGATGCTGACGGCGTTGTACGGGTTCGCGCCGTTGTACCGGATGGTGAACTCATTGACCCAAAGATCCTGGCGGCCGACCGTCCGATGCGGCTCGATGCCGACGTGGGCGGGGTACGCGGACCTGAAGGCGATGATGTTGGCTCTGCCTCGGATACGCTCCTTGCCCTGCGGGAACTCCAGCACGGCATCGTCGGCGTAGATCTCGGACGAGCCGGCGACGTCGTCGACTGTCGTCGCGTAGAAGCGATTGATCATCTCCCGGATGGTGGCTTCGTCCATGGAAAGCCCTTCCTTTCCTGCTAGTTCTCTTTCGGCGACGTGTGCCGGAAGAGGCATCTCATTTGTCAGCGCACCGATGAGGTGACGGGTACGCGGTCGGGTCTCGCACGTGCTGGCCGCGATCCAGTGATCACACCGGCCGCCACCGCCGCCGCGGCGCCGAGGAGGAACGGCGCCCGTGGTCCGCCG
This sequence comes from Actinoplanes sp., assembly GCA_036001925.1. GTDB lineage: Bacteria > Actinomycetota > Actinomycetes > Mycobacteriales > Micromonosporaceae > Actinoplanes. The sequence continues at coordinate 3,456 of DASYTU010000273.1, forward strand.
AGTCCGGCGACCGAGCCGGCGAGGGGGCCACCGGCTGCGGTACCGCCGATCAGGACGGCGGCGAGCCATGACATGACGCGGCCCATCAGCGCCGGTTCGGCGGTCTGCAGGATGGCGACTGTCGACGTGATGAACAGCGACCACGCGAACCCGATGCCGGCCAGCCCGGCGAGGACGACCGGTACGGTGGGCGCGACAGCGGTGGTGACCAGCGCCGCCGTCATGACTGCACTGGCCTTCCGGAGGTGGCGCGGGCCGGGCGTACCGCGCCCGGCGGCGACGGCACCCGCGAGACCGCCCGCGGTGACCGCGGTGAACGCGGCACCCACCAGCGACGGCCCGCCGGCGAATGACGTCCGCAGCAGGATCGGGGCGGAGACCTGGACGGTGAAGGCGAGCGTGGCGAGGATGGCGAGACCGAGCAGTGGCATGCGCAGGCGGGGCGTACGCCACACGTAGGCGAGGCCTTCGCTCATCTGCCGCGGCGCCCGTGGGATCCGGGGCGAGGCGCCGACGCGGATCGTGTACAGCAGCACGACATCGATCAGGAACGATGCCGCGTTCATCGCGAACGTGACGGCGAGACCTGCCGCGGCGACCAGGCCCGCGCCGAGCGCCGAGCCGGCCGTCATGCCCAGCAGCAGCACGATCCCGGACAGGGCCGAGGCGCTGGCCGCCTGATGGACGGTGACCAGCATCGGTACCAGGGCCCGCCGGGCTGGGGTGTCGAGCGCGTTGACGATCCCCCAGAGCGTGGCGAGCAGGTAGATCAGCGGCACCGAGAGCCGGTCGGTCGCCGCGGCGAGCGCGTAGCCCGCGGCGACGAGGCCGAGGCCGGTCTCGGCGAGCATCAGGATCCGCCTGCGATCGTGCCGGTCGGTCACGGCTCCGAACCAGGGTCCGAGCAGCAGGCTCGGCGCGAACTGCAGCGCGACCACCCATCCGAGGGCTGCCGGGTCGCGAGCGACCACGGCCCAGGACAGCGCCACGACCTGGGCCCAGGAGCAGGTGATCGAGGGTAGTTGGCCGATCAGGTACCGGCGGAACGCCGGCGAGCCCAACGCGGCGAACCGGGAACTGCTGTTCAAAGCAGGGAGATCGCGGCGGCGACGGCAAGGGCCACACCGAACAGGTAGGTGCCGACCGCGCCGACCACGCGCGGTACGGATTCGACCGCCAAGCTACGCGAGGTCAGCAGCCCGTACGCGTGCACGAGCCTAGCGCCGGTAGCGCCGACGATCAGCGGGACGGCCGCCGCAGCCGGGCTGCGGGCGCCCACGAGCAGGAACAACGCGATGAGCGTGGGGATGTACTCGGCGGCGTTGCCGTGCGCCCGGATCGCGATGAGCAGCGGGCTCGCCGGGTCCGCCGGAAGCTGGGAGCCGCCGGTCTTCGCCGTCACACCACGCATGCGCGAGACGTTGAAGCCGAGCAGGAACAGCAGCGCGGCGAGGATCGCCGCACATGCGATGGCGGTGGTCATGCTGACCTCCTTTGTTCGGGCGCGGAGAGCACGCTGTCAAGCAGGTCCGCGCAGAGGGTCCAGCCGAGCAGGGCGTCGGCCTTTCGCAGCGCGCCCACACTGGTCACGTTGACCTCGATGAGGTACGGCCCGATGACGTCGAGGCCGGCCAGGTGGATGCCGTGGTGCCGGAGCAGGGGTGCGAGCCGCGCACAGATCTCGCGGTCGCGCGCGGTGATCGGCGCCTCGGCGGACGGGTTGCCGATCCGGAAGTCCCCGCCGGTCGGGAACCGGTACACCGCGCCGACCGGCTCACCGGCGACGACGATGACGCGCTTGTTCCCGGCGGCCACCTCGCGCAGAAACCGCTGTACGACCACGGCGCGGGTGCCTCCGGCCGTCGAGATCTCCAGGAGCGAGGCGAGGTTCGGGTCGTGGCGGTCGAGCCGGAGTACGCCGCGGCCGGCGTACCCGTCCACCGGCTTGACCACGACTGCCCCGTGCTGGATCAGGAACGAACGGATCGCGTCCGGGTCGGCGGTGACGGCCGTCGGCGGGATGAGGTCGGGAAAGCGCAGCGGGAACAGGTGTTCACTGCACACCCGCAACCCTTGCGGGTCGTTGACCATCGCCGTACGCGCGCGGTCGACCAGGTCGAGCACGAGCGTCGCGGTGGTGTACGCCTGATCGACCGGGGGCTCGGTACGCATGAAGACCGCCGACATCTCGTCCAGCCACACGCGGGACGGTGCCGTGGCGGTGAACCAGGTGTCCGGTACGGCCCACAGGTGTCCGCCGGCCCGCCGCGACGGTGCGAGCCGCACCTGCCGGGCCACTGCCCGTGCGCGGCCGTTCACGGCCTCGAGCCCGCGCGCCTCCGTGGCCCACACCTCGGCGCCGCGGTCCTGGGCGGCGTGCATCAGGCCGACCGTCGTGTCTATCGAAGCGTCCAGCGACTCCAGCGGGTCGGCGACGAACGCGATCCTCACGACACACCCCCGGCGATCGGTGTCCGGCTGGCGTTGCGCGCGATCGCCAGGAGCTCCCCGCCTTGCGGGGAATGGCCGGCCGCGGCCTCGCTCCACGCCCGCTCCTGGTCGCCGGCCCGTGGCAGCAACAGGTCCAGCGCGTCCCGCCGGGCGCGGGGATCGTAGAGAAGGCCGGCCAGCGCCGCCACTGCCGCGCCGATCCGGCCCGGCGGCTGGGCATCCAGGTAGCGCACCTCGAGGTACCCGCCGCGTGGCCGTACCGGGGGGAACAGCGTCGAGAGGTGGTACGACGCGTCGCCGGCCGGCGGAATCGGCAAGCGGGGCGCGGCCGCGGCGAAGGCGTGGTAGGCGCCGACCGGGTCGGCGACGTCGAGATGGCGGCCGTCGTACCCCGTCCGGCGGAGGTCGACGCCCTGCCAGATCCGGGTACGGGCACCCGGGATTCGCGTCGGCCGGCCGTCGATCACGCTGGAGTTGGCGAACGCAACCGTGAGCGCCGGCCCTGCCAGGTTGGCCACCAGCCACTGCTCCACGCCCGCCGCGCCGGGAAGCAGGTCGACGTTGACCTGAAGCGATGCGGTGAGGCGCATCATCCGCCGCCCGTTCGGGCCGACCCGGTCGAACGCCCGTTGCATGGCGAGGTAGCGGGGAGTGGGCGTACGCAGCGGCACCTCGGCGCACGAGTGGTACGGGTTGCTGCCGACGGCCTCGAGCCGTACCCCGCGGGCGCCGGCGATCACCGCCGCCCGCGCCAGCAACCGGTGCAGCTCCTCGACGAGACCGGCGACGGTACCGCACGGCGGCGGGCTCAGCTCGAGCTGGCCGCCCGGCTCGAACGTCGGCCGCCCCGAGGCGATGAATCCGGCGTCGAAACCCCTGGCCAGCACCACCGGATCGACCGCCCGTGGCGGGTCGGTATCGGTCACTGGGATCAGTTCGACCTCGGCGCCCACCCGACCCGGCCGCCGCGCGGGGGCGAACAGTCCCCGGATCGCTTCCGCAAGTTCCATGAGACGACCGTCCGCCTCCCGGCCGGCCGCCACATCAGTGCTGGTACGCAAGGCAGCACTGAACCCGGATACTGAGACCATGGCGGGCGAGGAACGGTTCGTCGGGCGGCAGGACGAGCTGGGCCTGCTTCGCCGGCGGCTGGCCGATGCCAGCGCCGGCTCCGGTCGAGTGATCCTGGTCAGCGGTGCCGCCGGGATGGGCAAGACGCGCCTGGTCGAGGAGTTTCTGGCCGGCGTCGACGGCACACCGAGCGGCTGGGGCGCCGCGGTGGCGGACGCTGGGATGCCGGCGCTGTGGCCCTGGACTCGGGCCCTGCGCGCCCTGCCCGGGCCGCGGGCGGCGCTGGCCTCGCTGGCCGCCGGCGACGCGCAGCGCGAGTACGGCTCGGTCGACGACGCGGCCGCCACGACGTTCGCCGCCGACACCAGGGTGGTCGACGCGCTGGAGGAGGAGGCCCGGGCGCGCGGCGGCCTGCTGGTCGTGCTGGACGACCTGCAATGGGCCGACCGGGCGACGCTGCGGCTGCTCGAGCGGGTGACCACGGAGGTACGGCGATTCCCGCTGCTCGTCGTCGGCATCCGCCGCGACGGCGTCGGTGAGCCGCCGCACGATATCCACCGGCACGCGGCGACCGAGGAGCTCCACCTGGGACCGCTCGATCCGGACGAAGCGCGCATGATCCTGTCGGCGGCCGTGGAGAGGGCCGACCCGGCGGCGGTGGGCCGCGCCGCGGAGCTGTCCGGCGGCAGCCCGCTCTACCTGCGTACCCTGAGCCGGGTCGCGGCCGACCAGCTGCGCGGCCGGGGGTCCTGGGACGACGCCGTCGGCGAAGCCCCGGCATTCCGCCACCTCGTCGCGGCGGCGTTGCGCTCGGCCGGCCCGGATGCCGCCGCCGCGGTCGAGGCGGTCAGCGTGTTCGGCTCCGAGGCCGCGCCGGAACTCGTCGCCCGGCTGCTCGACCTGGACAGCGCCGGCGCCGCGATCGAGCGGCTGCTAGCCGCCGTACCGGCCGGTCTGGTGGACGCGGCCTCACTCGCCGGCTCCCCGGTCCGCCTCGCCCACGCCCTGGTCCGGGACGCCGCCTACGCCTCGCTGTCCCCGCCGCGCCGGGCCGCCCTGCACCGGCGGGCGGCCGAGTTGCTCGAGCCGATGGCCGCCGAGCGCGACGAGTGGGCCGGTGTGGTGGCCCGGCACTGGGCGCGCGCGGGCGAGCCGGGCCGCGCGGTCGGGTGGGCCGTTCGCGCCGCCGACGCGGCCCGCGCCGCCGGGGCATACGACGACTCCGCGTCGTACCTGCAACTCGCGCTCGACGCGGTGGACCGCGCCGCGGCCGACGAGCCAGGCGCCGACCGGGCCGAACTGTTGCTCGACCTCGCCCGCGTGCAATACCTCACCGGACACATCGGAGAGAGCCTGAACACCTGCCAGCGCGCTGCCGACGAGGGCGAACGCACCGGGCGGGCCGACGTCGTGGCCCGGGCGGCGATCACCGTCCAGGGCATCGGCCACCCCGCCGCCAACGTACAGATCGAACACTTCTGCCGCCGGGCGCTCGCGATGCTCGGCGACCGGGTGGCGGCCGACCTGCGGGCCAAGGTCCAGGCCCAGCTGGCCTGCGCGCTGACCGAGCTCGACGCGATCGAGGAGGCGGCCCGCTGGTCGGGCAGCGCGCTGGCCGAGGCCGCGGCCAGCGGCGACCCCGATGCCGAGCTCGACGCGATCAGGGCCCGCGTCATGCTCCTCTGGCGCTCGGCGCACGACGCGGAGCTGTTCGAGCTCGGCGGGCGAGCCATCGAGCTGGCCGAGTCGACCGGGCGGCCACTGGCGCGCCTCTGGGCGCACATCTGGCGTTCCGACAGCGCCGTCCACCGGGCCGACATGGCCGCGGCACAGGTCGAGATCAGCGGGATGCGGGCGCTCGCCGAGCGTACCGGCCTGCCGCTGGTGCGCTGGCATCTCCTGCGCCGCGAGGCGTCGTTGGCCGCGCTCACCGGGAACTTCGACACCTGCCGGCGGCGCGGGCGGCAGGCGGCGGAGCTGTCCGAGTCGTGGCAGGACCACTCGGTCCGCTTCACGCACCTGGGCCAGACCGCGTGCCTTGCCCTGCTGCGCGGGGACCCGGCGGACCTGGATCCACGTTGGACCGACTATCTGGGTGACCTCGACCGGCTGCCGCTGGTGGCACGCGCTCTCACGGCTGCCGGCCTGCTGCTGGCGGGACGACGGGACGAGGCGCGTGTTCTGTACGAGCCGGCGGTTCCGGCGATGCTCGCCTCGCGGACCGGCCTGGACGCCGCCGCGGTGGCCTACCTCGTGTACCTCGCACCCGCCTTCGGCGACGCAGCGGCTTGCATCGCCATCCGCGACTGGATGATCGAGATTTTCGGCGAGTCCCCGGCGGTCGGCGTCGGGGTGGTCGTCTACTACGGATCGGTCGCCCGCATGCTCGGACAGCTCGAACTCGCAGCCGGCCAGCCAGCTGCGGCAATCGCGCACTTCGAGGAGGGGCTGAAAGTCGACGCGGTGCTCGGCGCGCGGCCGTTCATCGCGCACGGGCGGCTGGGACTCGCCCAGGCACTCGGTGCCACCGGCGACCTCGCGCGTGCCGCCGAATCCGCCCGCTCCGCCGCGGCCGCCGCCCGCCGCCTGGACATGCCTGGCGTCCTCCGGGCCGCGGACGCGTTCCTCGCCGATACCGCCGTCAAGGCACGCGCCGAGGATCCCCTCACCGACCGCGAACGCGAGGTCGCGGCGCTGGTGGCACAGGCGCTGACCAACCGCGAGGTGGCCCGCGCGCTCGTGGTCTCCGAGCGGACGGTGGAGAGCCATGTCCGGAGAATCCTGTCCAAGACCGGTCTCAGCTCACGTACGGAACTCGTGCGCTGGTACCTGAAAGACGCCCATCGCGGGAACGAACCCACGTCCACGCTGTGATCAGTCGGTTCGCGCTGTGACGCCCGCGTGTGCGCCCGGCATTTCGATCACCAACGGAGGCATTGTCCAGGTGCGACCAGGTCCGTCGATCGCCTATCCAACCTATGGGATTAGGGTTCCCGCCAAAGCTGACGTTCGGCTCGCAGTTCGGCACGAACCTGCGCAACGTGCTCAACAGCATTGACTTCTTCGGCTCGATGTTCAACACGTTGATCGTTGCGTGCTCGACGACGGCGCTCGTGCTCTTCTTCGACTCGCTGGCGGCGTTCGCGTTCGCCAAGTTCGCATTCCCCGGCCGGCGGGTCCTGTTCGCGGTCCTCATCGGCACGTTCGTCCTGCCGGTTGGCCTCGCGGTGATCCCGGAGTTCGTCATCATGGTGTACCTGGGGTGGGTGGGGACGCTGAAGGCACTGGTCATCCCGGCGGCGGCCAACGCGTTCGGCATCTTCTTCCTGCGGCAGTACATCCACAGTGCTGTGCCCGACTCGCTGCTCGACGCCGCCCGCCTCGACGGTGCGGGGTTCTTCCGGCTATACCGCAGCGTGGTGCTCCCGATCATCCGCCCGGGCCTGGCGTTCATCGGCATCTTCACCTTCATCGCGGCGTGGAACGACTTCATCTGGCCGCTCATCGTGCTCGTCGACCCGGACCGGCTCACCCTGCAGGTGGCGCTGTCTCAGCTCAACAGCGTGCACGGGTTGGACTACAGCCGCATCATGACGGGTGCCCTGCTCGGCGTGACGCCCCTGATCATCATGTTCGTACTGTTCGCCCGCAACTTCGTCGCCGATCTGGCGAAGGGAGCCGTCCGGGAGTGATGCCACCCGCCCCCGCCCCGGCGTCGCCGACCAGACCCGGTCATGACTTCCTTACCACAGGTGGGAGGGACCTTTCCGCTGTTGGGCCGGGGTGAGCCCAGCCCCTGACGTCCGTCAGGGCCGAAAAGTGAGGGATTACCCAGGGCGGTTCCCGATATCGGGGAGGCGGCCTGGACCGGAAGCCTGAGAACATGAACCCGGTTTCCATCGCCCGTGGCCTCGCGCTGCTGTCGGTATCCGGCCTGTCCGTCGCCGTCGCGGCTACCGTGCTCGGCCACATCGGGCTCGGCCCGGGTTTCAACCCGCTCGCCCTGACCGTGAGCGACTACGCGTTGTCCGACCGCGGCGCGGTGATCGAGGTGGCCATGGTAGCGCTGGCCGGCGCATCCCTCGCGCTGATCGCGGGCCTGACCGCGGCCCGCGCGCCGGTGCGTGGCCTGCCGACGTTCCTGCTGCTGATCTGGGCCGTCGGGCTGCTGGTCGCGGCGGCGGTGCCCACCGACCCGATCGGGACGCCGGTCATGTCCACGGCCGCCCAGGTGCACCGGTACGCGTCGGTGGCCGGCTTCGTATGCCTGCCGGGCGCCGCGCTGGTGCTGGCCTCCCGGTTCGCCGCCGAGGCGGCGTGGTCGACGCTGTCCGGCCCCCTGCGGCGACTCGCGACGGCCAGCGGCGTCGGCCTGCTGCTGCTGCTCTACGTCGCCTTTCCGGGGGGCCGGGTCCTCATGGGACTTGTCGAGCGGGCATTGATCGGCGTCGAGGTCGTCGTCCTGCTGGTACTCGCGCTGCGCCTGTTCGCCCCGGCCGTGGGACGAGATTGTCCTCATAGATCTGCACCGGCTGAACTGACGGCATCCGAGCGGACCAGCGAGCAGGCGCTGCTCATCTCCTAACCTCCGGGTCCTCCGTGACTGGGCAACCCTCTTTACGCGGCGTGGGACTCAGTTGCATTGCCTCGGTGGGGCAGGTCGCTGGCCACCGGACAGGTTCACCGCCGATCCTCGCCGAACGGGCGTGCCGGCGCCGGGGGTGCTGCTCATGACCAGCCCGAGGAAATTGCAGTTCGGATCGGTGACGCCGTTACCGACCCGTACCCCACGGTTGACGCCCCAGCCGAATACCGTGCCGCTGGCGGTGACCGCCGCGCTCAGTTCGTCGCCGGCGGACACCTGAACGGTGCCGGGCAAGCCGATGTGCTGTGCCAGCGACCGGTCGGTCGTGGTGCCGTCGCCGAGCTGACCGCCCTGACCGCCGGGTGGCCCGGGGCAGAAGGTGCAATGGGGGCCGTGGTTGTGGTGCTTGATACTGATCTGATCCGGAAGCGGATCGGTGACCGGTCGGCGATCAACCCGGGATGAGGTGCGGGCTCGGGCGCAAGTCCAAGATCAGCACGGCCCACCCGCCTCTGGATCCGCCGCCGCGGTCCGCGCGGTCATCGGCGCGGGACGGATGCCATGGCGGGGCCGTTGATGACCCGTACGTTGAATGCTCCCGAGGCGGCGTTCGCCGCCGAAGGTCGCGCCGCTACCGGCGATGAGTTTCCGGTGCCCGCCCGGTCAATACCGGCGTCAGATCGATCGGATGCAGACAAGGAGTCATCATGACCGCCACGGAGTGGACCGCCGACAGCGCCGGTTCGGGTCAATACGCGGACGTCAACGGGATCAACCTGTATTACGAGACGTACGGCGCGGGACGCCCGATGATCCTGCTGCACGGAGGCCTCGGCTCGGGTGAGATGTTCGGGCCGAACCTTCCCACCCTGGCCGACCACCACCAGGTCATCGTCGTCGACCTGCAGGGGCACGGCCGGACCGCGGACATCGACCGACCGCTCGACGTACGGCTGATGGCCCACGACATCGCCGCACTCATCGACCACCTCGGGCTCGAGAAGCCGGATGTGGTCGGTTACTCCCTCGGCGGCGGGGTGGCGTTGCAGGTCGCGATCCAGCACCCGGAGAAGGTGGGCCGCCTGGTTTCGGCGTCGGCGAACATCCGCCGCGACGCCATCTACCCGGAGATGCTCCAGCAGCAGGGCCAGGTGAGCGCGGCGGCCGCCGAGTCATTGAAGGACACCCCGATGTACGAGCTCTACCAGCGGGTGGCGCCTCGTCCCGAGGACTTCCCGCGGCTGCTCGACAAGCTCGGCGAGGCGATGGCGAAGGACTTCGACTTCACCGCGGAGATCCGCAGCCTGCGGGTGCCGACGCTGGTGGTCGCCGCCGACGCCGACATGGCGCCGCCGAGCCACTACGTCGAGGTCTTCAACCTGCTCGACGGCGGTCTACGCGACGGTGGCTGGATGGGCGAGGGTCGGCCGACGGGCGGTCACGCACTGGCGATCCTGCCCGGCCTCACGCACTACAACCTCGGTGTGTCCCCGCTCTTCGCGGCGGTCACGCTCGCCTTCCTCGACCAGCAGAGCTGAACCCGCAAACCATCGCGCCAGCTCGCCCTGCCCGGCGGCCCTTCGGCTGGGCCGCCTAGCGCCCCACCAACCGGCTCAATACCGCCGGAACCGCGCGGTACGACTTTTCGTTGGTCGTGGGACTGGTCTTGGCACCGTCGCACGAACATGCCGTTGGAGCCGATGTGGCACCGGCCCGGTCAACCCGGGCGACGGAATATGGCCGCCACCGCGAGGGTGACCGCCGCAACCACGGTTGAGACCGCGAACGCCGCGGTCATGCCCGACACGAGGGCGGCGTGCGTACCACCGCCAGGTGCCGCGTTGCGCACCGCCGTGCCGAACACGGTGACGAGCACGGCAAGCCCGAGCGTGGCCCCGATCTGCTGCATCGTCTGCAGCGCCCCGCCGGCGGACGTGATGCGGTCGGCGCACGCCGTCGGCACGGCCAGCGAGTCCGCGCCGGAGGACGCCGACCGGCTCCTGTCATACGTCCTCGACGGCCTGCGCCCGCCGAGGCTATAGGTCAGGGGGCCGCAGGCCCGTGGCAAGCGCAGTGGCGGGTGACGAGGTCGCCGCGGCGGGCGCTCGTCCGGCCGGCGCCAACCCGATCGCTTCCAACATCGTGCGTGGCACCGCGCGCGCCGCACCCAGGACGAGGTCAGACCATCGACCTGTGGAACGGACGTCCTCAGTGGATGATCGATGACGTCGCAGAACAGCCGTCGTGCCGGAACCCGAATGACCACCGGCCGTCCAGCAACCGCGGCTGTCCGCCTGCTCGATGTGCGCGCCGGCCGGGTGCGGAACCAACGTATCGATCGTCATGAGATCATATGATGGGCGACCTCACACAACAACACTTCGAGGACGACCTCACGGAATGTGCGCCAGAGCCACATTCGACGGCCACCAGCGGCGACATAGACCTTCCACATGGCCTCTTGTCATGGCCGAAGGAGCGGCGAAAAAGACCGAAAGGGTGGTACGCGCGAAGTTGCACGCCCGGAGCGAATGCGCCGAGCACCCAGCCCTGTCCGGGCCGAAGCCCGGACGAGCCCATCCTGCCGGAGCGGGCTTCATCACTGCGCCGTTTACGTCTGTTTTGGTGTGCAAAGTGGTCGATGGTGCCGCCGCGGTGGTGCCTCAGGAAGGAGACGACAGCTGTGGCGGAGACGAGCATTCGGCGAGATCAGGCCGATGTTCAGCGTGAGGCCGGAACGAGCCGGCGGCCGATGAGCGGCATTCTGGTCCGGCGCGGGCCGGTCGGTGTGATGGCCGCGGCGGTTGCGCTGGTGGTGTTAGGTGTCGCGCCGGTGGCGTACAGCGCGGTGGCGTCCACGGTTGAGGCCCCGGGTGCACCGGGCGGCGGATCGTCCTGGACCACCGGCGACAAGGTCGCGATCGGAACTGCGGCTGCCAGCGCGTCGCGGGTCTGGTTTACGGTAGCGAAAGGTGTCACCACAGAGGTGTTCTACCCGCGGGCGGATGTCGCGAACGTGCAGGACATGCAGTACGTCGTCAGCGACGGCTCGACGTTCGTCGATCTGGAACGCGACGCGACTACCCACGTGGTGGCGATGCCGGACGAGAAGGCGCTCGAATACACCGTCACCAACACCGCGAACAATGGCCGGTACCGGCTGACCAACACGTACGTGACCGATCCGGCCCGGCCGACGCTGCAGGTTCGGACCCGCTTCGAGTCGCTCGACGGTGGCGCGTATCAGCTCTACGTGCTGTACAACCCGTCGCTTGCCGGCGGCGGCGGGAATGACAGCGGCGGCTGGGACGCCGCCAACGGCGCCCTGGTGGCCAGCGACTCGCAGGCCGTGTTCGGCTCGCCGCTGTCGGTCGCGACGGCGCTCAAGGCGTCGGTCGGGTTCGTCAAGCACTCCACCGGGTACAGCGCCACGGCCAGCGACGGCTACCTGGACCTGTCCTCGGATCGGCGGCTGGACAACCAGTACGACACCGCGAGTTCAGGCGGGAACATCGTGCAGATCGGGCAGATTCCGGTTGGAACCGATACCACATTCACCGTCGCGCTCGGCTTCGGCTCCGACCGCGCCGCCGCCGCGGCGGCCGCGAACGCCTCCCTCGTTGGCGGATTCGCGAGCATCGAGTCGGCGTACCGGTCGGGCTGGAACGCCTACGTCAACGGCCTTGCGAAGCCCACCCCGGCGAGCGTTTCCAGCGATACCTTACGCCGACGTGCCTACTACGTCGCGGTGATGGCACTGCACGCCGCCGAGGACAAGACCTACCCGGGGGCGAACGTCGCCTCGCTGTCCACACCGTGGGGCGACACGGTTGACGGCGGCGCGTTGAACGACGGCTACCACCGGGTCTGGGCCCGAGACCTGTACCAGCAGGCCACCGCGTTGCTCGCGGCGGGCGACCGGGACCAGGCCATCAGAATGACCCGATGGCTGTGGGACCGCCAGCAAGTCACGGCGTGGACGCAAGGCGACGGGACCTGGTACGGGCCCGGATCGTTCCCCCGTTACTCCCCGGTCGGCGGCGTGGCCGGCGCCACACCGCAGCAACTGGGATGCTGCGAACAGCTCGACCAGGACGCGTACGCGATCGTCCTGGCCGACCAGCTCGACCTCGTCGACGCCGCACTGTGGAACAAGATCAAACTGACCGCCGACCACATCGTCAGTATCGGTCCCGACACCCCCTCCGAACGATGGGAGGAGCAGCCGGGCAAATCACCGTCCACAATCGCCGCCGAGATCGCCGGCCTGATCTGCGCGGCCGACATCGCCCGCCGAAACGGCGACACCGCCAGCGCGACGACCTACGAATCGACGGCCGACTCGTGGCGCGGCCAACTCGACGGCTGGACCTTCACCACCAGCGGATATTTCGGCGACCACCGCTACTACGAACGCATCGAGCACGAAACCAACCCCAACGACACCTTTGCCCGCGGCTTCGAGGACGGCACGTGGTGGGAACGGGACATCGTCGACGGCGGCTTCCTCGACCTGGTCCGACTGGGCGTACGACCGGCGGCCTATGGCCCGGTACGCGAGTCCCTCCCCGAACTGGACGCGGTCGACAAGGTCACCACCCCCAAGGGCGAGATGTGGTACCGGTACAACCACGACTCCTACGGTGAGAGCCAGCACGACGGCACCGGCTGGCCCGCGAATCACGGCGCCCGCACCGGCCGGTTGTGGCCACTTCTGTCCGGCGAGCGCGGCGAGTACGAGCTGGCCGCCAGCCGACCGGCCACCGCACATTTGCAGACCATGGCCGATGCCGCCAACCAGGGCTACCTGATCCCAGAACAGGCATGGGACCGGGCCGACCAGTTTGGCTTCGACTTCGGTCAGGCGACGGGTTCGGCGGCCCCACTCAACTGGGCCGAGGCACAATACGTGCGACTCGCCCAATCGATCGACACCGGACACCCGGTGGAGACACCCCCGGCCGTGCTGAAGCGGTACGCAGGGAAATGAGCCAGCCGGAACTGCCGTAGGTGGAATTGCCCCCACGGATTCGGGTGGGTACCGGGTCAGCATGCCCCGGCGCGCTAGCCGCGCTGGGGCATCGCGGTGGAATCCCGTGCGACGGCGGCGGTCCCGCGCCGGCCGCGTCGTGACGCAGCGACGCCGAGTTCCGCCGCGTTGCCACCGCCGACGTTCCTCACCGCGCGCCCGCGCTCCGGCGGGGACGGTCGAGGCCTCGCTGGCTTTGAAACGCCATCCGCGGCTTGCCTTCGATCTGATATTCCAGCGACCCGTCGAGGATATAGATGATCTCTTCGCCCGGATGTATGCCTGACGAGTGGTGTTTCCGGGCCTATGTCGACGCGCGACTGGACGACCTCGCGGCCTGGGACGCTGAGATCCTGGCGCTGGAGATCGGTGCGGTTGAGGCCGGGCGGCTGCGCCGGTGCCCCATTCGTGTCGCTGCGGTCTTCGGTGGTGGTCGTTGCGGCCGCCCTGGGTCGTGTGAGGGATGACGGGAGCCTTTTGATCATTGCGCCGCACCAGGCGATTCCCTGGTTGTTCCTGGTCTGCCGGGCGGCTCTGGAATGGAAGAGAGAGACCAGGGATACGACCAGGGGATTCCACGGGTGCGAGGCGGTGGCGAGACGACCAGACTTTGGGGAGTCACGAAGCCTGGGAGGCGCACATGTCTGTCACCACCGAGAAGCCCGCGGGGGCAACACCGGTCCGCCCGTTCCGGATCGAGGTCCCGGAGGAGGAGCTCGCTGAGCTGCGCCGTCGTATCGCCGCGACGCGCTGGCCCTCGAAGGAGTTGGTCGCAGATCGGTCACAGGGCGTGCAGTCGGCGACGATTCAGGAGCTCACCCGCTATTGAGCGACCGATTACGACTGGCGCCGGTGCGAAGCGCGACTGAACGCGCTGCCGCAGTTCGAGACCGAGATCGACGGGGTGGACATCCACTTCATCCACGTGCGGTCGCCGCACCCGGACGCGTTGCCGCTGATCATGACGCACGGCTGGCCCGGCTCGGTCATCGAGCTGCTCGAGATCGTCGGCCCGCTCACCGACCCGACCGCGCACGGCGGGCGCGCCGAGGACGCGTTCGACCTCGTGCTGCCGTCCCTGCCCGGCTACGGCTTCTCCGGCGAGCCGGCCGAGCTTGGCTGGAACGTCGGCCGCGTCGCGCAGGCCTGGGCGGAGCTGATGCATCGCCTCGGCTACACCCGTTATGTCGCCCAGGGCGGCGACGTGGGCGCCGCCGTCACCGATGCGATGGGCCGCCAGGCGCCCGAGGGGCTGCTCGGCATCCACATGAACCTGCTCGTGACGGTGCTGGCCGGCCCCTCAGCCGGCGGAATCCGAGGAGGAACACGCCGCGACCGACCAGCTCGCCACCTTCAGGGAGAGCGGCTTCGGCTACTTCCTGGAGATGGCCACGCGGCCGCAGACGATCGGCTACGCCCTGCTGGATTCACCCGTCGCCCTGGCCGCCTGGATGCTCGACCACGACACGGACAGCTACTACAAGATCTCCCGCGCCTTCGTCGACGGCGAGCCCGTGGGCAATCTCACCCGGGAGAACATCGTCGACAACATCACGCTCTACTGGCTGACGGGCACGGGCGCCTCGGCGGCCCGGTCCTACTGGGAGGACGGACTGGCCCGGGCTCAGATAGTCGCGTCCGGCCAGGCTCCTCCCGAGGTCTCGCTCCCGGTCGGCTTCACCAGCTTCCCCGGCGAGATCTGGCGAACTCCGCGCAGCTGGGTCGAGGCGGTCTACCCCGACCTCGCGTACTTCAACGAGGCCGACAGGGGCGGCCACTTCGCCGCGTGGGAAGAGCCGGAGCTCTTCGCGACCGAGGTCCGCGCGGCATTCAGGTCGCTGCGCTGACGCCAGATGAGCCTGTTCAGCAGCCTCCGCAGTGCCGGCTCGTTGCCCGTCGAAGGTCACCTGCCTGGTTTCGACGGTGCAACGGGCTGGCTGAACTCGCCGCCGCTCACGGCTGCGGAGCTGCAGGGCAAGGTCGTGCTCAGCGACTTCTGGACGTACACCTGCATCAACTGGCTCCGGACGCTCGCCCACGTGCGCGCCTGGTCCGAGAAGTACGCGGATCTGGGGCTGGTCGTGGTGGGCGTCCACACGCCCGAGTTCCCGTTCGAACGGGATATCGACAACGTCCGCCGGGCCGCGCAGCAGATGCGCGTCGAGTATCCGATCGCGGTCGACAGCGACTACGCGGTCTGGCGGGCGTTCGCCAACCGATACTGGCCGGCCG
>DASYTU010000274.1:0-19128 GCA_036001925.1 Actinoplanes sp.
GGTGCGGGGTGGGATCGGTGGCGGTGTGCCCGTGAGCGTAGATCGCTCTCGCGGGGTTTGCTGGCGCGGCGGACGACGATACCGAGGGCGCCGGCGGCACCCCGGTCGAGAGGGGGCCGGTCGCGGGCCGTCGCGTGCCTAGCAGGCGGAAGCCACCCGCCAATGCGTACCCTGTCCAAACCCGCCGTCCTCAGTCCTCACACCTGCTTAGCGCGGCGACCGGATCGGCTGTCAGGCGTTGCCGGGCGTAGGCATAGATCGTAGTCGATACCTTCGGTCCGACCGAGGCGAGTCTGCCGGCTGCCACGACCGGACCCTCGAGAGCGCGGCCGGTGGCCCCGCGCATATGCCGACGCAGGTTGAGGAATTCAGACGAGGGCGCGGGCTGGCAAGAAATGTGTGGAGCCCAGGGGACTTGAACCCCTAACCCCCGCCTTGCAAAGGCGGTGCTCTGCCAGTTGAGCTAGGGCCCCGCGTGCCCGACGGTTAGCGCAGGTCGGGGGCGGTGGTGGCCTCGTGCCACAGCGCGCGCTCGTCGCTCGACGCCTTGACCTTCCGGACGATCAGCGCCGCCGCGCCGACGACGCCGGCGAGGATCAGGAGCTTCTTCAGCATGAGCTGGTTCCTCACGTTCTGCGACTGGCCGGTCTAAGCGGGTGGGGCTAGCTGGAATCGAACCAGCGACCTCAGAGTTATCAGCTCTGCGCTCTAACCGACTGAGCTATAGCCCCGTAAGTGCGACAACGAAGATTACCGTACGTCGCTCTTGTCGCCCAAACCGGGGCCGCCGCGTTGAGCGCGGCGGCCCATCCTGCGGGTGACGCCCGTCAGTCGCGTTCGGCCAACGTCAACTCGACGCCGCCGACCAGGTCGGCGCAGACGTTGTAGATGAACGCGCCGAGCGTGGCCAGCGCGGTGAACAGCACCACGTTGACCGCGCCGATCAGCATCGACGTGCCGATGACGCCCCAGGCGGTGATGCGGAACGGGGCGCTTGCCGCCGCGTTGGTGCCGCCGCTGGAGTTCACCAGGTCGCTGAGGCTCTTGTTGACCTCGCTCCACACGCCCATGGCGTCCAGCGCGAGGTAGAGCACCGACGTAGCGACCACGACCACGATGAACAGCACGACGGAGACCGCGAACGAGAACTTCATCACCGACCACGGGTCGATTCGCTTGAGGTTCAAGCGGGCACGGCGGGGACCGCGCGCCGCGGCCGAGGAGACCGTGGAACGGGCCGAGCGGGCGGCCTCGGACACCCGCGCCGCGCCGACGGCGGCCGCACCCGCTGCTGGGCGCCGGCCGGCATCGGCAGGGGCTCCGGGACGGCCGGGAGCGCCGCCGGGACGCTGCGGTCCGGCACCCGGCCTGCCCGGCGGTACGGCTCCGGTACGACCGGGAGCCGCCCCCGGCATCCCACCCTTGCCCTTGGTGATGATCGGCACAGTCGCCGAGCCCTTCGCCACCGCCTGCGGCCCTTGCCGCTTCGGATCGGACGAACCGTCGCCGTCCGCGGGCGGCTCGCCCGGCGGCGGCGCCATGCCCGGTGCCCGGGTGTACTTCGGCGGGGACGGGGCGTCGGCGGGGACTGCCGTGCGGCCAGGGACCTCGCGTCCGACCGGTGCGGAGCCGTCCGTCTTCGGCTCCTCATCGACCGGGGTTGCCGAGGTCCCCGAACCGCCCGACTTCGCCTGTGTCTCCGTCATCAACTAGTCCTGTTCGTCAGGCTCGTCGGCATTGCGAGCAAGCGCCACGATGGTTACACCTTCTGGGAGGTCCATCAGCTTGACCCCCATTGTGTTCCGGTCCCGCGTACGCCGTACAGGCTTCACGGGAGTGCGGATGACACCACCATTGCTGGTGATGGCAAACAGTTCATCCTCTGGGCTGATCACGAGCGCGCCTACCAGTCCACCACGACGCCCCGTGATTTTCGCGGTGAGCACCCCCTTGCCACCCCGGCCCTGCACGGGATACTCCTCGATCGGAGTCCGCTTGGCATACCCGCCGTTGGTGGCGACCAAAACGTCCATGCCTTCACGAACCACCTCCATGGCGAGGAGTTCGTCACTGTCGCTGAAGCGCATGCCGATGACACCGGAGGTAGCGCGGCCCATCGGCCGCAGGGCCTCATCGGTCGCGTTGAACCGGATCGCCTGGGCGTTCTTCGACACCAGAAGCAGGTCGTTCTCCGGCGCCGCCAGGGTCGCGCCCACCAACTCGTCATCCTCCCGCAGGTTGATGGCGATGATGCCACCGCTGCGGTTGGAGTCAAATTCCTCGAGCCGGGTCTTCTTCACGAGGCCATTCTTGGTGGCCAGCACAAGGTACGGCTGGACCTGGTAATTCGGGATCTGGATGACCTGCGCGATGTGCTCGTCCGGCTGGAATGCCAGCAGGTTCGCGACGTGCTGTCCCTTGGCCACGCGGTTGGCTTCCGGCAGCTCATAGGCCTTTGCCCGATACACCCGGCCCTTGTTCGTGAAGAACAGGATCCAGGCGTGCGTGGAGATGATGAAGAAGTGGCTGACGATGTCGTCCTGCCGCAATGAGGCGCCGCTCACACCCTTGCCACCGCGCTTCTGCGACCGGTACATGTCGAGCTTCGTGCGCTTCGCGTAGCCCGTACGTGTGATGGTCACCACAACGTCCTCGCGGGCGATGAGGTCCTCCATCGAGACCTCGCCGTCGAACGGGATGATCTGCGTCAGCCGCTCGTCGCCGTGCCGGGCGACGATCTCGCCGAGCTCCTCGGACACGATCGCGCGCTGCCGTTCCGGCTTTTGGAGGATGTCCTTGAGATCGGTGATCTCAATCTCGATCTTGGCGAGCTCGTCGACGATCTTCTGCCGCTCCAGTGCGGCGAGGCGCCGCAGCTGCATGTCGAGGATCGCGGTGGCCTGCACCTCGTCGATGTCGAGCAGCTGGATCAGGCCGCCGCGCGCCTCGTCGACGGTCGGCGACCGCCGGATCAGCGCGATGACCTCGTCCAGGCGGTCGAGCGCCTTGGCCAGACCGCGCAGGATGTGCGCGCGCTCCTCGGCCTTGCGCAGCCGGAACGCCGTGCGCCGACGGATGACCTCGATCTGGTGCTCAACGTAGTAGCGGATGAACTGCGCCAAGTTCAGCGTGCGCGGCACCCCGTCGACCAGCGCCAGCATGTTCGCGCCGAACGTGTCCTGCAGCTGGGTGTGCTTGTACAGGTTGTTCAGCACGACCTTCGCGACCGCGTCGCGCTTCAATACCAAGATCAACCGCATTCCGGTACGCCCGGACGACTCGTCCCGGATATCGGCGATGCCGGTGAGCTTGCCCTCCTTGACCAGCTCGGCGATCCGCTCGGCGAGGTTGTCCGGGTTGACCTGGTACGGCAACTCCGTGACCACCAGGCACGGCCGGCCCCGTGGATCCTCCTCGACCTCAACGACCGCACGCATCCGGATCGAGCCCCGGCCGGTGCGATAGGCGTCCTGAATCGCCGACTGGCCGACGATCAGACCCTTGGTGGGAAAGTCGGGTCCCTTGACGATGCCGATCAGCGCGTCGAGCGTCGTGGCCTCGTCGACCTCTGGGTTGTCCAGGCACCACTGCACGGCCCGGGCGATCTCCCGCAGGTTGTGCGGTGGGATCTTGGTCGCCATGCCGACCGCGATGCCCTCGGAGCCGTTAACCAGCAGGTTCGGGATCCGCGACGGCAGGATCGTGGGCTCCTTGGCCCGCCCATCGTAGTTGTCCTGGAAGTCGACGGTGTCCTCGTCGATGTCGCGCAGCATCTCCATGGCGAGCGGCGCAAGCTTCGACTCGGTGTTGTGGCTGACGAACCCGTTGGTGATGAATGCGTGATCGTCGCTGTCCACCCGGACGCTGTACACCGCCTGCACGCCGGCGTCGGTGACGGACTCCACCTCGGCGAAATAGAACCGGCCGTCCACCAGCGGCTCCACCACATCAAGAACGCCCGGTTCGGTGATGTGCGCGGCAATCTCGGCTCCGTCGCGCTCCCAGCGCTCGATGCGGTCAACGTTGTGCTTGACGAGCCAGTCGCGCTCGGTCCAGCGGCTCGCCCCGTGCTCGCGGATGAAGGCGCCGACGTACGGGACGTGGTCGCTTGACATTGCCGTGCTGTGAGTCGGGATCGCTCCCAGCTCGGACTCGAGCTTGGCTTGCTTGCGGCCCAGGAAGCCGACGTTGAGTGCGAACAGACGCGCGTCCCGGCGGTTGGTGATGACCACCTTGATCTCGCCGTGGTCGTACCGGCACTGCCGGGCGACGACGCCGAATTCGAGCAGCAGCTGTTGCACCTCGGCCGCGAGCCGGGCGCTTCGGGTCGAGTACGAGATCTGAATGGTGTTCCGCGGCAGCAGTGAACAGGACCCGTCCCCCTCGAACAAGGCCTGGAGAAAGGCGCGCTTCACGGCGAGCGGGCCGGCCCACACGAACGCCGGAACGAACTTCTTCGCGCTGCGAGAGCCTACGAGCTCACCGAGCACACTTCGGCGAAGCGCGACGAGATTCTGGATGTCCAGCTCGTACAGCCGGCTGCCGGACGCGATAGTCCGGCGGCTCACGTAGCGAGGACCGCCCACCGCCACGTCGTAGGCAGACACCACGCGGCCGAAATAGCCAGGGTCGACGTTGTTGAACCCGGCCCGAGTCTCCGACGCCCAGCCCTCGCTGACGAACGCACCAGCGAGGACGGCGGCCTCGACGTGCTCCAACAAGGGCGCGCCGATCTCCCCGGGCACCACCCGCTGCATTACAACACGGTCGCCCGGCGCGATCTCCTCGAGCAGTTTCCACAACAGCATCGGGACGCCCGCCACACTCACCAGGCACAAGACTGGGTGGTTATGCGTACCCGTCAGCTCATAGCCCTCACGGGTCCGAACCTTGAGTGTCGGGTGCTCGCCCGAGTGGAAGAACTTACTGGCGTGGACCGGATTCCCGTTGCGGTCGTAGACCTTGAGATCGATATCGTTCTCTGAATTCGGCGCCGCCCCGGGGACAATCTCATCGAGCCTTATCGTTCCGAATGGCGTCCTGACCAGCGTGTCTCCTGACCCACAGTACCTCATCGCCGCTGGCGGATCATTTCCCGGGGAGCCGAAGTTACCGTTGCCGTCGATCAGCGGGTAGCGCAGCGACCATGGCTGGGCCATCCGGACCAGGGCGTCGTAGATCGACGAGTCGCCGTGCGGGTGGTAGTTGCCCATCACGTCGCCGACGACGCGGGCGCACTTGACGTAGCCGCGGTCCGGCCGGAACCCGGAGTCGAACATCGCGTAGAGGATCTTGCGGTGGACCGGCTTGAGGCCATCGCGGACGTCCGGCAAGGCGCGGCCCACGATCACGCTCATGGCGTAGTCGAGGTACGAGCGTTGCATCTCGACCTCGAGGCCGACCGGCTCGACGCGCTGGGTCACGCCGCCGCCGATCTCGTCCTGCGCGTCGTCGCCGGGAGTCTCGGGAGTATCCGTCACTGATTAGCCCTTACTTAAAGTGAAACCCGACATGGAGGCCGGTATCACGCTTTTCGCTGTGGATAACATTGTGGGAAGCCGCGCGAGCTGTGCACAACGATGGGTGAGCGGTACCGGTACCCGGCACCGCTCACCGGGTCAGATGTCCAGGAAACGCACGTCCTTGGCATTGCGCTGGATGAACGTGCGGCGCGCCTCGACGTCCTCGCCCATGAGCACGCTGAACAGCTCGTCGGCCACCGCAGCGTCGTCCAGCGTCACCTGCCGTAGCGTCCGGGTGGCCGGGTCCATCGTCGTGTCCCACAACTCGGTGTAGTTCATCTCGCCGAGACCCTTGAACCGCTGGATGTCGTCCGGCTTGGCGTTCGGCTTCTTCTGCTGGCGCAATGCGATCAGCCCGTCCCGCTCCCGGTCGGAGTAGGCGTATTGGGCATCGTCGCCCTTCTTGTTCCATTTGATCTTGTAGAGCGGTGGCGCGGCGAGGTAGACGTGGCCCTGCTCGACCAGCGGTCGCATGAAACGGAACAGCAGCGTTAGCAGCAGCGTCTGGATGTGCTGTCCGTCGACGTCCGCGTCCGCCATCAGCACGATCTTGTGGTAGCGCAGCTTCGAGATGTCGAACTCGTCGTGGATGCCGGTGCCCAACGCGGTGATCAGCGCCTGGACCTCGTTGTTCTTCAGCACCCGGTCGATCCGGGCCTTCTCCACGTTGAGGATCTTGCCGCGGATCGGCAGGATCGCCTGGGTCACGTTGTCGCGGCCCTGCTTCGCGGAGCCGCCGGCGGAGTCGCCCTCGACGATGAACACCTCGGAGACGCGCGGGTCGGTGGACTGGCAGTCGGCCAGCTTGCCCGGCATCGAGCCGGACTCCAGCAACGACTTGCGCCGGGCCAGCTTGCGGGCCTGCTGCGCGGCGATGCGCGCCCGGGCCGCCTGGGACGCCTTCGTGATGATCGTCTTCGCCTCGGCCGGGTTGCGCTCGAACCAGTCGACCAGCCGGTCGTTCGCGATCTTCTGGACGAAGCCCTTCATGTCGGTGTTGCCAAGCTTCGTCTTGGTCTGGCCCTCGAACTGCGGATTGGCCAGCTTCACCGAGATGATCGCGGCGAGACCCTCGCGGATGTCCTCACCCGAGAGCTTCTCGTCGCTCTTGAGGAACTTCTTCTCCGTGCCGTACCGGTTGACGATGCTGGTCAGCGCGGCCCGGAAGCCCTCCTCGTGGGTTCCGCCCTCGTGGGTGTTGATCGTGTTCGCGAACGTGTAGACCGACTCGCCGTACGACTCATTCCACTGCATGGCGATCTCCAGGGCCATGCCCTGGTCGTTCGCCTCGGCCTCGAACTCGATCACCGACTTGTGGATCGGGGTCTTGGTGTTGTTGAGGTGCCGGACGAAGTCGGCGATACCGTCCGCGTACATGAACGTGACCTCGCGGGGCTTGCCGTCCTCCTCCGCGAACGCCGGGCGCTGGTCGATCAGATTGATCGTCAGGCCCTTGTTAAGGAACGCCATCTCCTGCAGCCGCCGGTAGATGGTCTGGAAGTCGAACTCGGTCGTCTCGAAGATCTTCGGATCCGGCCAGAACTGCACCGTCGAACCGGTGGAGGTGGTCGTCTCGCCCTTCTCCAGCGGACCGGGCTTGGACGAGGTGTACCGCTGGCGCCACACGTAGCCGGACTTGTGGATCTCCACCGCCATCGTGGTGGACAGCGCGTTCACCACGGACACGCCGACGCCGTGCAGGCCGCCGGAGACCGCGTACGCCTTGCCGTCGAACTTGCCGCCCGCGTGCAGGACCGTCAACGCGATCTCGACGCCCGGCCGCTTCAGCTTCGGGTGCAGGTCGACGGGGAAGCCGCGGCCGTTGTCGGTGACCGAGACACCGCCGTCGGCCAGCAGGATCACGTCGATGGTGTCGCAGTAACCGGCGAGCGCCTCGTCGACGGCGTTGTCCACAACCTCCCAGACGAGGTGGTGCAGACCACGCTCGCCGGTCGAGCCGATGTACATGCCCGGACGCTTGCGGACCGCATCGAGGCCTTCGAGCACGGTGATGGACTCGGCACCGTATTCCTGCTTCTTCTCTGCCACCCTCGGCCACTTTCTCGCGCCGGTGGCCGCGAGGCCCCGACACGGGGTTGGCGGGCGGCAGCAGCCGGCGGGCACGGGGCACCACAGACGACAACCCGCGGGGAGGGGGCGGACCACCGGTGGAACCGTACGCGCCGGTCGCCGCGGTCGCCCGCGGATCGTGATCGGCTGGAAAAATCGCGTAGCGTGACGAGACGAACCGTCTCAGGCTTCACGCGACTCGTTTTCCCGGTCTGCGTCAATTCTACTCCGCCGAAGCGAGTTATCGAGGGTCCGGCACCCCTTGCGGGCGCCTCAGATTGCCGTAGCGTCCCGCAGCCCGCTATCCACGACTCCCCCTACACGGAAGAGAGCCTGCGCGCAATGGCGAATGATCCGGGTGTCGCCCGGTGGGCGCGCCTGCGTGCCGCCGCGGCCACGCGCTGCGACACTGCCTCACAACCGCGGGCGGATATGTCGTAACCTCGCCCGCGCAGGCCGATTCAAGGCCGGGCGGCCGCACAGTGCAGGCTAAGGTCCGGTGCGAGGTCGAGGAGGGGTGGCCCCATGGCGCACGACAAGGGGCTGGACAACGTCGCGGTGCACTGGCCCCGGACGAATCAGTACTACGACCCGGTGGCGCCCGCGGAGTTCGTCGACTTCGGCGCGATCGCCGATGAGCCGGACATCGCCGCGCCCACCGGCGCGTTAGCGCTGCACATCGCGAAGACGGGTACGGTGCGCGCGACCGCGTACACCGAGCTGGTCGACCTACTGCTGGGGCTCGACGGCGTGCTCTACGCCACCGACGCGGCCGCGGAGGACGAGGACCCGGTGATCGATCCGGACGGCTGCGCCTGGATCGCCGGCGGGCTCGAGCGCTTCGTCGAGGGCCACGACGGGTACGGCGACCTGGTCACGTTCGACACCGTGGCGAGCGTGATGCGCAACGCGGTGGCTGGCGGGCGGCTCGCCGAGCAACAGCTGCGCTGGCTGGACCACCGGCTGTCCGCGCTGCGCGACGACGCCGGCAACGCCCCGCACTGGACCTTCGCCCGTTCGGAATTGGCGGTGCTGGCCGGCTTCTACCGCCGGTGCGCCGACCGCGGCTTCGCGGTCTTCGCCGATTACTAGCGCGCTGAGCTGGCCGCGCTCGATCGCTCATGCGCCGCTGGGGAGCGGGTGGGGTGGGGCGCCCGAACGGCCTTGGCTTCGCCTCGCCGCTCAGGCGCCCCACCCCACCCGCGCGGCAATTCGCTCCTCGCTGGGCTGGCCGCGCTCGATCGCGCGTGCGCCGCTGGAGCGTGTGAGCCGAGCCTGCGACCGTCGACGGCTTCGCCGGCGTCGTCCGAAGGCTCGGCACACACGCGCGGCAACGCGCTCCTCGCTGATCAACCGTACGTATCGCGCGGCCCGCGGCCTTTAACGCGTCTCGGGCCCTTGTTCCACGATGGGGACGCCGGACCGTGGATGTTCAGCCTGGTCACGACGTTGTGGCCCACCTCGGCCGCGATCTTCGTCAGCAGCGCCGCCGCCAGCAGCCGCAGCTGGGTGGCCCACGCCGTCGACTCGGCCTCGACGGTCAGCACGCCTGCGTCCAGCTTGATCGGCCTGCTGTGTTTCGCGATGTCGGCACCGACGACCTTCTCCCAGGCACCTAAGACGGTGGCTGCAGCCGTGGGCTTCTCCCAGCCGCGGGCCTTCATGAGCCGCTGCAGCACGTCGCCGAACAGTTGGGGATCGCGCGGGTCTGGCCCCGGGCCGGAGTAGCCCCGCAGCCGCCGCGCGCCGCCGTCCTCCCCGGCGCGCCGCCGGGGGCGCGCCGCGGCCCGTCGTTTCGCCAGAGCCGCGTCCAGAACGGCTCGGGCCAGCTCAGGTCCCGCCATGCCGGCCGGGCCGCCATGCGGGCTCTCGGCGCCGCCGGAAGGCGGGTCTGGAGCCGGGTCGGGAGCCGGAGGTGTGGTCTCAGGCGGCACGGGTCACCGTTCCTTGGCCGACGTCGTAGCGGACCCCCTGCAGCGACGCCGGCACATCCTCCGGCACCGCGCAGGTCACGATCAGCTGGGCCGCGTCGGAGACCAGCGCGGCGAGCCGGTCCCGCCGGCCCGTGTCCAGCTCGGCGAACACGTCGTCCAGCACCAGCACGGGTTCGATGCCGTCCGATCGCAGCAGGTCGTAGGCCGCGAGGCGCAGCGCCAGCGCGAACGACCACGACTCGCCGTGGCTCGCGTATCCCTTGGCGGGCAGGTCGCCTAGCGACATCGAAAGATCATCCCGGTGCGGCCCGACCAGCGTCACGCCGCGCTCGATCTCGGCCGGGCGGCGTTCGGCCAGCGACGCGAGCAGCGCCTCCTCGAGCGCGGCCCGGTCCGAGCTCAGCGACTCGCCCAGGCGGGACGAATAGGCGATGGTCGCCGACGCCCGGCTGGCCGCGACGGCGTCGTACGCCTTGGTCAGATGCGGTCCGAGTGCCGCGACGAGCTCCAGCCGGCCGGCGAGTAGCTCGGCGCCGTGCCGGGCCAGGTGCGTGTCCCACACCGTCAGTGTCGACAAATCCTGTCCGCGCGTCCCGCCGACCTTGCGGGTCAGGTACGCGGTTCGGAGCAACGCGTTCCGCTGCTTGACGACACGGTCGTAGTCGGCACGGACCCCCGCGAACCGTGGCAGCCGTGCCACCAGCAGGTCGTCGAGGTAGCGCCGCCGCCCGGCCGGGTCGCCACGAACCAGCTCGAGATCCTCGGGCGCGAACAGCACCAGCCGTAACGCGCCCAGCACATCGCGCGGGCGGCGCACCGGCGAACGGTTCAGCCGCGCCCGGTTCGCCTTGCCCGGCACGATCTCCAGCTCGACCAGCAGCTCCCGTCCATCGTGGACGATGGCACACCGGATCACGGCCGACGCGGCACCGGCCCGAACCAGCGGCGCATCGGTGGCAACCCGGTGGCTGTCCAGTGTGGCCACATAGCCGAGCGCCTCGACCAGGTTCGTCTTGCCCACACCGTTCTGGCCGACCATGACGGCCACTCCCGGGTCGAGGTCGACCGCCACCCGCTCGTACGAGCGGAAGTCCGTCAACTCGACCCGGCGCACATGCATGTCAGCTGATGACGGGATGCCCGCCGAACTGCTGGCGCAGCGCGGCCACCGCCTTCATGGCAGGCGAGTCCGGCTGCCGGGACTCGAACCGGGCGAACAGCGAGGACGCGATCACGTGCAGCGGAACCGCCAGCCGGACCGCCTCGTCGACCGTCCAGCGGCCCTCGCCGGTGTCCTCGGCGTAGCCCTTCAGCTTGGCCAGCTCCGGATCCCCGTCCAGCGCACGGTCGAGGAGATCGAGCAGCCACGACTTGACGACGCTGCCTTCGCGCCAGCTCTTGATCGCGCCGGGCACGTTCTCCACCCACTCGGACGCCTCGAGCAGCTCGTAGCCCTCCGCGAGGGCCTGCATCATGCCGTACTCGATGCCGTTGTGGACCATCTTGGTGTAGTGGCCGGCGCCGACCGGTCCGGCGTGCACGAAGCCGTACGGGCCGGCCGGCTTGAGCGCCTCGAAGATCGGCATCGCCATGGCCACGTGATTGGCGTCGCCGCCGACCATCAGCGCGTACCCGTTCTGGCTGCCCCAGATGCCGCCGGAGACGCCGCAGTCCAGGTAGCCGATGCCCTCGGGCGCCAGCCGCTGGGCGCGCGGGGGATCGTCGGTGAACTTGGAGTTGCCGCCGTCGATGACGAGGTCGCCCGCGGACAGCAGTTCACTCAGCTGATCGATGGTCCCCTCGGTGATGGGGCCGGCGGGCACCATGGTCCACACCACTCGGGGCGGCGTGAGCTTGTCCACCATTTCGGCCAGGCTGGCCACGTCGGAGATGTCTGGGTGGTGATCGTAGCCGACGACCTCGTGTCCGGCGGAGCGGATGCGCTCCCGCATGTTGCCGCCCATCCGGCCGAGACCGATAAGGCCTAGCTGCATGGTGTCCCCCTCAGTCCGTGGTTGCTGAGCTCAGTATCAGCGGGTTACCCGGATCGGCATGATCAGATAGCGGTAGCCGGGCTGGATTTCCCCATCCTCCGAGGCGGGCGAGATCACGGCCGGCTTGAACGCGTCGACGAAGGACAGCACGGCCAGCGGAGCGTTGAGATTCTGCAGCCCGTCGATCAGGTACTGAGGGTTGAAGCCGATGGTCAGCGGCTCGCCGGTGAAAGTCGCCTCCATGGCCTCGCTGGCCCGCGCCTCCTCGGTGCCACCGGCCTCCGCCACCAGGCCGTCCTCGCTGAAGCTGAGCAGCACCGGGGTGGTGCGCTCGGCGACCAGCGAGACGCGGCGGACCACCTCGACCAGCGCGGCGACCGGCACCCGGGCCTCGGCGCTGTGGGTCGCCGGGAACAGCGACCGCACCGGCGGATAGTTGGCGCCATCGAGCAGCCGGCTGGTGGTGCGCCGGGTACCGCCCGCGAAGCCGATCATGCCTTCGCCCGCATTGCCCTGAGCGAGCGCGATCGTCACCTCGCCGCCGAGCGGGCCGAGCGTCTTGGCCGTGTCGTTCAACGTCCTCGCCGGCACCAGCGCGTTCAGGCTGACATCCGGATCATCCGGGTTCCACTCCATCTCCCGCATCGCGAGGCGGTAGCGGTCTGTGGCGAGCATGGCGAGATTGGATCCGTTCAGCTCCACGCGTACGCCGGTCATCATCGGCAGCGTCTCGTCGCGCCCCGCCGCGACCGCCACCTGGGCGACCGCGGCCGCGAAGGCCGCGGCATCGACGGTGCCGGCGCTGGACGGCATCTCCGGCAGCGTGGGGTAGTCCTCCACCGGCATGGTCGGGAGCGTGAACCGCGCGCTGCCGCAGACCAGTTCCAGGTGCGCACCGACGGCGGCCATGTCGACCGGCTTGGCCGGCAGCGCTTTGGTGATCTCGGCGAGCAGGCGGCCGGAGACCAGCGCGGCGCCGTCCGCGTCGGCCTGCACCTCGACGCTCACCTGGCTGGAAACCTCGTAGTCGAAGCCCGAGACATGCAGGCGGCCGTCGGTGACCCGCAGCATGACGCCGGCGAGCACCGGCACCGACGGACGGCTGGGCAGGCTCTTGGCCGTCCACGCCACGGCATCGGCGAGTGCGTCGCGCTCCACCCGGAACTTCATGCTGCCCTCCGCGTCCTTCTCCTGGTGCGCCTAACGATATGGCGCGGGCGTGGCCGATGCGCGTCCGCCCCCGGTGCAGACTTCCCCCGGCCGGTCGGGCCGGACCGATCCACACCTTCCCCAACGCTGATTATTGATTTTTGTTGTCTTAGAGAGATAACCCGTCATCTTCATCGGGGCTGTGCACAGTGTGGAGAACCGCCGTCTGCCCTGGTCACGGCGTTGTCCACCGGTGTGGTGGATGTGGGTAACCCGGGGACAGACCCCGGCTTGCGTCCACAGTCGCCAACCCGGCGGCGGTTGTCCACCGTTGTCCACCGGCTATCCACCGGATATCCACGGGGGTTTTCCCCGGCGCTGGGGACAGCGTTGGGACGCTACCGGCCCGTCGTCCCCAGAACCTTCAACAGCCGATCCACACTCCTCCACAGGACGTGGACAAGAAAGTAACGCAGAGTACCTGCGTCCGCACTTGTGGGGAACGTCCGGCGGCGTTATCCACCGTTGGGGACAACCCCTGGGGACGACCGGTGGATAACGTTGGCATGGCGTGGCGGCGAGGATGCAAGGGCGTCCGCGGCCTGGCGGGGCCGCGGCCCGACTCGCCGCAGCGTTGGGGGCCCGCTTCTTGCTTTTGGGTACGGCGTAACGCGTACCCAAAAGCAAGGCCGGGGTGAACGGACCGCGAGCTCAGGTGTTCTGCTTGATCCGGTTGGTCAGCTCGGCGATCTGGTTGTAGAGCGACCGGCGCTCGGCCATGTGCTGGCGGATCTTGCGATCGGCGTGCATGACCGTGGTGTGGTCGCGGCCGCCGAACGCCTGCCCGATGCGGGGCAGCGACAGATCGGTGAGCTCGCGGCAGAGGTACATCGCGACCTGGCGCGCGTTGACCAGCACCCGCGACCGGGAGTGTCCCCGAAGGTCCTCGAGGCTCACCCCGAAGTAGTCGGCGGTGGACACCATGATCTGGTCGGCGGTGATCTCCGGGCCGGCACCGTCCGGCATGAAGTCGCGGAGGACCTCCTCGGCCAGCGACAGCTGTACCGGCGATCGGGTCAGGCTGGCGAACGCTGTCACCCGGATGAGGGCACCTTCGAGCTCGCGGATCGAGTTCGAGACGCGCGACGCGATGAACTCGAGTACGTCGTCGGGGGCGAACATGCGCTCCTGGGCGGCCTTCTTCTGCAGGATCGCGATGCGGGTCTCGAGGTCCGGCGGCTGGATGTCGGCGAGCAGGCCCCACTCGAAGCGGGTGCGCATCCGGTCTTCCAGTGTGGCGAGCTGCCGTGGCGACCGGTCCGAGCTGATCACGATCTGCTTGTTCGCGTTGTGCAGCGTGTTGAACGTGTGGAAGAACTCTTCCTGGGTCCGTTCGCGGTTCTCCAGAAACTGGATGTCGTCGATCAGCAGGATGTCGACGTCGCGATAGCGCCGCTGGAAAGCCTGCGTCTTGTCGTCGCGCAGGGAGTTGATGAAGTCGTTCGTGAACTCCTCGGTGGACACGTAGCGCACCGCCCGGGCGTGGCCCAGCGTCGTGGCGTAGTGGCCGATCGCGTGCAGCAGGTGCGTCTTGCCCAGTCCGGAGCTGCCGTAGATGAACAGCGGGTTGTAGGCCTTCGCGGGCGACTCGGCGACCGCGACGCTGGCCGCGTGCGCGAAACGGTTCGACGAGCCGATGACGAACGTCTCGAACATGTACTTGGGGTTGAGCCGGTTACCGTCGTTGCCGCCGGGGCGCCGCTCGGAGCCGCCGGCGGCCCGCAGATCCATGGATGCGCGGCCCGGCCCGTTGTCACCGCTCTGGCCGTGCATGCGCAGCGTGTCATCCGGGTGGCGCTGGTTCTCGCGCAGCTGGGACTGCTCGGTCGCCATCCGGTGGGCGCCCGACTCGTTCGGCGGTTCCTTCGGCTCCGGGACCTTTTCGACGTGGGCCGGTGCCGGGGGCGGCGGTGGGATCGTGGGCTGCGGCAGCGGCGTCGCGAACAACGCCTCCTGGGCGTCACGGGCGCTCGGCACCGTACGCGAATAGGCCCCGGCGGCTGCCGAGTGCTGAGCCGAGCCGGTGGGCGGATGATAGATCGGCGGACCGTAGCTCGGCTGGTTCGGCGGCTCCGGCGCGGGCGTGGCGTAGGTCTCCGGCGCGGGGGTGCCGTAGGTCTCCGGTGCGGGCGTGGCGTAGCCCTCCGGCGGCGGGGCGCCGTAGACCGTGCCCGGGCGGCCGGAGCCGTCCTCGGGCGGCCGGACCGTGACGGCTACCTGGATCGGCCGGCCGAGCCGGCGTGACAGCGCGTCGGTGATCGCGGGTCGCAGCCGCGACTCGATGACGTCACGAGTGAAAGCGTCGGGCACCGACAGCAACGCGGTGTCCTCCACGATCGCGCGCAGCCGGGTGAGCCGCAGGTACGCACGCTGCTGCGCCGACACGATCTCGTCGGCGAGCTCGTCCGTAGCAGCGGTCCATACCCCGCTCAGGTCGACCGTTTCGGCCACCGCCGCGCCACCCCCATCGCCGCCGGTACATCCGGTGGCCGTTGTCCGGCTTCCGCCCTTGCCTGTCGCTGCCCCGGCGGGCGGGTCGACCGGCGCCCCCCAACCCAGCACGTCCGACGTGCTGAACGTGCACGGTGCCACCGGCTGTCCACAGGTTGTGCACAACCTGTGCAAGCGCCGGCGGTCGCTACCCGGCCGGATGGTCGGCAGACTTCCCGGAGCCTTTGCTGGCGCGGGAAACAGGCTCACCGTGCCGAACGATTCACCGCCTTGTCCAGTTTTGGCCGATCCAAGGTGGTCTGTGAACACTGCTGTAGACCAGCAAACGGGCACGCTAACAGCGGAGCGGCCATGCCTTCAACCGACGCCCACTCCGGTAAGCGCTGTCGGGCAGCAAAAGATTCACCGGTCGCGCAGAAAGACCAGTGCCGGCGCGGTACGGACCATCTTGTCGCCGTGCCGACGGGTAGAATGATTGACCACTGCTTGTGCCCTGCGTAGGGTCGAGCGGTTGCTCTGCCGCGCTCTGGTAAAGTGGCGTTCTCGCTGTCGATGCCCCTGGGGCGTAGTACGAAGACGGAGTTTCTGACGTGAGCAAGCGCACCTACCAGCCGAACAACCGTCGGCGTGCGAAGACCCACGGTTTCCGGCTGCGCATGCGCACCCGGGCTGGCCGTGCCATCCTCTCCGCTCGCCGCGCCAAGGGCCGCGACAAGCTGTCGGCATGAGCCGACGCTGGTCGCGGCGGAATGCCAGGTAGTCGTGCTGGCCGCGGCGCAGCGACTGCGGCGTAGCAGCGACTTCGCCGCAGCGGTTCGAGGCGGTCGCCGTGTCGGCCGTGGCACCGTGGTCGTCCATCTGCTTCTCGATGAGCCGGCGCAAGCCTCTCCGGCGCGCGCCGGCTTTGTCGTGTCCAAGGCCGTCGGCAACGCGGTGGTCCGCAACAAGGTCCGCCGGCGTCTGCGCCACCTCGTCCGACCGCGGCTCGGCTCGTTGCCGCCCGGATCGCTGCTCGTGGTTCGGGCGCTCCCCGCGGCCGCGTCCGCCGCGTACGACTCCATCGGCGCCGACCTCGACGCGGCCCTGGAGGCCGCTCGCAACCCGCGGCGGCCGCGATGAGCGTGGTCGCCCGAGTGCTGATTGCTGCGATCGTCGCGTACCGTCGTTATGTGAGCCCGGCGTTGCCGGCTCGCTGCCGGTTCTATCCCTCGTGCAGTGCGTACGCCCAGGAGGCCCTGACGCGGCACGGCGCGGTACGAGGGACCGCCCTGACGATCTGGCGGCTCCTGCGCTGCCAACCCTTCCACCCTGGCGGGTTCGACCCGGTGCCTGACACGATCCGTCACCGTCCTGCCGATGTGACTGGAGCTTGAATTGAGTCTCGACTGGATCTACTTCGCCATTTCGTGGATCCTTCTGCGCTGGCACGACCTGTGGGCCGCGATTGGCATCCCCGAGGGGCGGGTCCTCGGCACCAACTGGACCTGGGTCCTGGCCATCATCTTCCTGGTGGTGACGGTCCGCATCATCCTGTTCCCGATCTTCGTCAAGCAGATCAAGTCCCAACGGGCGATGCAGGCGCTGCAGCCCAAGGTCAAGCAGCTGCAGGACAAGCACAAGGGTGACCGGGAGACGCTCCAGAAGGAAATGATGGAGCTGTACAAGACCGAGAAGGCCAACCCGTTGATGGGTTGTCTCCCGATGTTCTTGCAGATCCCCGTGTTCCTCGGTCTGTTCCACGTGCTGCGCCGGCTGAACCCGGCCAACACCCAGACCACGCTGTACGGCTGGACCACCGAGCAGTTCCACGAGGCCACCAGGGCGTCGCTGTTCACCGCGCCGCTGCCGTCGAAGTTCGGATCCTCCGCTGCCGAGCTCGCGGCCCTGCAGGCGAACGGCACCGCCGTCAAGATCATCGCAGGCATTCTTGTCCTCATCATGATGACGACGACGTACCTGACCAGCCGCCAGATGATCCTCAAGACCGGCTGGGCCGAGGACCCGCAGCAGAAGATGATCCAGCGCCTGATGCTCTACGGCATCCCGCTCTCCCTGCTGGTCTCCGGTGCGCTGTTCCCGATCGGCGTGATCATCTACTGGGTCACGAACAACCTCTTCACGCTGGCCCAGCAGCAGTGGGTGTTGCGGAAGTACCCACCCCCGCAGATGTCCGGCACCAAGGTTCCGACCGTCCGGCCCGCGAGCAAGTCGACCACCGCGAAGAAGGCCCCGGCCGACGGCAAAACCAAGAACCCGGTGCAGCCGAACCGTGTCGGCGGGCTGTTCGGCCGCGGCAAGACCGCCCCCGAGCCGCCGAGCCCGGCGGTCGACACCAAGGCCCTCGCGCCAAGGCCAGGGGCCAAGCCGGTGAACCCCAAGAAGGGCGCCAGACCCGCGAACAAGCCTCAGGGATGACCGCCGCCCGGGCCCTCTCCGGGCCCGGGCGCTCTCCTGCCACAGACCCTCCCCACGCCGGGTTCGGACAGCCTCGGCGCGGGAAACAGCGGACCGAGGAGGTCCGGCCCGATTGAGTACGGAGATGAGACCGTGACCGACACCAGCACTCCCGCTTCTCCTGAATCCTCGCAGGTTGATCCGTCCGATCCGGAGCTCAACGGTTCCGTGTCCGATAAGTCGGACGCGCCCGGCTACTCCGGCGACGCTGGCGCCGGCTCTGGCTCGGAGGCCGGCTCTGGCTCGGGAGCCGGCCTGGGCTCCGGCTCGAGCTCTGACGCCGGTTTGGGCTCTGACGCCGGTTTGGGCTCTGACGCTGGCTCTGACGCTGGCTCGGGCGCCGGCGTCGGCGAAGAGGCGAAGAAGTCGGAGAGCGTCGTTTCGGACGGCGACCTGTTCCGGCAGAGCGAGATAGCGGCCGACTACGTAGAAGGCCTGCTGGACATCCTCGACTACGACGGCGACATCGACGAGCTGGTGTCCGCGGGGCGCCCCATGGTCGAGGTCGTCGGCGGCCGGCTGCAGCCGCTGGTGGGGCAGCGCGGCGCCACGCTGGAGGCACTGCAGGAGCTCACGCGACTCGCCATCTTCCGCGCCACTGGTACGCCGAGTCGCCTGTTGCTCGACATCGGGGGCTACCGGGCGGCGCGGCGAAAGGAACTCGCCGCGGTGGCGCGGAACGCCGTCGAGAAGGTCAAGCAGCACGGCGAGGCGGTACGCCTGGAGCCGATGTCGGCGTTCGAGCGCAAGTGCGTACACGACGTGGTGAACGCGATCCCCGGCGTGGAGAGCGAGTCCGAGGGCGTGGAGCCGAACCGGCGCATCGTGGTCCGAGCGGCCGACTGACGCGACATGACAGACCCACGCATCGGCGCGGGTGATCCCGGCCCGGGTGCTAGATCGCCCGGGCCGTCGTCGTTCCCGGCATCTTCGTCCGCGTCTTCGTCCTCGGCCTCGCCTTCCTCGGGCGTGCCATCGCCTTCCCTGGGCTTGCCCTCGCCTCCCTCGAGCCTGCCTTCCTCGGGCTTGCCCTCGCCTTTGCGTTCGCATTCGTCGTTTCCTTTCGCCGCGTCCTCGTCGTCGTCGAGTCCTGCTTCCGCCGCGTTCTCGGTTCCTGCATCCGCCGCTTCCTCGTCGTCCTCGGTTCCTGCTCCCGCCGCTTCCCCGACTCCTGCCTCCGCTGCTTCTTCGTCGTCCTCGGTTCCCACCTCCGCCGTTTCCCCGGCTCCTTCCTCTGCCGCGTCCCCGGCGTCGTCGGTTCCTGCCCCCGCCGTTTCCCCGGCGTCCTCGTCGCCCAGTGCTTCCACGAAGTCCCCGACATCGCCCGCTTCGTCGCCGCCGGCCGAGTTCGTTGATGCGGCTCGGACAGTCTTCGGCGACCGGCTGCCGCTTGCGGTCGCTTATGCCGAGCTGCTCGTCACCGACGGGGTGGTGCGTGGCCTGATCGGCCCACGAGAGGCGCCCCGGGTGTGGGAGCGGCACTTGATCAACTGC
>DASYTU010000275.1:0-5183 GCA_036001925.1 Actinoplanes sp.
CGGGGGTCGGAGTTTCGCCCGGTGCCGGGCACGGTCGTTGGTCGGCCCCCGGCACGGATTAGTTCCCAGCTGGTGATCAGGCTTTCGGGAGGCGTACCTCCACCCGCAGGCCAGGGTTCGCGTCACTCAAGGTCACCATGCCGCGGTGCCGGCGGACCAACTCGCGCACGATCGCGAGGCCGAGGCCGGATCCGCCGGCGTCGCGGGCCCGCGCGTCGTCCAGCCGGGTGAACCGATCGAACACCCGCTCACGGTCCGCCGCGGGGATGCCGGGCCCGTCGTCGCAGATCGAGATCTTCTGGTACGCGCCATCCGCCGCGACCGCCAGGCCGACCGTCTTCTCCGCGTGCCGCACGGCATTGTCCAGCAGGTTGGCGACGACCCGGCCGAGCGCGTCCCGCTCCCCCACCACGTGCAGCGGAGCGGCGGGCCGCTCGTACCGTACGGCTGGATAGCGGGTAGCGACCTCGGCGAGCAGCTGGCCGAGCTCGACCTCCTCCTCGGTCGTCTGGGCCGGGCGGGTGGCCGCGTCGTCCGCCCGGGCCAGGAGCAACAGGTCGGAGACGAGGCGACTGAGCCGATCCACGTCGGTGAGCAGGTCGTCGGTCAGCGCCGGCCAGTCCGTGGTGTCCGGCAGCCGCTGCGCCACCTCAAGCTCGGTACGCATGTTGGTCAGCGGGCTGCGCAGCTCGTGTGCAGCATCCGCGACAAACGCCCGCTGCCGGGCCCGGGCCGCGTCGAGCCGGTGCAGCATGTCGTTGAGCGTGACGGCCAGGCGACGGATCTCGTCGCGCGAGTCGGGCACCGGCAGCCGGCCCGGGCGCGCACCCCCGGTGATCTCCTCGGCGCCGGCGCGCAGCGCCTCCACCGGGCGCAGCGCGGCCCCGAGCACCCGCCACGACACCGCCGCGAGCAGCGCCACCAACAGTGGGAACGCGATGAGCAGCGTGATCCTGAGCAGGCGCACGCCCTCGCTGACGTCGGCGGTCGAGCGGGCCACCAGC
Source organism: Actinoplanes sp. (assembly GCA_036001925.1). Taxonomy (GTDB): domain Bacteria; phylum Actinomycetota; class Actinomycetes; order Mycobacteriales; family Micromonosporaceae; genus Actinoplanes. Next base: position 1,005 of record DASYTU010000275.1, read on the forward strand.
ACGTACACGGGATCGGTCGGCGGCCCGGCCGCGACCGCGACCACCTGTGCCTCGCCCTCGAGCCCGATCCGGTCCCCGGGGATGACCATGCCCTCGCGGTCGGCCAGGCCGCGCAGCTCGCCCGGATAGAGGATCGGCACGAGCCGGTCGGCGGTGGCCGAGCCGGCGCGGACCCGGCCCTGCCCGTCGACCACCTGGACCTGTACCCCCGGGCTCACCGGGATGGGCTGGCTCAGCGAGCCCTGGTTGACGAGCCTCGCGACGCCGTCGGCGGTGTCGAGCACCTCCGTGTTCACGGCCCGCAGCAGGGCGAAGTTGAGTACGGCCACGAGCAGCACGCCGCCGGCGGCGAGCCCGACCGCGAGCGCGACCACGGAGACCAGCAGCAGCCGTGCGCGCAGGCTGAGGCGGCGCAGCCGGCCCATCTAGGTGGCCGGTGCGGCGGCGAGCCGGTAACCCGCCCCGCGGACCGTCTCCAGCCGCTCCCGCCCGATCTTGCGGCGCAGGTAGCCGACGTACACCTCGACCGCGTTCGGCGCCGTGTCGAGCGCGGCGTCCCACACGTGGTCGAGCAGTTCCGTCTTCGACACCACCTCGCCGGGACGGCGCAGCAGGTACTCCAGCAGCGTGAACTCGCGCGCGGTGAGCGTCACCTCGGTGCCCGCGACGGTGACCCGTCGCCGCGCCGGGTCGAGCTCGATGTCGCCGTGGTTCAGCACGGCCGGACGCTCGGGAACGCCGCGGCGCAGCAGCGCGCGCAACCGGGCCAGCAGCACCACGTAGGAGAACGGCTTGGTGAGGTAGTCGTCGGCGCCGCAGTCGAGCCCGTCGGCCTGGTCGTACTCGCCATCCTTCGCGGACAGCATGAGCACCGGCAGCCAGCGCTGCTCGGCGCGCAGTTGCCGGACGATCCGGTATCCGGACAGCCGGGGCAGCATCACATCGAGGATCATCGCGTCGTACCCGCCGTGCCGGGCCAGCTCCAGCCCGTCCAGGCCGTCGCCGGACACGTCCACCGCGAAGCCCTCGGCCTGCAGGCCGCGCTGCAGCGCAGCGGCAAGCCGCGCCTCGTCCTCCACCACCAGCAACCGCACACCACAACGATCCCACGCCCGCGGTACCCCCTAGGGGATGTTCTCAGCTCGGTCACAGCGCGTCCGGCGCAGGATGGGTCGCAAGACAACGGGAGGTGGACATCGTGAGTGTGTTCAGGTCGAGGCCGGCGCTGCGCTGGCTCGTTCCGTCGGCCGCGGCGGTGGTGGTGATCGGGGGTGGCGCGGCCGCCGGCACGCTCGTAGCGAGCGCGGATCCGGCCCTGCCGGAACGCAGCGCGGCGCAGTTGCTGGTCGACGTGCAGAACGCGAAGGTGGACGGGTTCTCCGGCACGATCGTGGAGTCGGCGGATCTCGGCCTGCCGTCACTGCCGGGCGTCACGAGCGGCGAGGGCAGCGCCGATCTGACCAAGCTCATCGCGGGCAGCAACACCGCGCGGGTCTGGTACGCGGGCCAGGACAAGGTCCGGCTCGCCGTGCTCGGGACCCTGGGTGAGACGGACGTCATCCGCAACGGCACAGACGTGTGGGTGTGGCGCAGCTCCGACAACAGCGCGATGCACCGGACGATCCGGGCGGACGCGGCCGGCCACAAGCCCACCACGCTGCCCAGCGGCGTGCCGTCGACGCCGCAGGAAGCCGCGGACGCCGCGCTGAAGGCGATCGATCCGACCACCAAGGTCAGCACGACGGGCTCGGCGAAGGTGGCCGGCCGGGACGCGTACGAGCTGGTGCTCGCGCCGAGGGACACCGCGTCGCTGATCGGGCAGGTGCGCCTCGCGATCGACGCCAAGGAGCACATCCCGCTGCGCGTCGACGTGTACGCCAAGGACGCGAACAACCCCGCCGTCCGGGTGGCGTTCCAGCAGATCAGCTTCGCCGTGCCGGACGCGCAGCAGTTCACGTTCAACCCGCCGCCGGGCGCGAAGGTGACCACGGAGAAGCCGTCGTCGGACGTCACCGAGCAAGTCAAGCCGGACGCCAAGGCCGGGGCCAAGCTGGACCCGAGGACCATGGCCAAGCTGGACCCGAAGACCAGGGCCCTGCTGGAGGAGAAGGCCAGGATCGAGCCGGGCGACACGACCGCGGGCAAGCCGTCCGCCGCGGACGGCGAGCCGACCGTCGTAGGGAAGGGCTGGACATCGGTGCTGGTGGCCAAGATGCCGGCGAACAGCACCGCCTCGGGCGGCGGCGACAAGGAGACGCAGCAACTCGCCGGCGTACTGAACAGCCTGCCGAAGGTCAGCGGCAGCTGGGGCAGCGGTCACCTGCTGACGAGCTCCCTGTTCAGCGCGCTCGTCACCGACGACGGCCGGATCCTGATCGGTGCGGTGGCTCCCGAGAAGCTCTACGAGGCCGCGGGCAAGTGACCGATCTCGCGATCGAGTCGGAGCACTTGACGAAGCGGTTCGGCCGCCAGGTCGCGGTGGAAGCCGTCGACCTGGCGGTCCCGCGTGGCGCGGTGTACGGATTCCTCGGCCCGAACGGCTCCGGCAAGACCACCACGATCCGGATGTTGCTCGGGCTGATCCGGCCCACGGCGGGCGAGCACCGGATGCTCGGCGAGGCGATGCCGGACCGGGCCGCAAGGGTGCTGCCAAGGGTCGGGGCGCTGGTCGAGGGGCCGGCGTTCCACCCGTACCTGTCGGGGCGGGACAACCTGCGCCGGATCGACGCGGCCGACCGTACCGCCGAACCTCGGACCGCGGACGCCCGCATCGCCGCGGCGCTCGACCGGGTGGGGCTGTCCGCCGCCGCGGGCAAGCGGTACCGCCGTTACTCGCTCGGCATGAAGCAGCGCCTGGCCATCGCCGCAACGCTGCTCAAGCCGCGCGAGCTGCTGGTACTGGACGAGCCGACGAACGGCCTCGACCCGCAGGGCACGCGTGAGGTGCGCGCGCTGGTCGCCGCGGTGGCCGCGGAGGGCGCGACAGTGCTGCTCAGCACGCACCTGTTGGCCGAGGTCGAACAGGTCTGCACGCACGTGGGCGTCATGCACCGCGGCCACCTCGTCGCGCAGGCGCCGCTGGCGCAGCTGCGCGCGGACGCCGCGCCCCGGGCGCGGGTCCTCACCGACCAGCCGGCGGACGCGGTGCGGGTGCTGCGCGCGCTCGGCCTCACCGAGATCGCGCAAACGGCGGCCGAGGCCTCCGGGCAGCTGGGCGCGGTCGCGCCGGAAAAGGTGGTCGCGGCGCTGGTGCACGACGGCGTTCCGGTACGCGGATTCGCGGTCGAAGCGCCCAGCCTGGAGGACGTCTTCGTCGGCCTGACCGGGAGAGGCTTCGATGTCAGCGGTTGATCTGGCCCCGGCGGCACCGGTCCGGCGGGTTTCCAGCCGGTTCCTGCGGTCCGAATTGCGGCTCATCATGGTCCGGCGGCGCAACCAGGCCGGCCTCGCGGCGCTGGCCGGGGTTCCGATCGTCATCGCGGTGGCGACCAAGCTCGCCGCCCCGAGTGAAGGCGACGGCGGCGGCGGCGGACCGGACTTCTTCGCGCAGATCATCGGCAACGGCTTCTTCGTCGCGCTCGCCGCGCTGGGCGTCGAGCTGGTGCTGTTCCTGCCGATCGCGGTGGCCATGGTTTCCGGCGACTCGATCGCCGGCGAGGCTAACGTCGGCACGCTGCGCTACCTGCTCACCGTCCCGGTCGGACGGACCCGGGTGCTGGCGATCAAGTATGCGGGCATCGTCTTCGGCGCGTTCCTCGCGCCGCTGGTCGTCGCGGCGTCGGGCCTGATCTTCGGGCTGATCCTGTTCGGTGGCGGCGATGTCACCCTGCTGTCGGGCACCCAGGTCGGCTTCGGCGAGGGGCTCCTTCGCTTGCTCGGCGTGTGCCTGTACCTGGGCGTGTGCCTCTCAGCGCTGGGCGCGGTGGGCCTGTTCATCTCTACGCTGACCGAGCAACCGATGGGCGCGGCGATCGCGCTCACCATGCTGAGCGTGGCGAGCGTGGTGCTGAGCCAGATCCCGCAGATCGACTGGCTGCACCCGTACCTGCTGACGCAGCACTGGCAGGACTTCGGCGAGCTGCTGCGGGATCCGGTGTCGCTGGGTGCGCTGCGTCCCGGCCTGCTGTCCGCCGGCGGATACATCGTGATCTTCCTGTCGGCGGCATGGGCCCGCTTCTC
>DASYTU010000276.1:0-2459 GCA_036001925.1 Actinoplanes sp.
AACCAGACGAACAACCAGTCGCCGATTTACCAGTCGCCGAGCGACCCGTCGGCGAACGTCCCGCCGGGCGACAAGAAGTACTCCATCGACACGGCCATCACGGCCTGGACGGCGGGCCTGCCCGCGTACGGGATCCCGGGCAGGTTCCCGGCCAACAAGCTGACCATGGGCATCCCGTTCTACTACCGCGGCTGGTCGGGCGTGGCGGCCGGCGCCAACCACGGCCTGTACCAGCCCGCGTCCGGACCGTCCGGGGCCCGCAGCCTCAGCCAGGTGCCCGGAGTCGCCTACTACAAGGAGCTCACCGGCATCGTCGACAACCCGTCGACGACGTACTGGGACGCCGCCTCGCAGAGCGCGTACTTCTACGCGGGCTCCGAGTTCTGGACCGGCGAGAACACGCAGTCGATCAAGGCGAAGATCGACTACATGCACTGCAAGGGCATGGGTGGCGCGATGATGTTCTCGCTTCTCGACCTGGACCCCGCGGCGACGCTGTTCAACGCCACCGTGAACGCCGTGAACGGCGCCGCCCCGTCCTCGTGCGGTGGCGGCGGCTCCACCACGCCGCCCACGACGCCGCCGACGACGCCTCCCACCACCCCGCCGACCACGCCACCCACCACGCCGCCGGGCGGATCGTGCACGGCGCCGGCGTGGAGCGCGAGCACGGTCTACGTGGGCGGCAACCAGGTCTCGTACAACGGCCACACCTGGCAGGCGAAGTGGTGGACGCAGGGCGAGACACCCGGTAAGGCGGACGTCTGGGCCGACAAGGGTCCGTGCGGAGGCAGTACCACGACACCGCCGCCCGGCGGCGGCACGTGCACGCTGCCCGCCTGGAGCGCCACGACCGTCTACGTCGGCGGCAACCAGGTGTCCTACAACGGCCACAAGTACACGGCCAAGTGGTGGACGCTGGGCGAGACGCCGGGCCGGGCCGACGTCTGGCAGGACAACGGTCCCTGCTGACACGCATGGGCTGAAGGAGGCCGGGCGGGCGACCGCCCGGCCTTCGCCGTATCTCCCGGTGCGGCTGGCGTAGCCTCGTCCGATGACCGACACCGCCGCGGACGCCACCGTCATCGGCGCGGGCGTCATCGGGTTGACGACCGCGATCTGCCTCGCCGAGATGGGCCTTCGCGTCCTGATCCGGACCGAGGACGAGCCGGCGCGTACCACGTCCGCGGCGGCCGGTGCGATGGTGGGGCCGGCGACATCGCCGCCGGGCGCGCCGGCCCGCCGTTGGGAGCAGGCCACGATCTCGGTCTTCACGGAACTCGCCGCCGATCCCCGTACCGGGGCTCACCTGCAACGCGGCATAGGACGGCGATCCCGACCGGAACTCACTGGTGGTAGTCGATCCCCGGCAGGTATGCGGCGTCGGTGAACCGGCTTCCGATGTTGCCCACGACGATGCCGTGCGCCGAGCTCATCGCCTCGATCGTGTCCCGCCCGGTGCCCAGCGACAGCGCCACGTGGCCGTACGTGTGCTTGCCGCCGGGCGCCCGGTAGAGCAGCGCGCCGCGGACATGCGCCGCGGTCTCGGGCGACATGGTGTGGCCGGCGCGCGCGCAGGCGTCCCAGATCCCGCCCGAGTACGACGGGATGTTGGGCACGCCGATCTGGGCGCACGCCCACGAGATCAATTCGGCGCAGTCGAAGAGGTGGACGTCCGGATCGTGGTGGTCGGCGGACGTCCCCAGGTCGTACGTGTCGTTGACGTGATGCAGGCACAGTTCGATGAGCCGGTCCGCGGTCGGCCGGTCGGCCGGGTCGTCGCTGGCGATGCTGCCACCCTCGAAGTCGGAGAACAGCAGACCCCAGGTCGCCTCGTCGATGTGTCCGGTGACGTTCAGCCCGTACGCGGCCTGAAATGCCTGCACCGCCTCCGTCGTGTGCTCGCCGTACTGGCTGTTCTCGTGCTCCTGGGAGTTGGCCGTCCCGTGCCCGTGCGAGTCTGCCGGATGCGCGTGCCTGGTGTCGTGCGCCTCGAAGTTGTGCTGCACGTCTACCGCGAAGCCCAATTCGACGAGCCGGTCCTGGACCTGCCGGACATACTCGCCGCTGTCGCCGCGGCGCAGGTAGACCTTGCCGTGGTGCGTGGTCACATCGATCCCCTCCCGTGTGTGGCCCTCACAGGGTTCACGGTGACCCGAAGGCTCGGAAGGTCCTAAAGGGCGGCAGGAAGGGCTGTCCCCCCGGTCAGGACGGCGCGAGTGTGGAGGTACCGGCCTCGACGGTGTAGGACGCGCTCGTCGTCACGGGCGTTCGCCGCACCTCGATCGTCTCGACCGTGCGGACATCCGTACGCCAGGAGTGCGGCCCGACCGCGCACCGCAGGTAGCCGCGCCGCGAGCCGTCGAAATACCGCACGTGCGGGTTGAGCGTCGGGTTGACCTGTTTGAGCGGAGCGTCGAACGCGATCGGGAAGTCGGAGCTGACCGAGGTGGCGACGA
>DASYTU010000277.1:0-11754 GCA_036001925.1 Actinoplanes sp.
GAGAGCTTCCTGGTACCGGGGCGCCAGGACCTGGGCGGGCCGCTCACGTACGGCCAGTCGGTCACCGACGCCTGCATGGGCTGGGATACCACGGTCCAGGTCCTGGACCGCCTAGCCATCGCTTCCGCCAAGCGCCGCACCGTCTGATATCCGGGGGCGGCGACTTACAGGTAGGGCACAGGGAGGACACAAAGCCGGGACAGGGCAGGCGTCGACAGTCGGGGAGTCCGCATCCGCCTGCCCGAAGGATCCCTGATGACATCGACGCTGCCCGTACCGCCGATGGTGTCCCCTCCGCCCCCGGCGGACGCCGCGCCCGCCGCGAACCGCCCGCGATCGCGGTGGTCGGGGTTGCTACTCGGTCGGAAAGACGAGTTGTGGGTGCGCCCCTCGCTGCTCGCGCTGCTGGTCCTGACCGGCTTCCTCTACATCTGGGGACTCGGCAGGTCCGGTTGGGCGAACGCGTTCTACTCGGCCGCGGTGCAGGCCGGGTCGGTGAGCTGGAAGGCGTTCTTCTTCGGCTCGTCCGACGCGGCGAACTCGATCACTATCGACAAGACGCCGGGTGCGCTCTGGATCATGGACCTGTCGGCGCGCATCTTCGGCGTCAACTCGTGGAGCATCCTCGTGCCGGAGGCGCTCATGGGCGTCGGCACGGTCTGGTTGCTGTTCCTGACGGTCAAGCGGTGGTTCGGTCCGGCGGCCGGCCTGATCGCGGGCGCGGTGTCGGCGCTGACGCCGGTGGCCGTGCTGATGTTCCGGTTCAACAACCCGGATGCGCTGCTGGTGCTGCTGTTGGTGGCGGGTGCGTACGCGATCGTCCGGGCGATCGAGAAGGGTTCGACGAAATGGCTGGTCCTGGCCGGTATGTTCGTCGGCTTCGGCTTCCTCGCCAAGATGCTGCAAGCGCTGCTGGTCGTCCCGGCCTACGCGCTCGCGTACCTCATCGCCGGACCGCCGCGGCTCGGTAAGCGCGCCTGGCAGTTGCTGCTCGCCGGCCTGGCGATCGTGGTGTCGGCGGGGTGGTACGTCGCGATCGTCCAGCTGGTGCCCGCGTCGATGCGGCCGTACATCGGCGGCTCGCAGAACAACAGCATCCTCGAGCTGACGCTGGGTTACAACGGCTTCGGCCGGCTCTCCGGCGACGAGACCGGCAGCGTCGGCGGCGGCGCGAATGGCGTGGGCCGCTGGGGCGCGACCGGGCTGACCCGGCTCTTCCAGCCTGAGCAGGCCGGTCAGGTCTCCTGGCTGCTGCCGGCCGCGCTGATCCTGCTGGTCGCCGGGCTCGTGCTCACCGCCCGCTTCGCGCGTACCGACCGGCTCCGCGCCGGGCTGCTCTTGTGGGGCGGCTGGCTGATCGGCACGGGACTGGTGTTCAGCCTGATGCAGGGCATCTTCCACGCGTACTACACGGTGGCCCTCGCCCCGGCGATCGGCGCGCTGGTCGGCATGGGTTCCGTGCTGCTCTGGCGGGCGCGACGCAACCCGTTCGCGGCGGGGACCCTCGCGATCGCGATCGCGGTGACCGCCTGGTGGTCGTACTACCTGCTGTCGCTCAGCCCGCAGTTCGTGCCGTGGCTGCGGTGGGTGGTGCTGATCGGCGGCCTGGTCGCGGCGGTGGGCGTGCTGGCGTCGCTGCGCCTGCCGGCCCGGGTAGCCGTGCTGAGCGCGGGCGTCGCGCTGGGAGCGGTCCTGGCCGGCCCGGCCGCGTACGCGGTGCAGACCGCGTCGCAACCGCACAGCGGCTCGATTCCCTCGGCCGGACCGGCGGTGCAGGCCGGGTTCGGCGGCCCGGGCGGCTTCCCAGGCGGCTTCGCGGGTGGCTTCCCGGGCGGAGGCGGATTCCGCAGTCCGCGCAGTGCCGCGCCGGGTGGCGGCGTCCCCGGGTTAAACGGGGGCGGCACTACCGGCCTACCGGGCGGCACGGCCGGCCAGCCCGGCGGCGGGGTGCGTGGCGGTGGCGGCCTACTCGATGCCGCGACGGTCAGCTCCGAGATGAAGACCCTGCTCGAGACGAACGCCGACTCGTACACCTGGGTGGCGGCCGCGGTGGGTTCGCAGAACGCCTCGGGCTACCAGCTCGCGACCGGCAAGCCGGTCATGCCGATCGGTGGCTTCAACGGCAGTGACCCATCCCCGACGCTCGCCCAGTTCCAGCAGTACGTGCAGCAGGGGAAGATCCACTACTTCATCGCCGGCGGCGACTTCGGTGGCCGGGGCGGCGGCATGGGCGGGAGCAGCGACAGCTCCCAGATCGCCTCGTGGGTCGCCCAGAACTTCACCGCCCAGACGGTCGGCAACACGACCGTGTACGACCTGACCGCCCAGTGACCCAGCACTCTCACCTCGCAGGCGGCTCCCGAACCGGGGAGCCGCCTGCGCGGCATGGGCGGCCATCGCCCGCACATCGCCCGCCCATCGCCCGCCTGCAGACACTCACAGGCCCGGCACAGGGTTGCCATATTCCGGGCAAAGCAGTGAAGCCGACCTTGGTGACATGAGCCTCTCGACGGTGCCCCGACACGCTGCCGCCCCGACCCGCCTCGACGCTCCGGTGCTCGATGTGGTGGTCCCGGTCTACAACGAGCAGGACGACCTCGAGCCTTGCGTGCGCCGGCTGCATGCGTACCTGCGGGCCGAGTTCCCGTACCGGTTCCGGATCACCATCGCGGACAACGCCAGCACCGACTCGACCGCGGACGTGGCGCGCCGGCTCGCCGACGACCTGACCGAGGTCGTCTTCGTACACCTGGCGGAAAAGGGCCGGGGCCGTGCCCTCAAGTACGTGTGGACGCGCTCGGACGCGACCGTACTCGCCTACATGGACGTGGACCTGTCGACCGATCTGGACGCGCTCCTGCCGCTGGTCGCGCCGCTCATCTCGGGTCACTCCGATCTGGCGATCGGCTCGCGGCTGGCGCGCGGGTCCCGGGTCGTACGCGGCGCCAAGCGCGAGTTCATCTCACGCAGCTACAACCTGATCCTGCGTGGCACGCTGTCGGCACGCTTCTCCGACGCCCAGTGTGGCTTCAAGGCCATCCGCGCCGACGTCGCCGAGCGGCTGCTGCCGATGGTTGAGGACACCGGCTGGTTCTTCGACACCGAGATGCTGGTGCTGGCCGAACGCGCCGGCCTCCGCATCCACGAGGTCCCGGTGGACTGGGTGGACGACGCCGACAGCCGCGTCGACATCGTGGCGACCGCGGTGGCCGACCTGAAGGGCATCGCCCGGCTCACCCGCGCGCTCGGGACTGGGCGGCTGCCGCTGGCCGCACTGCGCGAGCAGCTCGGCCGGAACCCGCTTCCGGTCGCCGGGGTGCCCGCCGGACTGACCGGCCAGCTGCTGCGCTTCGCGGCGGTGGGCGTCGCGAGCACGCTCGCGTACGTCCTGCTCTATGCGGTGCTGCGGACCGGCCTCGGTCCCCAGCCGGCAAACGTGATCGCGTTGCTCGCCACCGCGGTGGCGAATACGGCCGCGAACCGGAGACTGACCTTCGGCGTACGCGGAACAGACCGCGTCTGGCGGCACCAGGCCCAGGGCCTGGTGGTGTTCGGGGTCGGACTCGGTCTGACGAGCGGTTCGCTGGCCGTGCTGGGCGCGCTCAGCAGTCACCCACCCAAGGCGATCGAGCTGGCCGTGTTGGTCGTCGCCAATCTGATCGCCACCGGCGTGCGGTTCCTGATGATGCGGAGCTGGGTGTTCCGCGGTCATCGATCGGTCATGAAGCCGGCGCCCGCAGACGCCTGACGGGTGACCCGCACTACCCGCGGTAGCCCGGATGGACGCCCGGCGCCAATCCTTGCCGGTCCGCGATGATGCCGAACGTCTCGCCGCCCGACAGACCCGCCGCACCTTCGACTGGTCCTCATAGGACCTTCTGAAACGCGCTCTCTAAACAAGTCTTCGCGCCGCGTATGTCGATCTAGATGCCGTCCTCCTCTAAGGAGCCTCCGCACCGGGCCGAGTGTGGAACCGGTTCAGGCCTGCGCCGCGGCCGTGGGGTTGGGGCGGCGTTTGCGAGGGGCGGCGGAGCGGGGTGGCTGGGCGCGCATGTGGTCGCGGACGCGGGTCATGAGGTCGCCGAGGTGGTGCAGGTCGTCGCCGGACAGGGGGTCGAACAGCAGGCGGCGGACGACCTGGATGTGGCCGGGCAGGACGCGGCCGAACAGGGCCAGGCCGTCGTCGGTGATGGTGACCATGGTGGCGCGCTCGTCGTCGGGGCTGGGGCCGCGGGTGATGAGGCCGGCCTTCTCCAGCAGGCCGGCCTGGTAGGTCAGGCCGCTGCGGCTGTACACGACGCCGTCGGCCAGCTGCGTCATGGTCAGTTGGCCGTGGGCGTCGGCGAGGCGGGCCAGGAGCTGGAATTGCACGTAGCTGAGGCCGCCCTCGGTGCGTAGCTGCTGTTCGACCTGGTGCTGGAGCAGGCCGACGGCTTCCATGAGCGCGAAGTAGGCCCCCAGCTGCTGGCGATCGAGCGCCTGGACGCCGTCGGCGCCGGTGTCGGGGTGGGGGCCGGTCATGCGCCCCACCGTACCTGCTTCGAATCCAAAGCATTGTGTCGATCGTCACCCACCCAAGGGATGTGCTTCGAAGTCGAAGCAGATTAGGCTCTGACATGCTTCGACTTCGAAGCAAGCGAGATGGGAGAGAGATCGTGAAGTCAGTGCGTTACCACTCTTACGGCGGCAGCGACGTGCTGGTCTATGAGGAGGTGGACCGTCCGGTGGCGGGTCCGGGGCAGGTGGTGGTGCGGGTGGCCGGCGCCGCGTTCAATCCGCTGGACGTGGCGATCCGCGGGGGTTTCGTGCAGCAGGTGTTCCCGGTGGCTTTGCCGCATGTGCCGGGCTACGACGTGTCCGGTGTCGTCGCCGAGGTGGGCGAGGGGGTCGGCGGTTGGGGTGTCGGGGACGCGGTGGTGGCGTTGCTGCCGATGACCGAGCCCGGCGCGGCCGCCGAGTATGCCGCGGCGCCCGCCGAGGCGCTGGCTGCCGCCCCGCGCACGGTCGAGCTGGCCGACGCCGCGGCGCTGCCGTCGGCCGGACTGGCGGCCTGGCAGTCGCTGTTCGAGCACGCCGGCCTGGAGACCGGGCAGAGCGTGCTGATCAACGGCGCGGGCGGTGCGGTGGGCGGGTACGCCGTCCAGCTCGCCAAGCGGGCCGGTGCCACCGTGACTGCGACCGCCAGCGCGCGCAGCCATGACCGCGTCCGCTCCTACGGCGCGGACCGGATCGTCGATTACACCGCTACCCCCGTCCCGCAGGCGGTGGCCGGGCAGCGGTTCGACGTGGTGCTGAACCTGGTGCGCACCAGCCCGGAGGAGACCGCGCAGCTGGTGGACCTGGTCGCCGACGGCGGAGCCTTCGTCAGCACCACCTTTACTGGCCCGGAGAATGCCGGGCGCGGGGTGCGGACAGTGCGGGTCTTCGTGCGCAGCGACGCCACCCAGCTCGCCGGGCTGGTCACCCGCGTCGACGCCGGAGATCTGCAGATCGAGGTGGCCCAGCGGCGGCCGCTGGCCGACCTGGCCGCGGTCCACGACCAGGCCGCCGCCGGACGACTGCCCGGCAAGACCGTCCTGACCCCCGCCTAACCGGCAACATCCCCCACAGCAAGCGAATGGAGCGAGCATGATCTGGACAGCCGGCTTCCGCACCGCAGTGATCAGTCCCTACGAGCAGATCAAGCTCAGCGAACCGCGCGGCTTCGCCGACCAGACGGTGCGTCAGGTGCTCCACATGGCCGGCGGCGGAGAACGCCTCCGGGTACGCCTGACCAACCGCTACGGCCGCACCCCGTTGACCATCGCCGCCGCGACCGTCGGCACCGAGCACGGGCAGGCCGCCCTCACCTTCGACGGCGCCGAGAAACTCACCATCGCGCCCGGAGAAGAGGCCACCGGCGACCCGATGGATCTGCCCGTCGCCGCCGGCACCGACCTGGTCCTCAGCCTCTATCTCCCCGAGCAGACCGGCCTGGCCACCTATTCCCACAAGCCCGCGGAGACCGCTCACATCGTCGCCGGGAACCACGTCACGACTCCCGCACTCGGTGAGGCCGAGCAGGTAGAAGCCCGGTTCTACGTCGCGGGCGTGGACGTGCTCACCCCGGACGACACCGCGATCGCCGTGGCCTTCGGCGACTCCTGGTTCGAAGGGGTCGGCTCCACCATCAGCGCGAACAACCGCTCCGTGGACTTCCTCAACCGGCGCCTCAACCGGGGATGGGTCGTCAACCAGGGCATCGCCGGAAACCGCCTCCTGCGCGACGAGGTCGGCGAGCACGCGCTGGCCCGCTTCGACCGCGACGTCCTTGCCATTCCCGGCCTGACCCACGTGCTGGTGCACTTCGGCATCAACGACCTCGGCCTGCCCGGCATGTCCGGCGAGCCCCCGGCCACCCCCGGCGCCCTCATCGAGGGCTTCACGGCCCTGGCCCACCGCGCCCACACCGCCGACCTGAAGATCCTCGCCGCCACCATCGGCCTCTTCGCCGGCGCCGTCTACCCCGGGGTCAGTACCCCCGAGGGCCTCGCCGCCCGACGCCAGGTGAACGACTGGATCCGTACCACCGACACCTTCGACGCCGTCTTCGACGTGGCCCGAGCCGTCGAGAACCCCGACGCCCCCGACTACATCCACCCCGCCCTGGACAGCGGCGACGGCATGCACCTCAACGACAAAGGCCACCAGGCCATGGCCAACGCCGTAGACCCGGAAACCCTCGCCCTCTAGAAACCTCCTCCCTGCCTGGCTCGACGCCGCACGCGGCCGCCTTCGCCGGTCAGGCGGGCGATCGCCGGCCGCCTGACCCGACCGGGCAGGTCAGGCGAAGGTGACGCTCGCGTCCGAGGCACCTCGGGCGCGGGCCACCTCCGCCGCCTCGGTCTCCACGGCCCTGCGGGCCTTGGCCGGCAGCGACCCGAACGGCGTCACGGTCAGGTCGACGCGTTTCTTGCCGGCCATCTTGGCCCGCCACACGCCCGCGATCTCACCGTCGAGCAACAGCACGCCCGGGTTGCCGAGAACCTTCCAGACCTCCTTGTGCCGCTTCTTTTCCGGCACCAGCAGGTCCCGGTCGCGCGCCTGCAACAGCGCGTCCATCGCGGGCAGCAGCCGGACGCCGGCAACCGGCTTCGCCGACTTCAGGTCCGGCACGGCATCCGCCGGCAGCCACGCCTTGCGTCCGTCGACGGCGACCTCGGCGAGATCGTCGGGCCACACCTTGCGCATCTCGGCCGTGGCGCTGCCGAAGTACTTCGCCACCTCGACCGGCGTGGCCGGTCCGAGCAGGCGCAGGTACGTCACGATCAGCTCGCCGATGCCCTCGTTTTCGGTCGGTGGGCCGGGCAGGTTCTTGATCGGGCCCAGCGTCGCATCCTTGCCCCGGCTCTCGACCTCGATGCCGCCGGCCAGACCGGAGTGCTGCCAGACGTTGCCCGCGATGTGCCGGGCCTTGCAGGAGCGGCAGTCGTAGGTGAGCGCCTCCGGCACCCGCGCGCTGACCTGCGTGCTCACCTCCCCGCGTGGCATCGACTCCTTGACGACCTGGCGGAACGCCTTCGCGGTGGCGGTGAACGCGGCGATGCCGAGCTTGACGCCCTCCGGGATCTGAGCGCTGTTGATCCGCGCGGACGCGTCGGCGTCGCTGACCGGCCAGAGCGCCTTCATCAGCGAACGCAACTCCTTGCGCCGATGCAGGTGTGGGGCGCCACGCGCGGCCCACACCATGATCAGCCGATCGTCGGTGAGGTCGGCGGACGTCCGCGCCGCGAGCGCCACCTGGGTGGAGTCCGGCGTGTACTCCTGCACGCCGAGGTCGAGTGCGGCAAGATCGCCGGGCCGATCCTTGCCGCGCTCGGCGAGTCCGAGTGCCGCGACCCGGTACGCCATCACCTGTGCACGGTCCACCTGCAATGCCGAAGCCACCGTCGCCACCTCCAGCCGTCCATTCCGATCAGCCGCGACGACCGTAACGCCGGGCTGCGACATTTCTCAGCCGCTCGAGCCGGCGGCCGCGCGCGTCCACCAGCTCCCATGTGTCCAGGCAGCTCGGGCCGTACGGGCCCTCCTGCAGGATCGGCGGTTCGCCGGTGAGCCTAAACCCACAGCGCTGGGCGACCGCGCAGCTCGCGGCGTTGTCCGGGTCGATGCGCAGCAGCAGCCGGTTGAGGCTGAGCGTGCTCCGCGCGTACCCGGAAAGCAGTGACAATGCCCCCGACGCCAGGCCGCGCCGGCGATGCGGCGCCCCCACGAGATATCCCAGCTCGGCCTCCTTGAAGCCGGCGTCGACGCCGAAGAGCAGCACCTCGCCGAGGGGCTTGCTTCCGTCGGTCGTGATCGCAAGCTGGATCCGCTGGCCGCTGGTGCGGCCCTGGTGGGCCCGCTTCAGGTACGCGATGCCGGCCTCGACGTCGAACGGCGAAGGCATGGGCGTCCAGCGCGCGACGTCGGGCTCGTCGAGTAGCTCGATGAGATCGTCCAGGTCGTCCGACCGCCACTCGCGCAGCGTCATGCCGTCACCGGTCAACGTGATCGGAAAGGGCAGCCGGCGTGCGGTCGTCATGCGCCGATCCTGCCCGTAAGGACCCGGTTCCGGCCAGTAGCGACGCTTATGAAAGCACGACCTCGCCCGGCAGCGCTGCACTCGCGGCAACGGACCGCGGCGAGTGGAATGGCAGGCATGACCATCGACCCGCATCTGGCGCCGCACTGGGACACTTCCGCGCTGGTCACCATCGACATGCAGCGCGACTTCCTCTCGGAGAGCCCGTTCGGGCTGGCCGGCACGACGGAGATCATGCCGAACCTGTGGAAGCTGACCGAGGCGTTCCGCGCGGCGCACCGGCCGATCGTGCATATCGTCCGCCTCTACCCGCGCGCCGGTGGCGATGTCGACCGCGTCCGCCGCACGGTCGTCGAGCAAGGCGCGAACTTCGTCTCACCCGGCACGCCGGGCCGACTCCTCGCACCCGGCCTGGCTCCCGCCGACGCGCCCGATCTCAACGATGAGCTGCTGCTCAGCGGCCGGCCGCAGCCCCTCGGCCCGGACGAGTACGCGCTCTACAAACCGCGCTGGGGCGCCTTCTACCGGACACCCCTGGCCGACCTGCTGACCAAACACGGCGCGGACACGCTCGTCTTCGCCGGCTGCAACCTGCCCAACTGCCCGCGAGCCAGCATCGTGGAGGCCCACGAGCGCGACTTCCGCGTCGTTCTGGCCACGGACGCCGTTTCCCAAGCGTCCGATCAAGGCTTCCGCGAGATCGCGGGCCTGGGCACGATCTTGATGGGTACGGAAGGGATCGTCGCCAACCTCAACAGGGTCTGATCGTCGTACCCCTGTGGCAGGCTGATCCCGTGGCCGATCCGCTCACCGAATTGACCGCGGCGACGGACGCCCTGACCAGCGTCCACGCCGCCGCCGGGCCCTATCTCGCCTCGCTCGCCGACCGGAAGGTGTTCGACTCCGGCGCCGTGCCGCTACTTGCCGACCTCGGCGGCCCGCTACCCGAGCGCGGCCGCGGCACGGCCGCCACGGTCGACCGGCTGCTCGAGATCGGCACCGCCGCCGGCACGGCATCGTCCGGGCCGCGGTTCTACCACTTCGTGACCGGCGGCGCGACCCCGGCGGCGCTGGCCGCGGACTGGACGGCGTCCCTGCTCGACCAGAACAGCTTCGCCCGCGTCTCGTCGGCGTTCGGGCACGAGGTCGAGACGGTGGCCCTGGACTGGCTGCGGTCGCTGTTCGGCCTGCCCGAGGGGTGGGGCGGCGCGCTGGTGGCGAGCGCTACGTTCGCCAACTTCGCGTCGCTGGGCTGCGCCACGCACTGGTGGGGCGAACGGCAGGGCGCGGACACGGTCCGCAACGGGCTGGCCGGGCTCCCCCGGATGCCGGTGCTGTCCGGCGGCTACGTGCACGCCAGCGCGCGCAAGGCGCTGCAGATGCTGGGCCACGGCCGGGACGCGGTCGAGGTGTTCACCCGCGACGGCGTCGGCCGGGTCGACGTGGACGCGATGGAGCGCCGGCTCGCCGCGCTCGAGGGCGCCCCGGCGGTGATCATCGCGAACGCTGGCGAGGTCAACGCGGGCGACTTCGACCCGCTCGACGCGCTTGCCGATCTGGCCAGCCGGTACGCCGCCTGGCTGCACGTGGACGGCGCGTTCGGGCTGTTCGCCGCGCTGTCGCCGCGCAGCGCGCACCTGACCCGCGGCATCGAACGGGCCGACTCGATCGCCGCCGACGGCCACAAGTGGCTCAATGTGCCCTATGAAAGCGGCTTCGCGCTGATCCGCGAGCCCGAACGGCTGGGTGCGGCGTTCGGGATGCCCGGGGCGGCGTATCTGCCCGGACCCCAGGACCCGGGCGGCGGCTACGGCCTGTACGGCCCCGAGTCGTCCCGGCGGGCGCGGGCGCTGCCGATCTGGGCCACCCTCGCGGCGTACGGCCGGGACGGGTACCGGGCCATGGTCGAGCGCCACCTCGACCTGGCGCAACACCTGGCGCGGCGGGTGGACGAAGCGCCCGACCTCGAGCGCCTCGCCGACGCGCCACTGTGCATCGTGTGCTTCCGCGCGCGGCCGCCCGGCGTACCCGAGGGCGATCTCGACGAGCTGAACCGCAAGGTGGGCGCCGCGCTACTGGACGACGGGCGCGTGTTCGCCGGCACCACCGTCTACGACGGCCGGGTGGCGCTACGGCCCGCGATCGTCAACTGGCGCACCACGGAGTCCGACATCGACCTGTTCGTCGAGGTGGTACGGGAGCTGGCCACGACGGCGCGATGAGCGGCGGCCGTGGCTAGTCCTTCGGGGCGCGAAGTCGGGCTGGTCGATGAGCCGCAGCTGTGGCACCGTGGGAGTCCGCCCGAGCCACACGCGCTCAGCGCAAGCACCTCGGCCGCGGCAATGAACGCCAACACGGCCACAGGCGGCGTGCGCCGGTCGCCGCGAGCAAACAGTCGCACAGCGCCTCCTCCGGGTCGCTGGTGGCCCGCGGACATTCAACTCGTCCGCGGACGCCGCACCAGATCGACCGTGCCAAGCCGGAGCTGGACACACATCACCGCGGGGAGGCAGCGCGATGCCCCTTTAGGGGAATGCTGGAACGCCACCCCCGGAGAGCCTTCATCGTTCCCGCGGAGATGCTGGCGGCCCGGTGCGCATGGCACGTAGACCACGATCGCCGGGTTCGCTGCCGCCGTGGGACAGCCGCCGTGGACCAACCAGCTGCGTATGGTCACCGACGGCGACGACGAATAAGTCCGGCCGTCGTGTTTCTCGGCTGGCGGCGCCGTCTTCGATCGCGTGATCGCCCTCAGCTGCGCGCAGCACGGCGATCGCGTGATCGACGTCGGGTGCGGCATTGGTGACCTGACTGGCCGGGCCGCGCGGTCGGCCCGGGCCGGCACCGTGGCCGCTACTTCCTCGTGACCAGGTCGACATCAGCCTTTTCTCGTGTCGACACAACCGGTCGGTGACCGGCAAGGCCCATTGGGCCCGACCAGAGAGCACCTCAGCGTCTACCGTCGAGCAATATCCGATGGTTGTCTGTCGATCACTCTAGGTGCACGGCCGCGTGGGGCGGTTCGGTGCGGGGAAGTGATCACGATGACACCCGAAGCGGCTCGACGGAACTGGCGCCAGCGGTGGGCGGACCGGCAGAACGAGAAGCGCGGGCAGGCCTTCGACGCCTCCTTCGACGCATGGCAGAACGATGACCATGAAGCACGCCGAATGCTTGCGGCTGCCCAAACC
>DASYTU010000278.1:0-18214 GCA_036001925.1 Actinoplanes sp.
CCCGCACCCCCGCCGCGGCGGCCATGTCCGGCCCGTCCCCCTCGTCCGCGCCGAATACGGCCATGACCGCGTCCCCGACGTACTTCTCCACCACTCCGCCGGCGCATCCGACCACCGCGGACACCGTGCCGAAGTAGTCCATCTGCAGATCCCTGACGTCCTGGCAGTCCAGGTCCTCGACCAGGGTGGTGAAGCCCACGATGTCGACGAACAGGACAGTCACGGTCTGCCGGCGAGATCTCGTCGTCGTGGTGGTCATGACCTGCCTCCTCCGCCGCGCAGCTCGCTGCGCTGGCGAGGGACACGCTGCCAGTAGGTACCGAGCCCGCGGATCCGCAGAACGACGTATCTCTGACACGTAGATCGCGCGTCGTTTTGTGACGCAGAACAGACCGAACCGACGACAACGTGCTAGGGGAGTTCGCATTAGGCTCCCCTGCATGGCCAGCGAGGGGGACGAGGCGCCGCTTGTCGGGCGCGACGCCACGCTGTCTGCCATCTCCTCTGGACTGCTCGAGGTGGGCCCCGGCGGCACCGCCGCGGTGTTCCTGACCGGCGAGAGCGGCGTCGGGAAGAGCCGGCTCCTGCGCGAGACCGCGGACGCGATGCACGCCTCCGGCTTCGCGGTCCTCTCCGGTACGTGCCTGGACATCGGCGACGCGTCACCGCTACACCCGGTGATGCAGGCGTTACGCCGCCTCGACGCCACGCCGCCCATCGATCCCGACGGTGACGCGGGCGCGCTGCTCGACCGGGTGTCGCGCGACCTGCGGGCGGTGGCGGACGGCCGCCGGCTCCTGCTGATTCTCGACGACCTGCAATGGGCCGACCGCAGCACCCGCCAGTTGCTGCTCTACCTGCTCGCCGGCCTGGGCGAGCTGCAGCTTTCGGTGCTCGCCGCGGTCCGTGCGGAGTCGCTACAGGGCACCCATCCGCTGCGCCGGGTGCTCGCCGAGTTGCGGCGGCTGCGCTCGGTCCGGGTCATCGACGTCGCTCCGCTGGATCGCGGCGGCACGCTTGAGCTGGTCACCGCGATCGCAGGCGAGGACGTCGAGCCCGAGGACGCCGACCGCGTCTTCAAGCGCAGCGGCGGCAACCCGTTCGTGGCCGAGGAACTGTCCCGGGACCTGCGCGACGGCCGGGTGGAGCTGTCCGACACGCTGCGCGAAATCTTCCTGTCCCGAGTGGACGAGTTGCCCCCGCACGCGCACGCCGTGGTGCGCGCGGTCGCGGCCGGCGTGGAGCCGGTCGAGCACGCGCTCCTGGCCCGGGTGCTGGCGCTGCCCGAGGAGCAGCTCATCGACGGGATTCGCGCGGCCGCCGCGCAGCGGTTCGTGACCAGCGCGGCGGACGGCTACGCGTTGCGGCACAGCCTGGTGGCCGAGGTGCTGGCGAACGACGTCCTGCCGGCCGAGCTGGCCGCGCTGCATCGCCGCTACGCCGAGGCCCTCGAGGCGGCCGGCACCACCGACCACGCCCGGCTGGCGCACCACTGGCAGCACGCGCGCGAGCCGGCCCGGGCACTGCCGTCGGTGATCGCCGCGGCCCGCGCGGCCGAGCGGCTGTACGGCTTCGCCGAGGCGCACCGCCACTGGAGTCTGGCGCTGGAGCTCGTCGCGGACGATTCCGGCGACCGGACGGAGTTGCTGGCGCACGCCGCCGAGTCGGCGCACCACTGTGGCGAGCACCAGCGCGCACTGGCCCGGTTGGAGGAGCTCGCCGCCTGCGCGGACGGCCCCGGCGAGTGCGAGCTGCACCTGCGCCGGGCTCGCTATCTCGCCGCCGCGGGCCGCTCGGCCCCCGCGGAGACCGAGTACGAGCTCGCGCTCGCGTCCCCGGACTGCACGCCCCGGGAGAAAGCGACGGCGGCGGCGTACCTAGCGGAGTTGTTGCTGCACCTGGGCCGGTACGCGGACGCGAACGCGCGGGCCCGGGAGGCCCTCGAGCTGGCCGAGGTCGACGGGTCCACCGGGGACCTGGTGCGGGCGAGCGCGGCGCTGGGCTTCAGTGCCGCCTTCCGGGAGGATCCCGACGCGGGACTCGCGGTCATCCGGCACGCCGTCGACATTGCCGAGCGCTCCGGGCACCCGGACGACATCGGGTGTGCGTACCTGCATCTGGCCGAGCTGCTGACCGGGCCGCTGAACAACCTCGAAGAGGGCGTACTGGTCGCCCGCCGGGGCGCCCAGAAACTGGCCGATCTCGGCGTGGGCCGCACCTACCAGACGCGGCTGCTCGCCATCGCCGGCAAAGGGCTGTTCCGGGTGGGTCAGTGGGCGGAGGCCGACCGCATGCTGGACACCGCGTTGCGGCAGCGGCCGTCCGGCGCGGACGCCGTGGAGCTGCTACTCGCCCGGTGCTCGCTGTGGGTCAGCTTCGGCGACGTGGAGGCGGCCAACCGGGACCTGGACGCGGTGGCGACCGTGCTGGCCGGCGGCGGCGCCCGGCACGTGCTGCCGATGCTGACGCTGCGGGCCGGGCTGGCGATGTGGCAGGGCCGGCACGCCGAGGCCCGCGCCGCCGTGCAGCGCGGACTCACCGAGACCCGCTCCGACGACCTGTACCTGCTGGGGGTGCTGGCGTGGCACGGGTTGCGCGCCGAGGCGGAGGCCCACGTGAGTGGTGAGGTGCCGGTCGACCTGGGCGCTGTACGCCGCTTGAAGGTCGTGATGGACCGGATGGCGGCCGGGGTGGGGAGCGCCGCGCCCCCGGTCCGCGCCGTGGTCGACGGCTACCTGGACCTGTGCGCGGCCGAGTTGAGCCGGATCGAGGACCGGCACGACCCGGACGTGTGGGCGCGTGCCGCGGCGGCGTGGGACCGGCGCAAGCAGCCCTACCCGGCGGCGTACTCGCGGCTGCGGCAGGCGGAGGCGTGCTTCACCCGCAAGACCAGGCGCGCGGCCGCGACGGCCGCGATCCGGCAGGCGTACGCGACCGCGCTCACGATGGGGGCGCGGCCGTTGGCCGCCGAGATCACCGCGGTGGCCGCCCGCGCCCGCGTGGCCCTGACCGGCGACGACGACGCGGCGACGCGGACCGGACCGCGCGCGGACCCGGGCGACGCGCTGGGCGGCCTCACCGACCGCGAGCGTGAGGTGCTCGCCGCGGTCGCCGAGGGGCTGACCAACAAGGAGATCGGCCTGCGGTTGTTCATCAGCGAGCGGACCGTCGGCGTCCACGTGGGACACATCTTCGACAAGCTTCAGGTACGGACGCGCGTGCAGGCCAGCCGCGTCTACCTCACCGCCCCTCAGGCCGCGGCGGCGTGACCCGTCCGTTATCTTCGTCGCCGGAATACGTCGTTCTACGGATCCCCTACGTACGTCCCCCTGCGAGGCTGACTCCACGGGGGAGCACCGCCCGGCGGCAGCCGTTTCGCCGGGCGGTGCTGGGGGCCCTCCGCCTGACGCGCCGCCCGTGGAGGAACCGATGACCGTCATGGTGTGGGGACCCGTGCAACAGGACATGACCAGCCTGCTCGCCGGCCATCCCGACGACGTGCCCGCCGTTGTCGACCAGCTCACCAAGCTGCAGGACATCCTGGACCGGGTACCGCCGCTGCTCGGCAGCAATCCGCTCGCCGACTTCAACAAGCTCTATCTGCGGATCACCACGAGCGTCCTGGAGCGCCTGTACGCGGGCAGCTTCGCCGACCCGGCGTTCCTGTCCCGGCTGGATGTCGAGTTCGCGGCCCGTTACTTCGACGCGATCCGCGCGTGGAGCGACGCCAGCGCCTGCTGCCCGCGCGTGTGGGCGGTGCTGTTCGGCCGCGTCGCCGGCCCGGACTGCCGGCCGCTGCCGGCGGCGGCCGCCGGGGTGAACGCGCACATCAACTTCGATCTGCCGTTCGCGTTGGTGACCACGTTCGACCACCTGGGCTCGGGTCCGGTCGACGACAGCGACCAGCACCACGACTACCTGCAGATCAACGACATCTTCGCGGAGGCGATCCCCGGGCTGCGCCGGGGCTACCTGGAGAAGTGGCAGCTGCTCATCGACACGATGAACGGCGACCTCGACGACTGGTGGCAGGGCGAGGTGGTGGACTACACCCGCAATGTGGCCTGGCGCAATGCGCAGAAGCTGTGGGCCATGCGGCACGACCTTACCCGCACCGCCGAGGAGCGTAAGCGGCTCGACGGCCACGCGGCGGCGCTGAGCCGCCTGCTGCTGTCGCCGCTCGGGGAATTCCTGCAGTAGTACGAGAAAACGGGCCCGCGCCGGGGAGTGCGCGGGCCCCCGCGGCGAGGTCTACGTGATCGCGATGAGGCGGGCCTTCGTCGCGTCGCCGTCCCGGGTGCCGGCGACGCCGACCTCCTGACCCGTCTTGAGCGCGCTGGTCGGCACCGCCTTCCGGTCCTGTACCAGGCGCAGCTTGTCGCCGAACGTCCAGGTCAGCGCGAAGCCGTCGGTCGACTTGACGCTCACGCCCGTCGACGTGACCGCGGTGACCGTGCCCCGCTGCACGACGATGGTCTTGACGCCGTCCTTGCCCTGCACCGTGATGTCGCCGTGCAGCGTATTCCTGCGCAAGTACTTGCGGATGGCCATCCGCCGGTCCTTCCGCGGGGTGGCCGGGTCCGGCGCGGTCGACGCCGAGGGCGACGGGTCGGCGGCCAGGCCGGTGTTGAAACCGACGGCCTGCAGCGCGGTCGCCTCGTCGGTGACGTCGGCGGCGGCCTGGGTGACCGCGGTCGTGGTGCCCGCGCCGACGCCGCAGCCGGTCAGGCCGAGCAGTCCGGCGAGGCCGAGCGTGCAGATGGTCAGCGCGATCCGGGTACGTGTCATGGCAGGAAGCCTGCATCGCCGGTGCACGGGGAGGATCAACGAATTGTTCGGGTTGGGTAAGGGCCATCTTGACCGGGATAGGGGATGGCCACGGTGAACCTGGCGCCGCCCTCCGGTGCATGGCCGGCCTCGATGGTGCCGCCGAGCCGCGCGACGAGACGTGCGGCCAGCGCCAGGCCGAGGCCGCTGCCGACCTTCCGGATGCCGCGGTAGCGCTGGTTCAGGGCGCCGCGTTCGAACGCCACCGCGAGGTCGTCGTCGGTGAAGCCGGGTCCGCCGTCGCGGATCTCCACGATCCCGCCTTGCTGGCCGGGGCGCGCGGCCAGGACCAGCGGCGCGCCGGGCGGGACGATCCGCAGCGCGTTCTCGCAGAGACCGTCGACGACCTGGCGGATCCGGCCGGGGTCGGTCTCGACCACGACCGGCGCCGGGGCCAGCTCGACGAGCAGGCGCGGCCCGTCGGGGATGCAGCGGGGCGCCCACGCCTCGGCGGCGGAGCGGACCAGGTCGACCAGGTCGACAGCGACGATGTCCAGCGGTAGGTCGGCCGCTTCGAGCCGCGAGAGTACGAGCAGGTCGGCGATGAGCCGGTCCAGCCGTTCCGCCTCGGCCAGCATGGTCGCGCCGGCCTTCGGTGCCCCCTCCGCGCCGACGACGCCGTCGGCCAGCGCCTCGGCGTACCCCCGGATGGTGGACAGTGGGGTGCGCAGCTCGTGCGAGACGGATAGCAGGAAGTCGCGTTCGCGCCCCTCGCTGGTCTGCAATGCAGCAGCGAGCCGGTTGAGCGCGTCGGCGAGCTCGGCGGCCTCGGCGGGAGGGCGGACCGCGAGCCGTACCGACCGGTCGCCCGCGGACAGCCGGCCGGCGGCGGCCGCCGCCTGGCGGATCGGCCGGGCGATGAACCGGGCCAGCAGCGCCCCGGCGAGCACCCCGCCGAGCAGGCCGGCGACCAGCGCGAGCCACACCCCACCGAGCACCTTTGCGGCGGTGCCGGACGCGGCCGGCTTGGTGAGCACGACCCCGCTGTCGACGCCGGAGAGCGGCCGGCCCGCGATGAACGACGGGCGCCCGTTGACCAGGCCGCGGGTGTTCACGACGGCGCCGTCGGCCACCTGCTGGACCACCCGCGGTGGCACACCGGCACGGTCGATCCGGCCGCGCCGGATCAGGTAGACCGCGATCCCGTCATGGCGCAGCTGTTGCACGATCCGCTCCCGGGCGGGCTGCCTCTCGGTGGCCAGCAGCTCGACCGCCAGCGCGCTCTTCTCGACCAGCTCGGCGCGGATCTGGTTGTTCACCGACCGTACGGCGACCGGCACCGCGACCAGGGCCGTGACGATCACGGCGACCACGGCCGTGGCCACGGTGACGAGAACGACCCGGCTGGTCAGCGTGCCGAAGAGGTTACGCATCGGCGGTGTAGCCGACGCCTCGGACCGTACGGATCAGGTTGGCGGCGGTGCCGAGCTTGGCGCGGACCTGGGCCACGTGCACGTCGACCGTGCGGGTGCCGGCGTGCGACGCGTACCCCCAGACGCTGGCCAGCAGCTCTTCGCGGGTGAAGACCCGCCCGGGCCGGCCGAGGAGGTGACCGAGCAGGTCGAACTCGGTCGGCGTGAGCGTCAGCGGTGCGCCGTCCACGGTGACCAGCCGGCGGCCGGGGTCGAGACAGACCGGGCCGAGCGTCCTGATCCGGCCGCCGTCGGGCGGTCCGGCGGCCCGGCGCAGCAGCGACCGGACGCGGGCGACCAGCTCGCGCGGGCTGAACGGCTTCGTCATGTAGTCGTCGGCTCCCAGTTCGAGGCCGAGGATGCGGTCCACCTCGTCATCGCGGGCGGTCAGGAAGATAACCGGGGTCCAGTCGCCGTCCGCACGCAGCCGGCGGCAGATCTCGGTGCCGTCCAGGCCGGGCAGCGTGATGTCCAGGACGCAGGCAACCGGGCGCAGCCGGCGCGCGGCGGCCAGGCCGGCGGTGCCGTCGTGTTCGACGTGCACGCCGAAGCCGTCCCGGCTCAGGTAGAGCCGCACGATGTCGGCGATGGGCCGTTCGTCCTCGACCACGAGGATGAGGCCCTTGCCGGGCACGTCCGTCACGGTCCCATCATGCCCGCGGGACGGCCGGATCAATGTTCGGACGACGTAAGGGCCGCCCGCATCGTGAGGTAGCGCTGCTCGGGCACGCTGGTCGTCATCGCGGCCGCCTTCAGGTACGCCGCGTGCGCCGCGGCCCGGTCGCCGGCCCGCTCCAGCAGATGGCCCCGCACGGAGTCGACCCGGTGGTTGCCGGCCATCCGCTCGTCGCCCTCCAGGTCGCCGAGCACCGCCAAGCCAGCGAGGGGCCCGCGGGCCATGCCCACCGCGACCGCCTTGTTCAGCGTCACCACCGGTCCCGGCGAGACGCGCTCGAGCACCTCGTACAGGGCGAGGATCTGCGGCCAGTCGGTGGCGCCGGCGGTCGCCGCCTCGTCGTGCAGCGCGGCGATCGCGGCCTGCAGCTGGTACGGCCCGATCGGGCCCTTGCCGAGGGTGGCCGACACCAGGGCGACGCCCTCGGCGATCTGCGCGGCATTCCACAGCGACCGGTCCTGCTCGTCGAGCGGGACCAGCGCGCCGCGTTCGTCGGAGCGGGCGGCGCGGCGGGCGTCGGTCAGCAGCATGAGCGCCAGCAGGCCGCCGGTCTCGTTGTCGTCCGGCACCAGCCGGCGCAGCATCCGGGTGAGCCGGATCGCCTCGGCGGTGAGGTCCGTACGCTGCAGGGACGGGCCGCCGCTCGTCGTGTACCCCTCGTTGAAGATCAGGTAGAGCACCTGCCGGACGACGCGCAGCCGCTCGGCGCGTTCGGCGTCGGGCGGCAGCACGAAGCCCAACCCGCTGGTCTTGATCTTCTGCTTGGCCCGGCTGATCCGCTGCGCCATGGTCGCCTCGGGCACCAGGAACGCGGCCGCGATCTCGGCGGTGGTCAGGCCGCCGACGGCGCGCAGCGTGAGCGCGAGCTGCGAGGGCGGGGAGATGGACGGGTGGCAGCAGAGGAACAGCAACGTGAGCGTGTCGTCCTGCGCCGGCACCACCGCGGGTTCGGCGGGCTCGAGGACCGCGGCGTTCTCCTCGCGGACCCGGCGCGCGCTCTCGCTGCGGAAGTCGTCGACGATCCGGCGGCCGGCCACGGTGACCAACCAGGATCGCGGGTTGTCGGGGATGCCGTCCGCCGGCCACTGCAGCGCCGCGGCCAGCAGCGCCTCTTGCACGGCGTCCTCGGCCGCGTCGAACTGGCCGTACCGCCGGGCGAGGACGCCGAGGACCTGCGGCGCCAGCTCCCGCAGCAGGTCGTCGATCCGGCGGTCGTCGCTCATACCTCGGGCGCTACGTCCGGCACCTCGCGCACCTCGACCTTCTCGGCGTACGGGAGGACCTTGCTTGCGAGCTCGATCGCCCGCGCCTCGTCCGCGACGTCAAGGATCCAGAAACCGGCCAGCGACTCCTTGGCCTCCGCGAACGGACCGTCGGTCACCACCACCTGGCCGTCCACGAGGCTCACCGTCTTGGCCTCGCGGGGGTACGCCAGGCCGTGTGCCGCGACTAGTTCCCCGGTCTTCTCGAGGTCGGCGTTGAAGCTGGTCATGAAGCCGATCATCTCGGTGACCCATTCCTTGGTACGGGTCTCGAGCATGTCCTCGGCGTCCCCAAACATCATCAGCATGTACTTCACGGCGTCTTCTCCCTGGTCGGCGCGGTCTCACCGGACGCGATCCTGGGTCGGAGCGGACGCGACGTTCTCGACATCCGGCGCGAGGAAAATCTAACCGCCAACCGGCGCGGCTCGGCAAGCGAAGCGCGCTCAGGCGAAGCCGTTGGCCTTCAGCCAGATCGCGGCGCGGCGGGCCGACGCACGGGACAACCACGCGTCCTGGACCACCTCGCGCAGCTCCTGGTGCGTCAGCTCGCCGATCCGCGTGCCGCGCAGCAACACCGACGGATGGCCGTCGAAGTGCGGCGTCGTGAAGAACGGGGACGCGTCGTCGGTCACCAGGGCCTGCTTGTCCGCCTCCGACGCCACCCAGAACACGATCACGTCGTCGTAACGCTCGCCGGTGCGCGGGTCGACGGCATCCGGGCGGGGAGTCCGGAAGAACACGAACGACCTGCCGCCGACCTGGTAGATCGGGTTGCCCAGCGTCCCCTCCACCACGGTGACGTGCGGCATTCCCAGCGCCAGGGCGTGCACGTCCTCGATCCGCGCCGCGCGGCTCCTACTCGACGCCATCCGTCGAGAGTAGGCCGCCGGCCTGGTCGGTGCGGCCGGGCGCGTGCACACCGGAGCCATATCCGAGCAGGGCCGAGCACCACGGCTCGTTGAGCGTGCTCATCGACCTACCCTTCGCCCGAGACCGGCGTGACCGGCGGCAGGGCGCCGCCGGTCACTACTTGGAGAGCGCTCTCCAAGTACCCACACGGTGCGCCAGACATGGACATCGCGTCAAGGTCTCCGGCGGCTTTCGCCCGGTTTATTGATGCCGGGACGGGCAAGGTATTGACACATCCGAAAACGCGGGTTAACACTGCGGCATGTGTGGAGAGCGCTCTCCACCTGCGGCTTCCCCGAGCCCTCCCCGCCGACCCGTCAGGAGTCCCCGTGCAACCGGCCCCTCCCCCGGCCCTCAGCGGACAACGCCGCTGGCGCCGCCTGATCCCCCTCGCCGTCCTCGCCCTGGTGGCCGCCTACATGGCGGTCGCGCCGCTCACCGCGCACGCGGCCGATGCGTTGCTGTCGCAGGGCAAGCCGGCTTCCGCGTCGTCGCAGGAGGGCGCGGACGTCGGCGCTGCCAACGCATTCGACGGCAGTGCGGGTACCCGCTGGTCCAGCCAGTTCGTCGATCCACAGTGGATCCAGGTAGACCTGGGCGGCACCGCCACGATCAGCCAGGTGGTGCTGCAGTGGGAGAACGCGTACGGCTCGGCATACCAGATCCAGACCAGCGCCGACGCCAACTCGTGGACCCCGATCTACACCACAACCACCGGTGCCGGCGGCACCGAGACCCTGACCGTGACGGGATCGGGCCGCTACGTCCGCATGTACGGCACTGCCCGGGCCACCGGCTACGGGTACTCGCTGTGGGAGTTCAAGGTGTACGGCACGCTCGGCGGTGACACGCCCGGCGGGTGCGGCACCACCAACGCCGCGCAAGGCAAGCCGGCCACCGCGTCGTCCCAGGAAGGCGCGGACGCCGGCGCGGCCCAGGCCGTCGACGGCAACCCGGGCACCCGCTGGTCCAGCCAGTTCAGCGACCCGCAATGGCTGCGGATCGACCTCGGCGCCACCCAGACGATCTGCCAGGTCGTGCTGCAGTGGGAGAACGCCTACGGCAAGGCGTACCAGATCCAGACCAGCGGTGACGGCAGCACCTGGACCCCGATCTACACCACGACCACCGGTGCCGGCGGCACCGAAACCCTGAACGTCAGCGGCACCGGCCGCTACATCCGCATGTATGGCACGGTCCGTGGCACCGGCTACGGCTACTCCCTCTGGGAGTTCAAGGTCTTCACCGGCACCGGCGGCGGAACGACCACCCCGCCGCCGACCGACATCCCCGGCGCCTTCACGACCGTGTGGACCGATGACTTCAGCGGGTCCGCCAACACCTCGCCGTCGGCGGCGAACTGGCTGCTGCGTACCGGCACGTCCTACCCGGGCGGTGCCGCGAACTGGGGTACCGGCGAGGTCGAGACCGCCACCAACTCGACCGCCAACGTCTACCTCGACGGCACGGGAAAGCTGACCATCAAGGCGATCCGCGACGGGAACGGCAACTGGACCTCGGGACGCATCGAGACCCAGCGCACCGACTTCGACCCGCTGGCCGGTCAACAGATCAAGTTCACCGCGATCCTCAAGCAGCCCGACGTGGCCAACGGCCTCGGCTACTGGCCCGGCTTCCGCGCCACCGGCGCAGCGTACCGGGGCAACTTCACCAACTGGCCCGGCGTCGGCGAGACCGACATCATGACCGACGTCAACGGCCGCAGCCAGTTGTCGCAGACGCTGCACTGCGGCACCGCCCCCGACGGGCCGTGCGCCGAGTACAACGGGCGGCAGAGCGGGTTCGCCAGCTGCCCGGGCTGCCAGACCGGCTACCACGAGTACACCCAGATCATCGACCGGACGAAGACCGACGAGGAGATCCGGTTCTACCTGGACGGCCGCCAGACCTGGATCGTGCGCGAGTCGCAGGTCGGCGTCACCGCCTGGAACGCGGCCGTGCACCACGGCTTCTTCCTGCGCTTCGACCTGGCCATCGGGGGCTCGCTGCCGAACGCGATCGCCGGATCGACCACCCCCACCGCGGACACCACGTCCGGCGGCGTGCTCAGCGTCGACTCCGTGACGGTCGCCCGCGCCACCGGCACCACCCCGCCGGCGATGACCGATCCGGCCACCCCGGCCGGGCCGAGCGTGGTCAAGGTGACCGGCAGCCAGGGCAACTGGCAACTTCAGGTCAACGGAGCGCCGTACCAGCTGAAGGGGTTGACCTACGGCCCGCCGCAGGCGGCCGCCGACGGCTACATGCGCGACCTGCACAACATGGGCGTCAACACGATCCGGACCTGGGGCGTCGACGACGCCAACACCCCGACGCTGCTGAACCGGGCCGCGCAACAAGGCATCAAGGTGGTGGTCGGGCACTGGCTCAACCAGGGCGCCGACTACGTCAACGACACCGCGTACAAGACCTCGGTGAAGACCGAGATCGTCAACCGGGTCAACGCGCTCAAGAACAATCCGGGCGTGCTGCTGTGGGACGTCGGCAACGAGGTCATCCTGACCATGCAGGACCACGGGCTGCCGGCCGCCGAGGTCGAGGCGCGGCGGGTCGGGTACGCCAAGTTCGTCGACGAGTTGGCCGTGGCAGTCCACGCGGCCGACCCGAACCATCCGGTCACCTCGACGGACGCCTACACCGGCGCGTGGCCGTACTACAAGCAGTACGCGCCGCACCTGGACCTGCTGGCCGTCAACTCGTACGGTGCGATCGGCAACGTCTACAACGACTGGTTGGCCGGCGGCTACACCAAGCCGTACATCGTCACCGAGGCCGGCCCGAGCGGCGAGTGGGAGGTCGCGAACGACGTCAACGGCGTCCCCACCGAGCCGACCGACCTGCAGAAACGCGCCGGCTACACAAACAGCTGGAACGCCATCAACGCCCACCCGACCGTGGCGCTGGGCGCCACCGAGTTCCACTACGGCCTGGAGAACGACTTCGGTGGCGTGTGGCTCAACACGTTCACCGGCGGCTGGCGGCGGCTCGGCTACCACGCGCTGAAGCGGGCGTACACCGGGCAGGCCGCAACCAACACCCCGCCCGAGATCACCAGCATGACGGTCAGCAACCAGACCGCCGTGCCCGCGGGCGGTACGTTCACCGTCACCGCCGCCGCGACCGACCCGCAGGGCGATCCGATCCGCTACAACCTGATGTACAGCGACAAGTACATCAGCGGTGGCACCGGGCTGACCAACGTCTCGTTCACGGACAACGGCAACGGCTCGTTCACGGTCAAGGCGCCCGAGCAGCTCGGCGTCTGGAAGGTGTACGTGTACGCGTTCGACGGGCAGGGCAACGTCGGCATCGAGCAGAAGTCGATCAAGGTGGTGCCGCCGGCGATCTCCGGCACCAACCTGTCGAAGGGCAAGCCGGCCACCGCGTCCAGCTACCAGCCGACCGGCACCAACGGCCCGCTGCTGCCCGCGTACGGCGTGGACGGCGACTACGGCACGCGCTGGGCCAGCGAGTGGGTCGACACGGCGTGGCTGCAGGTCGACCTCGGCTCGGTGCAGTCGTTCAACCACGTGCAGCTGGCGTGGGAGGCGGCCTACGCGAAGGCGTACGCGATCCAGGTCTCCAACGACGGCAACAGCTGGCAGACGATCTACTCGACGTCCAGCGGCAACGGCGGCTTCGACGACCTGACCATCTCCGGCTCCGGCCGGTACGTGCGGATGAACGGCACGACCCGGGCCACCACCTATGGCTATTCGCTCTGGGAGTTCGGCGTCTATCGCGGCTGATCTCCCGCCGGGTCCGGCGGCGGGCGTGATCCGTGGCGCCCCTTATTCAGGGGCGCCACAGCCGCTTCTCGGCTACACAGGAGTCGTGCGGGAGATCGCCTGCGATGAGTCCGGGTACGAGGGCGAGAAGTTCATCGACACCACGAAGGACGTCTTCGCGCATGCCAGCGTGCACGTCACCGGATCGTCGGCGGCCGAGTGCATCCGGGAACTTCGCCGCCGGATCAAGTCCCCGGCCACCCAGTACAAGTCCGGTCACCTTCTGCGCGAGAAGAACCGCCCGGCGCTGGAGTGGTTCCTGGGATCCGATAGCCCGGTGTACGACCACGGCCGCGTGCACCTGATCGACAAGGCGTACTTCGTCGTCACGAAGATCGCCGACCTGTTCGAGGTCGACGCCGAGGAGCTCTACCGTGACGGGCCGGCGGCGTTCGAACCCGAGCGCTGGGCGAACTTCCTGACCGCGTCGAACGACCTGCTGCGGGTCAAGGACCGGCTTGGCGTGGTCGACGAGTTCTTCCGGGTCGCGGACGGCCGTTTCGCCGGCGGCCGGGCTCGGGCGGAGCTGTTCCGGTCCTGGCTGCGCGAGGACCCGATCCGGAACTCCGTGCTGGATCCGCTGGTCCCGGCGATCGTCGCGGCTGTCGACTACTGGGGTCCGGTGACGGTCGTCCACGATCGGCAGACCCAGCTGCCGGCGGCGCGCGTGGCACTGCTGAAGGAGCTGTGCGGCGACCGGCTGGCGGGGTTGCGCTTCCTCGACGCCGCGTCGCACCCGCAGATCCAGCTCGCGGACATCCTGGCCGGCACGATACGCAAGATCGCGTCGGACCGCCGCGACGGCCGGGCCGACCCGGTGCTGGCGGAGCTGGCCCACCCGTACATCGGCGCGTCCTCGATCATGCCGGCGTCGGCCGCGGAAACACCTTCAGCAGGCGGCTGACCGCCCGCCGGTCCCCCTGTACGACGTTCACGTCGCCGTTGCCGAAGATCGCCGACCGGAACGCGGCGGCGGTCGCGTCGACGATCGCGTCGGGGTCGTCCACCCCGCCGCGGGCGAGGCTCAGCCGGCCGCCGGCGACCACGAGGCTCAGCCGGTCGCCGTCGAGCCGCAGCTCGCACCGGATCCGCAGGTCGCCCGCGGCGGCCGGATCGAACGTCGTCTTCATGGCCAGCGCGAGCGCGTCCACGCTGAGGTCCGCGTTCGACGCCAACGGCGTGCGGCTGCCCCACGCGGAAAGGTGCAGCAGCGCCGGCTCCAGCTCCCGTCCCCGCCCGGTCAGTTCGTACGCCCACGTGCTGGCGGGCGGCTCGAGCGCGCGGCGGCGGAGCACGCCGGCCTGCTCGAGCTCGCCGAGGCGCTGCGTGAGCACGCTCTGGCTGGCCCCGGGAAGTCCCCGCCGCAGATCGGTGAAGCGCTTCGGGCCGAGCAGCAACTCGCGCACGATGAGCAGGGCCCACCGCTCGCCGACCACGTCGAGCGCGCGAGCGAGACCGCAGGGATCGTCGTACGTCCGGGACATGGCACAAGTCTATGGTTGCTTTTTCGAACTTGGTAGTGCGAAATTAACACCATGACGACTCTTGCTCAGGGCGCGGTGCAGTTGCTGGAGCATGACACCGCGACCCGCCTGCTGGCATCGACCGAACTGGCCCGCCTGGCGTACGTGGCGCAGGACGGCACTCCGCGGGTGCTGCCGATGATGTTCCACTGGACCGGCTCCGAGCTGGTGATGGCGACGTTCGCCGGGGCGGCGAAGATCGCGGCGCTGCGCGCTCGCCCCGACGTCGCGGTCACCATCGACCGGGCCGGCCCGCCGCCGGAGGTGTTGCTCCTTCGCGGCCCCGTCGAGGTCACCGACGTCGACGGCATCGTCGCCGACTACGCGGCGGCGCACCTGCGCTACTACGGCCCGGAGCAGGGCGCGGCCAACGTCGCCGAGGTCGACCGGCCCGGCGTCCGGATGGCCCGGATCGCGCTGCGCCCGAACTGGGTCGGCGTCCTGGACTTCCAGACCCGATTCCCGGGAGCCGGACCGCAATGACCGGCAAGACGTACGTGCTGATCCCCGGCGCCGGCGGCGCAGCGTGGTACTGGCACCTGTTCGAGCCCGCGTTGCGCCGCCGCCACTACGACGTGATCGCCGTCGACCTCCCGGCCGCCGACGAGAAGGCCGGCCTGAAGGAGTACGCGGACGCCGTGGTCGACGCGGCCCGCGACCGCGCCGACGTGGTGCTGGTCGCACAGTCCATGGCCGGGTTCTCCGCTCCGCTGGTCGTCGGCCGGCTGCCGGTCACCGAGATCGTGCTGGTCAACGCGATGATCCCGGCGCCCGGCGAGACCGCGGGTGAGTGGTGGGACAACACCGGGCAGCCGCAGGCCCAGCGGGAGAACGACGAACGCGAGGGCCGGTCGCCGGACGCGCCGTTCGACCCGGTCGTCATGTTCTTCCACGACGTCCCGGCGGACGTCACCGCGGAGGGCATGGCCGGCGCGCCGGAGCAGGCGGATGCCCCGTTCCGGCAGCCGTGGCCGCTCGAGGCGTGGCCCGACGTGCCGACCCGGGTCGTGAGCAGCCGCGACGACCGCCTGTTCCCGGTCGACTTCCAGGTCCGCGTCGCGCGGGAGCGGCTCGGCATCAGCCCGCAGATTGTGCCCGGCGGTCACCTCGTCGCGTTGAGCCGGCCCGAAGAACTGGCGCGGGCTGTCACACGGCAGGCCTAAGGACGCGAGAGCCGCCCAAGGCGAGGCGTGAGGCGGTGCCAGGAATTCCAGCGGCGGACCTGATGCTGGCTCGCTTCAGGTACGAGGCCGCTCACCGATATCCTTGCGGTCGCGCCTCGCCACCGAGAGCACGCCCTTCCGCGGCCCAACAGACCGTCGAGGAGGGTCCGGGTCAGCTCGGGAAAAAACCGCTCGGTGTCCGCAATGCGGTGCTGTCGGCGGTCCGGATGTCGTTCAGTTCACGCGGGTTGGCGATCATGATTCTTGGCATGTTGGCCTGGACGTCCTGGTTGAACTTGGCGAGTCCGGCAGTCAGCTCTTGCTGCTGAGCGTCGACCGACTTGGTCAGCTCGCTCATGGCGTTCTGCATGCCGGCGATGATCGGCGGTACGGTCATGCCACCGATGTCGACCTTTTTGTTCTGCAGGGGCCCGGTATTGGACAGGGTCGTGGCGAGGCTCTGAAGGCCCTCGACACCGACGGCCGCGGCGAATGCGGCTCCGCCGGCGCCCGCGGTCGCGCCGGCGAAGATCACCGCGGCGATCCCGCCGCTGATGGTCAGCAGGGCAACCGACTTGGAGGCATTGGCGCCGGGACACCATGCGTCGAGGCCGTCGAGGGCCTTGTGGGTCTTCTGTCCTATCTCCCAGATGTCGGTGTTGATGCGCCGGTTGATCTCCAACTGGACTTCCAAACCGAGCCCCAGCGATAGGACGATCTGACGTTGCAGCGCCGCGGCGTCGACGTTGCTCTGGAGGTAGTGCTCGAAGGCGAGGGCGGCGTTGCCGTGCCACTCCTTCATGTGCCCCTTGATCAGGTCGACCACTTCACCAACCTGGGCGGTGCCGGCGATCGGCTTGACCGCGTCCGGCGCGGCGACCGTGTTGTTGCGTGCGGTCATCTGCAGGTCGACCTGCACGGTTGCCGCGACCGAGTACAGCGCGTCGAGCATCGGCCGGCTGTCGTCGGGGTTCGGCAGGGCGAAGGCGGTGAACATCGCCGGGATGCCGGCGTACGCCTGAGTCACGTACGCCCGCAGGCTGCCCTCGTCGTCCGGACGGCCGTGGGCCGGGGTGGTGTAGCCGGGCACCTGGGTCGGCTGCCCGTTGTCCGATCGGGTGGCATCGTTGTTGGCGGCCTGCTGCGCCTGGCTGTACGACGCGGACTGGTCCATCGTCACCTCGATGGCCTTTTTCCGGATCTTCTCGCCGAGCGCCTGCAGGTCGGCGGCGCTGTGGTACGTGAAAGCCATGGTGTCCCCCTGTGCGACGCCAAGCTAGGCGTCGGCGTCCTTGATCACGACCGGCGGTGGCGTGCTGTGCGAGAACTTCTCCTCGGCCTCCTGGAGGTCGGCCGTCTGACCGTTCGCCCAGGCCGCTTCCAGGCTCGTGCGCGCTCCCTCATCAGTGGCGATGTACGCGCCCACGATGTGCTCCATGACCACCCCGGCGTCCAGGAAGTTGGTTGCCGTCTTCCCGAAGACGTCTTGCAGGTCGTCGCGCAGCGCCGACCAGACGGGGTGGCTGGCAGCCGTCCCGCCGCCGGGCGCCTGGAAGGCAGCGGCCTCGCCACCGGCAGTGCCGTTGATCGCCTGGTTCATCGACGCGTAGGTGAAACTCAGCGCGGGTAGATCAACTCGGCCCACGACACGCAGATGCGACAACTCGGCCGCGAACTGCCACCCTTCCATTGGATCACCTCTCCACGAGCGGCTCGGTCACGAGCCGTTGCAAGGCATCCCCGGGCTGGGCGCCTGCTCGGTACGCGGCGTCTGCGGCGCGTAAATCTTGGTGCGGCCGAAGTCGATACCCGGCAGTGAGCTAACCGGGAACGACGGCTTCAGCAGTGTCTCGCCGGATGTCGGGTCCACGTCGGCGTAAACGATCTTGTCGTTGTTGTCCCGCATGATCAGCACGAACTGCGAGATGCAGACCGGCACCGATGACGGTTTCGCCTGGATCGTGCCGCTGACGTCGTACATCCCGAGCGTGCCGGGCTTGCTGCGGGTCAGATCCACGACCTCGGTTTGCGCCCAGCCGGAGAAGTTCTCCGGCGGGTAGGCACCAAAGTTGATCACCTGGACCTCGAGGCTGCCGATCTTCTGATCGCGAGCCACATGCAGACCGCCCGCCGCGGCGAGTTCGCTGCCAGGGAAGAGGACCCCGCCGTACGCGATCTCCTGCTCGGCAGGGATCTCCTCACCGGCCGGGTCCACCGCTGTCACCCGGAAACGCAGTTCACGAACCACCTGGTCACACTGGCTGCGGTAGACGAACCCGTACTTGGCCGTGGTGGCGTCGGCCCAGGTGGAGGTGATCTCCGGCGAACAGTCCGGCCGCGGTGTCGCGGAGGTGCTAGGCGCCGTGGACGGCGTGCCGGTCGGCTCGGTCACCGTCGGGCTCCCGTCGCCGCGGCGTACGACGATGGCTACACCCGCCGCCACGAGCAGGACGACGATGCCGATCAGCAGCCAGTGACCCGGCTGCAGGCGACGCCCGCCGGCCCGGTCGTCGGTCATGAGACTCCCTGTCCGTCGGTACGCATCGAGCGGGGCAGACCGATGTCGTAGACGGCGTCCGTCAGCAGGATCAGCTTTGCCCGATGGTCGGCGAGCAGCGCGGCGACCGCAC
>DASYTU010000279.1:0-26900 GCA_036001925.1 Actinoplanes sp.
CGATGTCTGGGACTCCGGCCAGGTCGCTTCCGCACAATCGGTCGACATCGCGTACGGGGGGCCGGCGCTTGCCGGCAACCGCACCTACTACTGGCGCGTCCGGGTCTGGGACGCGCAGGGGCGGCCGAGCCCGTGGAGCGCCAGCGCTCGGTTCGACACCGCGCTGTTCGACGGCTGGCAGGCGGACTTCATCGGCGCCCCGGGCACCGCGACCCTGTCCGGAGCGTCGTGGATCTGGTACCCCGAGGGCGACCCGTCCGCCGGGGCGCCCGCGGAGACGCGCTACTTCCGCCGCACCTTCAGCCTCGTTACCGTGAGCAAGAGCACGCTGGTGGTGACCGGCGACGACACCGCCGACGTCTGGATCAACGGCACCCGGGTCGCCTCCTCGCGGCGGGTCGTCGACTCGTGGAAGCGGGCGACCACAGTCGACGTGACGGCCTGGCTACGCACCGGAACCAACACGATCGCGATCGCCGCGACGAACACCGGCGGACCCGCCGGGGTGATCGCCAAGCTGGGCACGGTCGTCACGGACGGTTCCTTCAAGGCGGCGCAGTCCGCCCCCAGCGGCTGGGAACAACCGTCCTTCGACGACGGATCCTGGGTCGCCGCGAAGGCGCTGGCCGCCTACGGCAGCGGGCCGTGGGGAAGCCAGGTCGTGGTCCCGGCGCCCGCGCCGTACCTGCGGAAGAGCTTTACGGTGGCCAAGCCCGTCGTCCGAGCGCGGCTCTTCGCCACCGCGCTGGGACTGCACGACACCTACCTGAACGGCACCCGGATCGGCGCCGAGCGGCTTGCGCCCGGCTGGACCGATTACAACAAGCGGTTGCAGTACCGCGCATACGACGTTACCGCGGCGATCCGGCCGGGCCAGAACGCGATCGGCGCGATGATCGGCAACGGCTGGTACTCCGGCAATATCGGCTTCGCCGGCAGCCAGCGGTACGGCACGTCGCCCTGGTACTCGGCGCAGCTCGTCGTCGAGTACGCCGACGGCACGTCCGCGACCGTGCGTACCGACTCGACCTGGCGTACCGCGCCGAGCAACGTCACCTCGGACGACCTCTACGCTGGCGAGGACCAGGACGCGCGGCTCGCCGCCGCCGGCTGGAACGGTCCGGGTTTCGACGACTCAGCCTGGGCGGCCGTCAGCGTCAGGACGGGAGCGAAGCCGAACCTCGTCCCGCAGGTCGACCCCGGCGTGATGGTGCAGCAGGAACTCAAGCCGGTCCGGGTCACCCAGCCGCAACCCGGCGTCTGGGTCGCCGACCTGGGCCAGAACTTCGCTGGTTGGGACCGGCTACGGGTCCGCGGTCCGGCCGGCGCCAAGGTGACCGTGCGGCATGCGGAGATCCTCAACGCCGACGGCACCATCTACACCGCGAACCTGCGCGCGGCCCAGGCCACTGACACGTTCACGCTTGCCGGCACTGGCGCGGACGAGGTGTTCGAGCCCCGTTTCACCGTGCACGGCTACCGGTACGTTGAGCTCACCGGCTTCCCAGGCACTCCGACCGCGGACAGCGTCACCGGGCTCGCGGCCTGGACCGGTGGCCCGGCCACCGGCGCGTTCACCACCTCGGATCCGTTGGTCAACCAGCTGCAGCACAACATCCTGTGGGGCGCGCGTTCGAACATGCTCTCCGTGCCGACCGACTGCCCGCAGCGCGACGAGCGGCTCGGCTGGACCGGTGACATCGCCGCGTTCGCCGCGACGTCCACGTTCAACTTCGACACGTACGGGCTGCTCGACAAGTTCGCCGACGATCTCACCGACGCGCAGCACGCGGATGGCGCGTTCACCGACGTCGCGCCGGACGTGACCGGCTGGGCCGGCAAGGCCGGTTGGGGCGACGCTGGCGTGATCGTGCCGTACACCGTCTGGCAGCGTTTCGGCGACGTGTCGGTCATCAACGAGCACTTCACGGCGATGACCCGATGGGTGGACTACCTGCGCTCGACCGCGGGGACGGATTTCATCCGCGACCAGGACACCTACGGCGACTGGCTGAACGTCGACGACAACACCGCGAACGACCTGAGCAGCACCGCGTTCTTCGGCTGGTCGGCCCGGTTGGTGTCGCGGATGGCCGCGGCCACCGGGCGGACCGCGGAGGCGAACGCGTACGGGACGCTCGCGGACCAGATCGCGGCCGCGTTCACCAACCGGTTTGTCGCCGTCGACGGCACCGTCTCGGGCAACAGCCAGACCGGGTACGTGCTCGCGCTCGCGTTCGGCCTGGTGCAGCAGGATCGGGTTCAGGCGGTGGCCGACAAGCTCGCCGCCAAGGTGGCCTCCCGGGGCGGCCACCTGTCCGTCGGGTTCATGGGCGTGGAGAACCTGTTGCCGGTGCTGGCCGAGCACGGACACCTGGACACGGCGTACCAGATCCTGCAGCAGCCCGACTACCCCGGGTGGGGCTACATGAACTCGCGCGGCGCCACCACCATCTGGGAGCGCTGGGACGGCATCCGGACCGACGGGTCGCTGCAGGACCCGGGCATGAACTCGTTCAACCACTACGGGCTCGGCTCGGTCGGCGACTGGCTCTACAGAAGCGTGGGCGGCGTCGGGCCGGCCGCGCCCGGCTACCGCAAACTGCTCATCGCGCCGCGACCAGGCGGCACGCTGAGCTCGGCGTCGTCGGATCTGACCACCGCGTACGGGCCGGCGCGCAGCGCCTGGACCCGCAGCGGCTCGGCGCTGACGCTGAACGTCGTCGTCCCGGCGAACACGTCGGCCACGGTCCGGGTGCCGGCCCCCTCGGCGGCGGCGGTCACCGCTCCGGCCGAAGCGGTGTTCGTGGGATACGCGAACGGCGCGGCGTCGTACGCGCTCGGCTCCGGAAGCTACCGGTTCAGTACGCCCTGACGATCGTCTGGTCGACGCTATTCCCCGCGGCATCGGCGGCCGAGGCCTTCAGTGACACGAGGGCCCCGGCCGCCGGTGGCCGCAGTATCGCGGCGCCGCGGTCGCCGACGCGAACCCAGAGCGCGTTCCGCCATGTCTGCCCGTCGTCGTAGGAGACCTGCAGGCGGAACGCGGTCGTCGGGCCGGCGGACGAGCCGCTCTGGTGCTGCACCACGAAGGACAGGACGTTCCCCGGGCCGGGGGTGAAGCGGATCGCCGACAGCGGCAGCACCGTCCGCTTCGTGACCCGGCCCGAACGGAACGTCCACGCGGTGCGGCTCATCGTCGAGTACGTGCCGGCGCGCGTGCTCTCGTCCGTGATCGTGAACACGCCCGCGGCGGCCGGCACGGTAACCGCCACCGACGGCGACCTCGTGTCGCTGACCACGGCACCGTCGCGGGCCACGGTGAGGTGGTGCACGGCGTCCACGGACGGGCCGCCGTGCTCGCCGCTCGAGTCGCTGAACCACGACGGGTTCACGGTCAACGTGTCGCCGGTACGGCTGACCTCGTTCGCCCATGGGTTGGGTGGCGGGAACGCCGGCCCGAACACCTTTCTGTTCCACGTCTGTGCGTACGTGCGGCCCGCCACGTACGCGGTGAACGGTCCGCTGGCGGTGCCGAGCCGCGCGCCCCACATCAGGCCCGCGCCCGCGTTGTAGTACTCGGTGCGGGCGAACGGTAGATCCAATGTGGACGTATAGCCGGAGCCGCGCGACGCGTCCCCGGCGTGCGCGAACGGCACGGACGTCGTGCCCGTCGCGCCGGGCGCGTCCGCGCCGTACTCGGCTTGCACGGTCGCCAGATCCGGCGGGCGGATGGTCCGGGCGAAGCCGGTCACGTAGCGGTTGTCGACCGACCAGGCCAGCGAGTACAGGTACGGGCTGTTGCGCGCGGTGCCGTCCGGTCCGGCCCGGGCCCAGCTTCCCGCGACGTCGGTACGGAAGCCGGGCACGTCGCCGGCGCCGCCGATCTGCGCCGTGTACAGGTCGTCGAACGTCGCGCCCTCGAGGCGGGTGCCGGCACGCGCGGGGCCGAAGGTGACGCCGACGTGTGCGTACACCTGGGCGGCGCCGGCCCGTGGTGCCGCGACCTGGACCGGCCTGCCGAGCCGGGCATCCATGTCGACCGTGGTGTCCTTGTCGAGCACGAGCGCCGGCTGGTTCAGCAGCGACACGTCCCCGTCGCCGAAGATCTTCGCGTCGAGCATGTACGTGCCCCTCGGCAGGCTCACCGTGCCGGCGCCGCCGGCGTTCGGCAGCCTCGTCCAGCTGGAGCCGTCGAGCGCGTACGCCCCGCCGTAGGTACCGGCCGCCGGCGCCCCGGCCCGGTCCCGGTAACGGATGGTGAGCCGGTAGGCCTGCGTCGCCCGCTCCGTCGCGACCGGCGTCCGGATCGAGACGTCGCCGCCGGAAGCGGTCAGCGCCCCGGTGATGCGGGCCGCGGCGCCGGGCTCCTGGGGGTCCGCCCGGACGACCACGGACTCGTCGCCACCGGCGGGCACCGTCACGCGGTCCGCGCCGAGGGTGAGCATGCCCGGGGGCCAGTTCGAGGCGAGCGAGAGGTCCAAGGTCACCGGTGTCGGGCCCGAGTTGCGATAGGTCACCGTCTGCGTGCTGGCGTCGTCCGGGCGACCGAAGGAGAGGCTCGCGGGCTGGACCGACAAGGTCGAGGCGACCGCCTTGGCCACATCGAGGCGGCCCGCGCCGGCCTGGTCCGCGCCGGCCGCGGAGAGCGGGGTCGCGGCGTTCATGAGCCCGGCCTTCAGCCGCGCCGGGGTCCAGTCCGGGTGCTCCTGCGCGAGTATCGCGGCGGCCCCGGCCACGTGCGCCGCCGCCATCGACGTCCCGGACAGCCGTGTGTAGAGGCCGTCGGGGTCGAGCGGCGGCAGGGTCGAGGCGCGCGAACGGGCGGCCACGATCCCCACGCCGGGCGCCACGAGGTCCGGCTTGAGGCCGCCGTCGCCGGTTCTCGGGCCCCGGCCGGAGAACGCCGCGACGGTGTCCTCCATGGTGGACGCGCCCACCGCGAGCGCGGCGTCCGCGGAGGCGGGG
Source organism: Actinoplanes sp. (assembly GCA_036001925.1). GTDB lineage: Bacteria > Actinomycetota > Actinomycetes > Mycobacteriales > Micromonosporaceae > Actinoplanes. Next base: position 4,969 of record DASYTU010000279.1, read on the forward strand.
GAGGAGACCCGGCCGTGGTCGTTGCCGGCCGCCACGACGAAGAGCGTGCCGTACCGCGCCGAGAGGGTGTCGACCGCCTGCTCCAGCAGGTCGGTGCCGGGCTCGTCGGGCCGGCCGAGGCTGAGGTTCACCACCTTGAGGCCCTGGTCGCGAGCCGCCCACTGCATGCCGGCCAGGACCGACGACTCGAGGCACCCGTCGGCCCGGCACACCTTCGCCGCGTACAGCTGCACATCCGGGGCCATGCCGCGGTAGCGCCCCGCGGACGCGGCGCCGCTGCCTGCGATGATCGACGCCACATGGGTGCCGTGGCCGGCCCGGTCGATGCCGTCGCCGCCGTCGGTGAGGTCGGCGGACGCGGCCACGGCCTGGGCGAGATCCGGGTGCGTGTTGTCGACGCCCGTGTCCAGCACGCCGACCGGAACGGCGCCGCCCGTGTAGCCGGCCGCCCACGCCGCGGGCGCACCGACCAGCGGGACGCTGACGTCGATGCTCGGCCGGGCGACCCCGTCGAGCCAGACCTTCCGGTACGCGGGCCGGAGCTGGCCGCCGGTGATGCTCTGCCACACCGCTGCGGTTCGGGCGGTGTCGATGCGTACCGCTGCGCCGTTGATCGTGTCGAGGTCGCGAACCGGCGCCCCTCCGGCGACCGCGCGCAGAGCGGCCGCCGGGTTTGTTCCGGCATAGGTGATGATCAGCGGTAGGCTGCCGCGGGCATCGTCATAGCCGTCGGCGAGCAGCTCGGTGACGTCGAAGAGCCGGTGGTCGAGCCGGTCGTCGTTGAGCAGCGGGACCGCGTCGGCCGGTACGACTTCCAGATGGCCGCCGACGAATTGGGAGACCAGCGGGATCCGGTCGCGGCCCGGCGCCGGCAGGCGGCTTGCCGCCGTGCCGTCCGGCGAGACCAGCAGGCGGTCGCCGGTGATCAGCGTGACGCTCCGGCTCCCGGAGAGCGGGGGCGGCGACGCGTGCGCCGGCTGTGCCCCGGCTGCCGCCACCATGGTGGCCGCGAGGCAGATCCCCGCCGTCGCTCTTACCCGCATACGTTCCCTTCGCCGTGGTGCCTCATCCTCGCAGAGGTAACCAATGCGGTGAAGCTCGTTCATGTCAGGCCGGGTAGCTGGTCGCCTCGGTCGCCTTGAGCGCGGCCCAGACCTTCCGGCCCGGGGCCAGTTCGAGTTGTACGGCGGCGCCCGGTGTCACGTCGGCGGCGACCGTGATCGGCCCGCGCAGCTCGATGCGCAGATTGTCGCCGTGCCGCGACACGGTCTCCACCACGGCCGGCCAGGTGTTGCGCGGGCTGCCGTCGGGCCGCTCGGCGAACAGTGCGACCGCGGCGGGCGGGAACGCCACGAAGACCTCGCCGTCCTGGGCGGTGGCCGTGGTGAGCGTGAAATCGCCCGGCAGGCGCACGACGGTGGCGTCCGACCGGCCCCGATAGAGGTTGAGCCCGACGAGCCGGGCCACGTAGTCGGTGCGCGGCCGGGTGGTGATGGTGGCCGCGTCCCCGGTCTGCACGACCGCGCCGTCCTCCACGATCACCAGGCGGTCGGCGAGCATCATGGCGTCCAGCGGATCGTGCGTGACCAGCACGGTCGCGCCCGGGTGCGCGCGGAGGTGTCCGCGCAGCTGGGCGCGCGTGTCGAGACGGGTACGGGCATCCAGCGCGGCGAGTGGTTCGTCGAGCAGCAGTAACTGCGGCTCGGTCGCGAGCGCGCGGGCCAGCGCCACCCGCTGCGCCTGCCCGCCGGAGAGCTGGCGTGGTCGTTTCCGGGCGTGTTCGCCCAGCCCGACCCGGTCGAGCCAGGCGTGCGCCCGCTCGCGGGCCGCGCGGCGGGGCACGTGCCGGCAGCGCATTCCGAACGCGACGTTCTCCACGGCCGACAGGTGCGGGAACAGCAGGTAGTCCTGGAACACCACGCCGATGCGCCGGTGCTCGGGTGGGGTGAACGCGTTCGCGGCGGGGTCGTCCAAGCGCCGCCCGTCCAGTACCACGTGGCCGCCGTCGATCGGGGTGAGCCCGGCCAGCGCGCGCAGCGCCGTCGTCTTGCCGGCACCGTTCGGGCCGAGCAGCGCGACCACTTCGCCCGGCTCGGCGGTGAGTTCGACGTCCAGCCGGAACCCGGTCCGTTCCACGACGAGATGGGCGTCGAGGCTCATGCGGCACCACCGACCCAGCGCTCACGCAGCGCGACCAGGATGGCCACCGACACGCCCAGCAGCACGAGGCTGAGCACGATCGTGGCGTCCAGGTCCTGCTCGAGGGCCAGGTAGACGGCGAGCGGCATGGTCTGCGTACGGCCCGGGAAGTTGCCCGCGAACGTGATCGTCGCACCGAACTCGCCGAGCGCGCGCGCCCAGCAGAGCACCGCGCCGGCCGCCACGCCGGGCGCGATGAGCGGCAACGTCACCCTCCGGAACACCGTCCAGGGACTGGCGCCGAGCGTGGCCGCGGCCTCCTCGTACCGGGCGTCCGCGCCGCGCAGGGCTCCCTCGACGCTGATCACCAGGAAGGGCATCGCCACGAACGTCTCCGCCACCACGACACCCGCGGTGGTGAACGGCAGGCTGATCCCGAACGTGGCATCCAGCCAGCCGCCGAGCAGCCCGCGGCGCCCGAAGACCAGCAGCAGGGCCACGCCGCCGACCACCGGCGGCAACACGAGCGGCACGGTGACCAGCGCCCGCGCGAACTTGCGGCCCGGGAAGCGGGTCCGGGCCAGGAGCCACGCCAGCGGTACGCCGAGCAGGAGGCTCACACCGGTGGCCAGGGTCGCGGTGACCAGGGACAGCCGCAGCGCGGCCAGGACGCCGGGTTGGGTGAGCCGCTGTGGCAGCGTGGCCCACGGAGCCCGGATCAACAGCCCGGCCAGCGGCAGGACGAGGAACGCCAGCCCGGCCAGCGCGGGAAGTGCGAGGGCCGGCGGCGCTCCGGGTTTCCGCCTCAGGGCCGCTGGAACCCTGCGTCGGCGAGCACCTGCTGCGCGGGCTCGCTCCTGACATAAGCGACGAACGCGGCGGCGCCGGCCGGGTTCGGGGCCCGTTTGAGCGCGACGATCGGGTAGTCGTTGATCGCGCCGGCGGACTCGGGGAACTCCACGCCCGCCACATCGGACGCCGCCGCCTTGGCGTCGGTGCGGTACACCAGCGCCGCGTCGACCTCGCCCAGCTTCACCTTGGCGAGCGCGGCCTTGACGTCCTGCTCCAGGGTGACCGGGGTGATCGTCACGTGGGCTGCCGCGAGCGCCTTGGCGGCGGCCGCGCCGCACGGCACCTGCGCGGCGCAGAGCGCGACCTTGACGCCTGGCTTCGCGAGCGCGGCCAGCGAGGTGAGTCCCTTCGGGTTGCCCTTCGGGACCGCGATGACGAGCTGGTTCTTGACGAAGGTCACCGGCGTGCCGGCGCCGTCGCCGGCGTCCGTCACGGTCTTCATCGTCGCCGGGCTCGCCGCGGCGAACACGTCGGCCGGCGCGCCGGACGTGATCTGGTGGGCCAGGCTGGAGCTGCCGGCGAACGAGAAAGTCACGGTCGAGCCGCGGTGGGCGGCCTCGAAGTTCCTGCCGATCGTCGTGAACGATTCGGTCAGCGACGCGGCCGCGAGCACGGTGATGGCGCTCGAGCTCGCGCCGGGTCCCGGCGAGGCCGCGGCGTCGCCGTTCCCGCACGCGGCCGTGCCGGTGATCGCGGCCGCCAGCGCGAACGTCGCCAGCGACGTGACCCTCATCTGTCGTCCCCTCGCTCGACGACTACGTTCGTCGACTTGATCACCGCCACCGCCGTCGACCCGATCTCGAGCCCGAGGTCGTCCACGGCCTCCCGGCTCATCAGCGACACCACCCGGAACGGCCCGGCCTGGATGTCCACCTGCGCCATCACGGTGTCGCGGGTGATCGCGACCACGACGCCGCGCATCCGGTTGCGTGCCGACGAGCGCCGAGACCTCGCGTCGGGCTCGTCGGCCAGCGACCGGGCGAACGCAGCCAGATCGGCGCCCGCGATGCTGCGGTGCCCGTGATCGTCCCGGGCCGCCCCGAGCCGGCCCGCGTCGACCCAGCGCCGTACGGTGTCCACGCTGACGCCGAGCAGCTCCGCCGCCTCACCGATCCGGTACGTCGCCACGCGCCCAGCCTAGGCTCGCACATGCGGCAGCAAAAGCCCACCCGGGCTTGCAGATGCCCAAGCCTTTCGACGGGGCGACGGGCCCGGTCGGGGAGACGGGTCAGGTCGCGGTGGCCGGGGCGGTCTCGGCCGCGATGACCGGCAGCTGGCGAGGGCGTACCACCAGCACGAGTACGGCGCTCGCGGCGACCATGCCGCCCGCCACCACAAGGGCCATCGCGACCGCGCCGACGCCGAGCAGGCCGACCAGCGGAGCCGCCAGCGCGCCGATGCCGAACTGCACCGCCCCGAGCAGCGCCGCGGCCGTGCCGGCGGCCTCGCCGTGCCGGGACAGCGCGAGCGCCGGCGCGTTCGGCAGGGCCAGCCCGGCCGACGCGAGCACCAGCCACAGCGGCACCAGCACGCCGGCGAGCCCACCGAAGCCGGTCGCCGCGAACAGCACCAGCACCAGACCGGCCAGCGCACCGGAGCCGAGCGACGCTGTCAAGATCTGCGAAGGCGTCCAGCGACGCAGGAGCCGCACGTTGAATTGCGTCGCCGTGATGAGGCCCACAGCGCCCGCACCGAAGATGAAGCCGAACTGCTGTTCGCTCATGCCGTACTGCTCCTGGAACACGAACGACGACCCGGCGACGTACGCGAACAGGGCCGCCATCGCGAGCCCGGCGACCAGGATCAGCCCGATGTACGCCCGGTCGGCGAAGAGCCGGCCGTAGTCGCGGACCGTTCCCAGCACGCCGCCGTAGCGCCGCCGCTCCGCGGGCAGCGTCTCGGGCAGCGCTCGCGCCGCGACCGTGATGATCGCGATGCCGAACGCCGCCAGCACCACGAAGACCCCGCGCCACGACGTCCAGCTCAGCACGATGCCGCCCAGCGTCGGCGCCAGGATCGGCGCGGCGCCCATGACCAGCATCAGCCGGGAGAGCAGTTTCGCGGCGGCGAGTCCCTCGAAGAGGTCACGCACGATAGCCATCGCGACCACCATGGCCGCGGCGGTGCCCAGGCCCTGCAGCACCCGCAGCGTGCCGAGCACGGCGAGGTTGGGCGCGGCCACGCAGAGGATCGACGCCAGGATGTGTACGGCCACGCCGGCCAGCAGCGGGGTTCGCCGTCCCATCGCGTCCGAGAGCGGCCCGACGAGCAGTTGCCCGAGCGCGAGGCCGGCGAGCGTGCCGGTCAGCGTCAACTGCACCGCCGCGGCGGTGGCGTGCAGGTCCGCGGTGATGGCCGGCAGGGACGGGAGGTACATGTCGATGGTCAGCGGGCCGAGGGCTATCAGGAAGCCCAGCACGAGCACGAGGCGCAGCCGCTCCCGCGTGGACATGAGTTCGCCCGGGGAGGACGGTTCCGCGACGGCGGTGCGTTCAGGTGCGAGAGTCATGGTCTTCCCCCATCGGTCCTGTCGAGCTGTCGGTGGACATCGTCCAACGCAGGTACGACAAGTTCGGGGGCGTACGGGCAATTCCCGGAATGCTATTGACGTGCTTCCCGTCACACCATTCGAAAATGCGATGTTGCCGAGCGGTAAAAGCCCGGCGCGTCAGCCGAAAATGGCTTGACACGCCGGGCTTTGAACGAGCGTTAGAACCGGGTCAGCGTGATGCCGGCCGAGCGTGGATCGCCGTCGTGCACCAGTGACTCCTGGTTCTGCACGTCGTCGAACGCGAACGCGTACGCCCGTCCGTCGAGCATGTTCTCGTGGATGATCCTGGCGTACTGGTTGGGGAGGTTGTTCCGGTAGAAGTCCCCGGCCCGGCCACCTGGCTGGGTGTCGAGCGTGCCCATGGTGCCGCGCTGCAGCGCGGCGCACAGCGTCCGCGCGATCGGCCCGACGACCTGGTCGTTCGGCGCGCCGAGCGCGCCGTCGCAGCCCCACACGTTGGCGGTCGACGGCTTCGTGAACGAGGCCACGGTCTTGCCGGTGCCGTCGGTGAAGTTCATGACGTTCCCGGAGGTCCGCCCGAAGAACTTGGTGTCCGGCCGGTCGCCGAACGGCACGACGGTCAGCGTCTTGCCGGTGTACGCGTTCCACGCGGACGTGATGTACGGGTCCAGGTAGGTCGGGCTCATCAGCCCGGCGTCGGCCGCCTTGCCCGGTGCCAGCACTCGGAGCACGGTCCCGTCGGCGCGGGTGTAGACGGTCTTCGCGAAGTCGGGCTGCGCCTTGATGGCGTCGATCACCCGCTGCCGCCCGCCGGGCCTGAGCTCGCCGGTCTTCGAGATCCTGCCGTTGCCGCCCTGCACGCTGACCACGTGTGGGATGGCGAACATGTCCACCTGCGAGCTGTTCAGCCACAGCCCCGAGTCGTTGAGCGTGAACTCGCTCCAGTCGAACAGGATGTCCCGGTTCGGGTCGCCGGCCGCCCACGGCGCGGGCTGTACCACGCCGTCCGTGGTGAGCCGGAAGTCCAGCTTCTTGCCGAACGACATGTAGAGCCGGCCGGAAAGCCCCTTGGGCACTTTGATGGTGGTGCTGGCGCCGTTCGCCGGCCCGGGGATGGCGACGTCCGGCGCGGGCACGGGCACGGCCGCGCCGCCGCTCCAGTTCGTGAACGTGCCGCTGGCGTCGACGTATCCGAGCTTGCCGGTGCTCAGGTTCACCCCGAGCACGTACAGGTAGAGGGCGTCGCCGCGGCCGGTGTCGTTGGTCACGGTGACCGGGAGCACGTTCGAGGCCGGCGGCGGGCTCGGGTTGGCGGCCGGCGGCGCTGGGTCAGCCGCTCTCGTCGCGGTCACCGGCTGCGTCGGGACGGTGGTGGGCGCGACCGTCGGCGCCGCGTCACCGGAGCCGCAGGGAGCGCCGTTGAGCAGGCAGTTCGTCGGGACGCCGCCGGAGCCGATGAGGCCGAACGACACCTTCCGGCCGACCGGCACACGCGCGTTCCAGGGCTGGCTCGTAAACGTCCGGTGTCGGCCGCTCGCGGCCATGTCGGCCCCCCAGAAGCTGCCGACGGTGCCACCGGGCGGCAGGTCGAACTCCACCTTCCAGGACGTCATCGGGGACGCGCCGGTGTTGGCGATGGTCACGTCGCCCTGCCAGCCGGAGCCCCAGTCGGACACCTTGCTGAACGTCGCGGTGGGCGCGGCGGCGGACGCCGGTAGGGCGATCCAGGCGGTGCCCGCGGCGGTCACGGCGGCGGCGAGGGAGAGGATCAGGGTTCGCTTGCGACGCATCGGGGTGCGGCCTCCAGATGGGGATGGGTTATGGCCTGCCCATTATTAGGAGTCCTAACAGCGCACTCATTATTTTCGGCAATCATTAAAGTTCTTCTTAGGAAATGCGATCACAGAGCGTCGCCCGCCGACCGCAAGGCGCGCGGTCGGCGGGCGATAACGCTTTTCTCAAACAATTTTCGGTACGGGGTCGGCAGGCTTACCCGCGATGCCACTTCTGGTTGGCGGTCCCGGCGCAGTCCCAGATTTGCAGCGCGGCGCCCTCGTTGCCATTCCAGTCCTTGATGTCGACGCACTTGTTGGCCTGCGGGTTCACCAGGTCACCGGCGGCGCTGAGCACGAACTGCTGGGCGGGGTTGCCGGAGCAGTTGGCGATCTGGATGACGGCGCCGTTCGCAGTGGAACCCCACGCGACATCCATGCACTTGTTGTTGGACGTCTGCAGGGTGCCGTTCACGAACGTCCACTTCTGCGCGCCCGTACCGTTGCAGTTCCACATCCACAGCGCCACGCCGTCCGAGAAGTTGGAGTACGGCACGTCGATGCACTTGCCGTTCCAGTTGCTCACGATTGAGCTGGTGCTGCCACCCCCGCCGCCGGACGTGGTCAGCGTCAGGCCGTACGTGCCGAGGATCTCGTTGACCGGCTGGAACCACATGGTGCCGCCCGACGAGCAGTTGCCGCTGCCGCCTGACGTCACGCCCTGAGCCTGGTTGCCGCTGATCCACGAGCCGCCCGAGTCGCCCGGCTCGGCGCACGCGTTGCTGCGGCTCAGTCCGTAGACCGCGCCTTGCGCGTAGACGACGGTCTCGTCCCGGCCGAGGATCGTCCCGCAGCGCCAGCCGGTGGTCCGGCCGGAGCGGCAGACCGAGCTGCCGATCGCGGCGTCCTGCGACCCGGCCACGATGACGTTGCCACCCGCGTAGTTGTTGACCCACGGCTGCGGCGTCCAGCTGCTGTTGGTCCGGATCCACGAGTAGTCGTTGCCGGGGAACGACGAGCCGGCGAACGTGCCCTGCGCGACATTGTTGTAGCCGAGCGTCGGGCTGCCCACGCCGCCGCAGTGCCCGGCGCTGACGAAGCCGCCGGCGACCGCGAAGCCGATCGAGCAGATCGTGTTGCCGTTGATGACGTACTGGTCGCCGCCGCGGATGTCGTACATCGGGCGCGGCGCCTCGGCGCTGGTGACCACGGAGACCGCACCCGCCCCGCTCCGCCTGGCAAACGCCCTTGCCGCCGCCTCGGCGCCGGGCCTGGCCATGACCACCACGCTGTTGGTTGCCACGTCGACGTACCAGCCACGGACCGGGCCACCCTTGGCCTCGCCGGCGTGCGCGTCAAGCGCCTTGCGCGATCTGGTCAGCTCGGACGCGCTGCGCTTGACCACCTTGGCGTCGGCGCCCTCGGCGCGTACCACGGCCGTCGTGGACGGGTCGGTCACCGCGACCGTGAGCCGGCTGGCGCCGGATGGGATCCACGCGCCGGCGAAGTCTGCGCCGAGCCGGCTGCGCAGCCGCCGCTCGATCACCGGGGCGGCCGCCTCGGTGCGCAGGCGCGCGGCGATCTGGTCGTCGTCGAGCTTCAGGTCGCGGCGCATCGCGGCAAGCATGCCGGGCGCCATGTCGAACGAGTGAGCGGCGGCGGGCGCCGCGGGCGGGCGATTCTCGTCGGCGAAGCTGGCGAGGGGCAGCGCACCGACCGTGACGAGTGCCACCGCGGCGACGATGAGCGCCTTGATTGGACGGGCCATGGGGGATTCCTTCCACGCACGCCCACGGCGCGCCCGGGGGAGGCGGGCGCGGCATCGAGCGTGCAGACCGGGGGATCAGCAGAAGGAGAGCGCTCTCGAATCGGAGTCTGTCGATAGTTCCTAACACTGTCAAGAAACTTCAACGATTGTGAAGAATCGACTCCGTACCTCCCGGCCGGCGCCCGTGACGACCGGCCACTCGCGGTAGCGGGGTCGCACGTGCAAGGCTGAAAGTCCGCGCGCGAGAGTCTGGGGTGGCCGATGAGCGGTAGGTGGCAGCGATGGGCATGATCAAAGTGGTCGGGCTCGTGTTGCACCCCCGTCGCGACTGCGGGACGGCGATCGACGCGATCGTCAAGTGGGCGGCGTCTCGCGACGTCACCGTGCTCGGTCTCCAGGACGAGATCGGCCGCATCGCCTGCGATGCGGTCCCGGTGTCGCCGGAGGAGATGGTCGAGCGCGCGGGGCTACTGGTCAGCCTCGGCGGCGACGGCACGATGCTGCGCACCATGCGCCTGATCGAGGGCCGCAAGGCCCCGGTGCTGGGTGTCAACGTCGGCCGGCTCGGCTTCCTCGCCGAGATCGACCTGCCGGACCTGCCGGACGCGCTCTCCGCGATCGATCAACACCGGTTCACGATCGAGTCCCGGACCGCGGTGCACGCCCGGCTGCCCGCCGGCGACGAGGTTTCCGCCTTCAACGACATTGCCCTGGTCCGGGTACCCGGCGACGGGCTGGCCAACGTGGGGATCACGGTCGAAGGCAGGAACTTCGTCAACTACGCGGCGGACGCCGTCATCGTGGCCACGCCCACCGGCTCCACCGCGTACAGCTTCTCGGCCGGCGGCCCGATCGTCTCGCCGAACGTCGAGGGCCTGCTGGTCAGCGCGGCCGCGGCGCACTCGTCGTTCAACCGCTCGTTGATGCTCGCCACTGACGAACGGCTCGAGCTCGACGTCCTGTCCGGCAGCGGGCGGCTGGCGGTCGAGGTGGACGGCGTCATCAAGGGCTATGCCGCCGGCGGCGATTGTCTCCCGATCACCCCTGTGCCCGCGGCGGCCCAGGTGATCCGGCTGGGCCGGACCTCGTTCTACGAGCGGGCCCGGCGCAAGCTGCGCGTCGAGGGCAGCGCCCAGATCAGCGTGGGCGATGTGTCCGACGCGGCCGTCGTGGACAGCTTCGAACATCAGCGGTACGAGGTGATACTCGGCGGCGAGGTGGCCGGAGTGCTGCACTACCGGCGCCACGGCGGCGAGATCGAGCTCATGCACACCGAGATCGACCAGGCCTTCGAAGGCCGCGGTCTGGCGAGCCGGCTCGCCGCGGGCGCACTCGACGACGCCCGCAACCGGGGCACGCCGGTCGTGGTCACCTGCCCGTTCGTCAACAGCTATCTCGAGCGTCACCCCGAGTACGCCGACCTGCTCGCCTCCTCTGCGCAAAGGACGACCACATGACCGAGCCCGTCTGTACCCACCTCAACGAGGCCAAGGACGTCTCGCCGTCCGGCAACGGCTGCGTGGAGTGTCTGGCCATGGGTGCCCGCTGGGTGCATCTGCGTCTCTGCATGACCTGCGGCCACGTCGGGTGCTGCGACTCCTCGCCCAACAAGCACGCGACCGCCCACTACCACGCCGAGGACCACCCGCTCATCCAGTCGTACGAGCCGGGCGAGGACTGGTGGTGGTGCTACAAGGACGAGGTGGCCTTCGAGGTCGCCGGCGCCCCCGAGTTCTCCCATACCTGAGCTGAGGTTTGCCACATGGGCCACCCCGCGATCCTGACCGTAGACGACGACGCCTCCGTCTCCCGGGCGATCGCCCGCGACCTGCGCCGCCGGTACGGCGAGAACCACCGGATCATCCGGGCGTCCTCGGCCGCCGAGGCGCTCGAGGCGCTCAAGGAGATCAAGCTGCGTGGCGGCCGGGTCGCCGTCATGCTCGCCGACTACCGGATGCCGCAGATGAACGGCATCGAGTTCCTGGAGCGGGCCATGGACCTGTTCCCCAACGCGCGGCGGGCTCTGCTCACCGCGTACGCCGACACGGACGCCGCGATCCAGGCGATCAACCTGGTCGATGTCGACCACTACCTACTCAAGCCGTGGGACCCGCCCGAGGAGAAGCTCTACCCGATCATCGACGCGCTGCTCGACGCCTGGCAGGCGACCGGCGACCGCGAGCTCGAGGACATCCGGGTGGTCGGGCACCGCTGGAGCGAGCCGTCGTACCAGATCCGCGACTTCCTGGCGCGCAACCTGGTGCCGTACCGGTGGCTCCCGGCCGACGAGGCCGAGGGCCGGCAGCTGCTCGAGGCCGCCGGCGTGGGCCCCGAATCGGTGCCCCTCGTGGTCACCGCGGACGGGCGCGCAATGGCGCAGCCGACCACGTCCGAGGTCGCCGAGGCGGCGGGGCTGTCGATCGCGCCGAACCGCGAATTCTACGACCTGATCATCGTGGGCGGCGGCCCGGCCGGGCTCGGCGCGGCCGTCTACGGCGCGTCCGAGGGCCTGAAGACGCTCATGGTGGAGCGGCAGGCGGTCGGCGGCCAGGCCGGGCAGAGCTCGCGGATCGAGAACTACCTGGGCTTCCCGGACGGCATCTCGGGCTCGGACCTCACCACCCGGGCCCGCCGGCAGGTCGGCAAGTTCGAGGCCGAGGTGCTGAACACCCGCGAGGTCACCGGTCTGCGGCCGGACGGCTCGGCGCGGACGTTGACGTTCGCGGACGGCGGGGAGGTGTCCGCGCATTCGGTGGTGCTGGCCACCGGCGTGTCGTACCGGCCGCTGCGGGCCGAGGGCGTGGACGCGCTGACCGGCGCCGGCGTCTACTACGGCTCGGCAGCCACCGAGGGGCCGGCGTGCGCGGGCAGCGACGTCTACATCATCGGCGGGGCGAACTCCGCCGGGCAGGCAGCATTGTTCTTCTCCCGGTACGCCCGTACCGTCACGCTGCTGGTCCGCGGCGACTCGCTTGAGGCGTCGATGTCGTATTACCTGATCCAGCAGCTCAACAAGATCGAGAACGTGCACGTCCGGACCCGGTGCGAGGTGATCTCCGCGCACGGTGACGGCCACCTACAGGCGATCACGGTCTGCGACAGCAAGAACGGCATGGAAACGACCGTGGAGTGCGGTTACCTGTTCGTCTTCATCGGCGCCGAGCCGCGTACGGACTGGCTCGGCGACACGGTGGCCCGGGACGAGAAGGGCTTCATATACACCGGCCCCGATCTTTTGAGAAATGGCACTCGCCCAACGGGATGGGATCGGGACCGGGATCCGTTCTACCTGGAGTGCAGTGTTCCCGGCATCTTCGCAGCCGGCGACGTCCGGGCCAACTCCGTCAAGCGGGTTGCCTCGGCGGTCGGCGAGGGCGCGATGGCCGTCACGCTGGTCCATCGTTACCTGGAGGCACAGTAGATGAGCACTGAGACGGCGGAACGCGAGCCGGTCCGGCTCGAGCCGTGTGAACCCGGCCAGCTCACCCCGGCCGAGCTGAAGACGCTGTTCCTGTTCGAGAAGCTCTCCGACGAGCAACTCGCGTGGATTAGCGCGCACGGCTGCACGATGCGCGTACCTGCCGGCGGTCTGGTGTTGCGCGAAGGCGATCCGGCCGAGAACTTCTTCGTGCTGCTCCACGGCACGATATCGCTGACCCGCCGGATCGGTCAGGACGACGTGCAGACCACCCGCACCGAGCAGCGCGGCGTGTACATGGGCGCCACCCAGGCGTACTTGCGCGACGACGGCGTGCCACGCACCTACATGGCGTCGATGCGGGCGCTGGACGACTCGGAATTCTTCGTGATCCCCGCGGCCGACTTCGGCTGGATGATGCGCGAATGGTTCCCGATGGCCATCCACCTGCTCGAGGGCCTCGCGCTCGGCATGCGCGACCGGCAGGCCGCGGTCAGCGAGCGCCAGCGTCTCGCGGCGCTCGGCGCGCTCTCCGCGGGCCTCATGCACGAGCTCAACAATCCGGCGGCAGCCGCGTCCCGGGCAACCAGCGCGCTGCGCCAGCGGGTCGCCGGCATGCGGCACAAGCTCGGCATGCTGGCCGCCGGCAAGGTGCCGCCGGCCCAGCTCGACGCGCTGGTCGAGCTTCAGGAAGCCGTCATCGAACGCGCGGCCAAGGCTCCGACACTGACCGCGATGCAGGCCGCCGACCGTGAGGACGAACTCGGCGACTGGATGGAGAAGCGCGGCGTCACCGGCGCCTGGGACATCGCACCCGTCTTCGCCCAGGGCGGCCTTGACGTGGAATGCCTCACCGAGATCGAGGCCAAGGTCGACACCGGCCTGCTAGACCAGGCAGTGCATTGGATCGGGTACGCGCTCGAGACCGAGCAGCTAATGACCGACATCGAGGACGCCACCAGCCGGGTGTCGTCGCTGGTGGCGGCCGCGAAGCAGTACTCCCAGATGGACCGGGCCGCGCATCAGTGGATCGACGTGCACACCGGCCTGGACAGCACGCTGGTGATGCTGAGCCACAAGCTCGGCAGTGGGATCAAGGTCGTCAAGGACTACGACCGCACGCTCCCGCAGATCCCCGCGCATCCCGCTGAGCTCAACCAGGTGTGGACGAACCTGATCGACAACGCGGTGCAGGCGATGAACGGCGCGGGCACTCTGACGATCCGGACATTCCGCGACGACGACCACGTCGTCGTGTCCATCGGTGACACCGGTCCCGGCATACCCGAGGCGCTGCGCAAGCGCGTCTTCGAGCCGTTCTTCACCACCAAGCCGGTGGGCGAGGGCACCGGCTTGGGCCTCGACATCTCGTACCGGATCGTGGTCAACGGCCACGGCGGCGACATCGTCCTGAAGTCGCAGCCGGGCGACACCCAGTTCGAGGTCCGGCTGCCGATCGCCGAGCCGCCGTCTTCGTGACGCTCTGCCGGTACCAAAAAGGGTTTAGAGCAAGCCGCGCACGTAGGCCGCCTGGCCGGCGTGCTGGGTGTCGTCGCCCAGCACGCTGACCAGCCGGACGCCCACGGTGACCGGCGGGTCCCAGCGTTCGTCGATGATCTGGTCGAAGTCGTCCTCGGTCAGGCCCTCGACGAAGGCCACGGTCCGCTCGTGAACGGCGGTGTAGTAGTCGACGAGCGCGTGCCAGCTCTCCGGCCGCACCGCGGCGACCTCGGTGGCCGAGTGGCTGTAGCCGGTGTCGGACGGGTCCGCCTTGACGCCGAACTTCCGTGCCCAGTCGCCGGAAAGGTAGACCTGCTCTTCGCCGAGCAGTTCGGAGACGTGCCCGTCCTGTATCCGCGCGAGGTGCCAGACCAGCCAGCCGATCGTGTTCGCGCCATCGGCCGGCGCCCAGGTCAGCTGCTCCGGGGTCAGGTCCCGGACCGCGCGCCGGACCAACCCGGGTAGCCGCCCGAACGCGTCGTTCAATACGTCGTTGGCATTCACGCTGGCACGCTCCTCACGAGGTCAGGGTGCGTTCTGGTGCTGCGTACCGGCCGTCGGCCCCGGGCCGGGCGCGCCGGTCGTCTGCGGCGCGCCGGTCGGCTGCGTCGTGGGCGGCGTGGTCGGCGCCGTGGTGCTCGCCGGCGCTTCCGTGGTGGGTTCGGTGGTCGGGGCGGTCGTCGGCGTCGTGTCCGTGGGCGTCGTGTCCGTCGGCGTCGGGGACGGCGTCGGAGCGGGCGTCGACGCCCGGTCGCCGCCTCCGCTCAGCACACCGCCGATCGTGGTCTTCGCGCCGGTGCTGTTGCCGACCGTCGACGCCACCGACTTACCGGTGATCAGCTCCACCGCGGTCAGCGTGCCCATGGCCAGCACGAACATCGCGCCGGCGACGACGGCGACCCGCTGCCAGCGGACCTGCCGCCGTGCCGCCTCGGGCACCGTGTGCGACGGCGAATCCTCCTCCGTTGCGGCCGCGACGGCGGGCGTGCCGACCGCGGCCGGCGCCTTGACGAACGCCGGCGCCAGCGTCTCCAGCTTCTTGCCGCCCTTCCGGAGCGATCGGTCATAGATCTCCGTTCCGACCGACCCGATCACGCTGGCGACGGCCGCACCGACCAGCGTGCCGGCGACGCCCAGGAACGAGCCCACCACCGCCGCGGAGACGGCCGCGAGCGTAGCCGCGATGGTCTTCGGAATGTCGATGCCGGACCAGATCCGGTCCGGTGCCTGCTCAGCCATGTCCTCCTCTAGTTCACTGAGTTCTCTTGGAGACTTTTGCCTTTACCGCCGCGGTCGGGAGTAAACCCGCGCCATTCGGCCAGAACTTCCCGGATCGGGCGGACGACGATGCCCTCCTCGGCCAGACGCCGCCGGGCAAGGCGCCGGGTGCGCAGGATGCCGACCAGGCCGACCGCGCCGACCAGGTACTGCACCGACATGGCCACCTTGAAATCGCCGATGTCGTAGTTTGCGCGGCCGCCGGTGCGGGCGTCCAGGACCAACCCAACCAGCAGGATCGTCACGAGCGAAGCCACGAAGCCGCCGACGTTGACCATGCCGGTCGCCGTGCCGAGCCGGCTCGGCGGGTTGAACGTCCGCGCCAGGTCGAACCCGATCATCGAACCCGGGCCGCCCAGCCCCAGCGCGAGCACGAGCAGCACCAGGATGGCCAGCGGGGCTCGGCCGGGCCAGGCGATCACCAGTCCCCAGCCGATCGCGTTCACGCCGACCACCCCGAGGACCAGCCACGAGCGGCGCATCGGGTGCCGTTGCACCAGCACGCCGATCAGCGGCCCGGCCGCCATGCCGACCAGCACAAAGACCGTGAGCAGCGCGCTCGCCGTCTCCCGCGGCAGCCCTTCGCCCGCGATCAGGAACGGGAAGCCCCACATCAACGCGAACACCGTGCCGGTGAACTGCGTCGTGAAATGCGACCACAGTCCGAGCCGCGTGCCCGGATGCCGCCACGCGCCACTCAGGTCCCGGCCCAGCCGCCTGAACGTGATCGCCGGCCCGGAGTTGACCCGCCGCTGCGGCGTGTCCCGCAACGCGACCAGCGCCACGATCGCCACGAAGACCCCGGCACCGGCCGCCGAGACGAACGCGGGCGTCCATCCCGGACCTGCCAGCAGAGCCGCCAGCGGTACGGCGCTGAGCACCTGCCCGAGCTGCCCGGTGATGCCGGTGAGCTGGGTGACCACCGGCACCCGCCGTGGCGGGAACCACTGCGCCACCAGACGCAGCACGCTGATGAACGTCATGGCGTCGCCGGCTCCGACCAGGATCCGGGCGATCACGGCCCCCGCGATGTGGTCCGAGAACGCCATCAACACTTGCCCGGACGCCATGACCAGCGCGCCGCTGACGACGAGTCGCAGTGACCCGAACCGGTCGAGCAGCAAGCCGACCGGGATCTGCAGGCCCGCGTAGACCAGCAACTGCAGCACGGCGAACGAGGCGAGTGCCCCGGCACCGACCCCGAACCGATCCTGCGCGTCGAGGCCGGCCACGCCCAATGACGTGCGGTGCAGGACGCCCACCACGTACGCGGACAGCCCGACGACCCACACCGCCCAGGCCCGGGCTCCGGGTCTCAGGGGCATGGCCCGCCTTCCGCTCGTCTTTAGCGCCTTCCGTTCCACCCTCCGTGACGAGCGGTGCCACCCGCAACGGATCGGGCCTATCCCACACGTGCGCCCCGTCACGCCGGCTATCCACAACCCGGCCGGCAAGGATCGGTGAGGTTGGGCATGCTCGTGCCGTGGTGGCGGTTTTCCCGACCGAGATGCCGGTGAGTTCGAGTGGGTCTGCTTCGAGCAGTCCGGCGTGCTCACCACGGGGCAAGCCGTCGATCTGATCGGCCGTGGCGTCCTTCGCGGCCATCTGAGGTCGGGCCGATGGCGCCGGATCTGCCGGGGGATCGTGCTGACACACAATGGCGAACTCAACCGCGACCAGCAGCTCTGGGTTGCCGTGCTCGCGGCGGGAGAAGGTGCTGTACTTGCTGGCGCTGCTGCGGCGGCGGAGGGCGGCGTGCGTGGTTTGCGTGCGAGACCGCTGCAGGTGCTCATTCCGGCCGCCCGCAGCCGCAGCGTCCGGCTTCCGGTGCTGCCGATCGATATGCCGGGAGTCCGCGTCTACCGCTCGAGGGTGCTGCCACTCGAGCACCGCCAGGTCGGGCGGCCGCCACGGACGACGATGGCGCGCTCTGTCCTGGACGCGGCCGTGTGGGCCCGTACGCCGGACGAGGCAAGAGTGATACTGGCCGCCGCGTGCCAGCAGCGCCGCGTGACACCGGATGAGATCCGAGACGTGCTGGCCGTGCTGCCGACCGCGCCGCGTCGGGCATTGATCCGGGCGACGCTGGCGGACATCGACGGCGGAGCACAGGCCCTGTCGGAGATCGACTTCGCATCGTTGTGCCGCCGGTTCCGCCTACCCCCGCCCGACCGTCAGGAGCGGCGGAAGGATGCGGATGGCCGCAACCGCTACCTCGACGCATATTGGCGGGAGTGGCGCCTGCATGTGGAGGTGGACGGCGCACATCACATGGACGTCCGGCACTGGGCCGCGGACATGCTCCGACAGAATCAGGTCTGGATTGCCGGGGACCGCATTCTGCGATTCCCGGCGTGGCTGATCCGCGCACGACCAGGAGAGGTGGCCGAACAGCTCCGCGCCGCGCTCGGTGCCGCCGGCTGGACATGAACCGTGTGGATTTGAGGCTCGTTCCCGACCCTAAATCCACACAGTGCCGATTCCTTTGCGCGGCGGCGGGAGTCTGTATGGGCATGGAGACTCTGGAGGCGCACCTCCAACGGGAGCGGCGCGGCCTGCTGGCGCACAGCTATCGCATGCTGGGGTCATGGGACGAGGCCGAGGACGCCGTCCAGGAGACCTCGCTGCGCGCCTGGCGGGGCTGGGACAGGTTCGAGGGCCGTTCGTCGGTACGGGTGTGGCTGTATCGCATCGCCACCAACGCCTGCCTGACGGCGCTGGAGGGCCGGAACCGCCGGGCGCTCCCGTCCGGACTTGGCGCACCGAGCGACGACCCGGCCGCCGCCCCGGACGTGGCGGGCCCGGAGACGTGGCTCCAGCCGATCCCGACATCGTCGATCGAGGCGGATCCGGCGGCGGTCGTCACAGCACGGGAGGGCGTCCGGCTGGCGTTCATCGCGGGCCTGCAGTACCTACCGGCCAAGCAGCGGGCCGTGCTGCTGCTGCGCGAGGTGCTGGGGTTCTCGGCGGCCGAGGTGGCCGGCATGCTGGACACCACTGTGGTCGCGGTCAAGAGCACGCTCCAGCGAGCCCGCGCCCGGCTGGACGAGGTGGCGCCGTCGCGCGACGACGTGGTGGAGCCGACGTCGCTCCGGGCGCGAGAGCTCCTCGACCTGTACATGTCCGCGTGGGAGCGTTCCGACGCCGCGGCGTTCGAGAAGGCGTTGCGCGCGGACGCCAAGCTGGAGGTCCTGCCGTCGCGGACGTGGTTCGCCGGCAAGAAGACGTGCGTGGCGTTCGCGGCGGCGTTCCTGGATGCACCCGGAGCATGGCGG
The DNA here is from genome assembly GCA_036001925.1 of Actinoplanes sp. GTDB lineage: Bacteria > Actinomycetota > Actinomycetes > Mycobacteriales > Micromonosporaceae > Actinoplanes. Next base: position 23,483 of record DASYTU010000279.1, read on the forward strand.
ATGGTGCCGACCAGCGCGAACGGCCAGCCCGCGGCGGTGGCGTGGTTCCACGGGGAGCCGTTCGGCGTCGCGGTGCTGACACCGGCCCCGGACGGCATCGCCGGTATTACGGTCTTCGGCGACCCTGACCTGGTGGCCCGCTTCGAGCCCTGAACGGAGCGGCGGTGCCGAGACGGCGACCAACGACGCCGGGCCGCAGGTGCGACGTCAGCCAGTCGACCGTGGCCCGCAGGTATTCCGCGCGCGACGAGCGATTCAGCAGCTCATGGCCCTCGCCGGGGAAGAGCAGATACAGGTGCGGCACACCGTTGCGCGAGAGGGCGGCCACCACCTGCGACGCCTCGATCACCGGCACGTTGCTGTCGTTCTCACCGTGTACGACGAGCAGCGGTGCCCGTAGACGGTCGATGCGGGTCATCGGCGACAAATCCCTCAGCAGCGCCGCGTCGGCGACCGGGTCGCCGTACTTGGACACGGCGGCCGACGCGATCCACGGCTCGGTGTGCTGGTAGAACGTGGCGAAGTTCGACATCCCGCAGATATCGACCCCGACCGCGAACAACTCGGGGTACGTGGTGAGGGCCGCCAGCGTAAGGTAGCCGCCGTAGGAGCGGCCCATGATGCCGACCCGATCGCGATGCGCGACGCCGGAGCCGACCAGGAAAGAGACGCAGGACGCGACGTCCGCGATGGCCGCGTATCGCAGTGGGCCGTTGTCCGCGTTGACAAAGCTGCGCCCGAACCCGGACGAACCCCGCACGTTGGGCGCGAACACCGCGATGCCCCGGTCCACCAGCGACTGGAACAGCGGTGCGTGCCCGGGCCGCTCCTGCGCCTCGGGCCCGCCGTGGAACCACAGCACGGCGGGATGGGGACCGGGCGCCGGCGGCCGGAACAGCCATCCGGTCAGCTCCAGGCCGTCGTGCGCCGCGAAGCGCTCCAGCGTCGGCTGGACCGCGCCGGGCGCAGCCGGCTCGATCGACACCGGGTGCAGGCCGCCGCCGTCGTAGGTCCAGACGCCGTGCGGCTGCCCCGGCCCCTCGGCCGTGAAGGTCAGCGTCGATCCGTCCGCGGACCAGGCGAGGCCGCTGACCACGCCGCCGGGCAGCGGCGCCACCACGCGACGCCCGTCGTGCGCGAGGTCGTGGACGGCGAGTTCGGACAATCCGCCCCGGACGTTCCACAACACCGCAACGGTACGGCCGTCGGCCGTCACCGCGAACGACTCCACCTCGGCGGAGTCCGAGGCGGCCAGCACCTCCACGGATCCGTCCAGCGCCCGGATGAGGACGGGATACTCGCCGCTGTCGCTGCGCGCGTACACGGTCCGGCCGTCCGGCCCGAAGCAGGCCTGCTCGCCGCTGGTCACGTACTCGTCGACGCCGGTTTCGAGATCGCGTACGACGATGTAGCGACCGCCGCGCGGACCGTGCCGTAGCAGCGCCCGCGTGCGGTCCGGGCTGACGTCGAGCAGCGAGATCAGCTCGCCCTCCGCGATGATCTCCCGCGTGCCGGCCTCGACGTCCACCAGGTACGCGGTGGTCAGGTTCTCGGTGACCGTGAGCAGCGGGCGGCCCGGCAGCCAACGGACGTTGTCCGCGGTGTCGGCGCCGAACCCCGCGACGTGGTGCAGCGCGGAGCCGTCCGGCCGTACCAGCCACAGCTCGTGGCGTGGCGCGCCGCCGGGAGAGAGCTGGCAGGCGAGCCAGCCGCCGCCGGTGGACCACTGCACGGACTCGACGGGATGTTCGCCGGTGTCGACGAGGAAGGTCAGCTCGCTGCCGACCGGCTGCACCCAGACGCGCGGCGCGCCGCTGCGGTCGGACACGTACGCCGCGTGCCGGCCGTCCGGCGAGAGCGTCGGTGACCAGCTACCCGAGACTTCTGAGGGAAGCGAACCCGAGCCCCGGCTCGTCCACCCCACGGGCAGCACGGTCACATCGACACGGCTGAGCTGACCGGTCATACGGGTCCTCCTTCGTCGCTAGATCCCCTTGTCCTGCAGCCACATCTCCAGCAACGCCAGCTGCCACAATTGATTCGCGCCCAGGGTGGTGCGAGGAGTATTCGGGTCCTTCAGGAGCGCGTCAACGTAGTCCGGGCGGAAGAGATTGCGGGCCCGCGCGGCCGGTGCCGACAGCGCGTCCCGGACCCGGTCCAGCATGGGTCCTTCGAGGTGCCGGATGGCCGGAACCGGGAAGTATCCCTTCGGCCGGTCGATCACCTCGTCCGGTACCGCACCCCGGGCGGCGTCCTTGAGCACGCCCTTGCCGCCCTGCGCAAGCTTGAGTTCGGGCGGGCAGGCCGCCGCCAGCTCGACGAGCTCGTGGTCGAGGAACGGCACGCGAGCCTCCAACCCCCAGGCCATCGTCATGTTGTCCACCCGCTTGACCGGATCGTCGACCAGCATGACCTGCGAGTCCAGCCGCAACGCCGCATCGACCGCGGTGGTGGCACCGGGCCGCCGGAAGCTCGCGGCGACGAAGTCGCGGCTCACGTCCTCGTCGACCAGCCACTCCGGGGAGAGCTGCCGGGCCAGGTCGCCGTGCGGACGGTCGAAGAACTCCCGCGCGTACGCGTCGACGGCCCGGCCACGGGGCACGTTCTCGAGCGGCGGGTACCAGCTGTACCCGGCGAAGATCTCGTCCGCGCCCTGACCCGACTGCACCACCTTGACCTGCTTCGACACGTCCTCGCTGAGCAGGTTGAACGCGACGCAGTCGTGGCTGACCATGGGCTCGCTCATCGCCGACACGGTCCGCGCGACGGCCGGCAGGAAGCGGTCCTTGCCGATCCGGATCTGGTGGTGCACGGTGTCGAACTGCTTGGCGATGATGTCGGAGTACTCGAATTCGTCGCCTTCCTCGCCGGCCGCCGCCTCGAAGCCGATGCTGAACGTGGTCAGCCCGCGCTGTCCCGACTCGGCCAGCAGCGCCACGACGAAGCTGGAGTCCAGCCCGCCGGAGAGCAGCACCCCGACCGGCACGTCCGCGACCATCCGCCGCTCGACCGCGACCCGCAGGGCGTCATCGACGGCCACGGCCCAGTCCTGTCTCGTCTTGAGCTCGGCGGGCCGGGTGAAGGACGCTTCCCAGTAGACGCGCTCGGTGCTGGTCCCGTCCCGCTTGATCACCCGAACGGTCGCCGGCGGCAGCTTGCGGATGCCGGTGACGATCGTGCGCGGCGCCGGCACCACCGAATGGAACGTCATGTAGTGCTGCAGCGCGACCTTGTCCAGCGACGTGTCCACGTCACCGGCCGCCAGCAGCGCCGGCAGCGTGGAGGCGAAGCGCAGCCGGCCCGGCGTCTCGGCCAGGTACATGGGCTTGATGCCGAGCCGGTCCCGGGCCAGCATCACGGTGCCGGTCCCGTGCTCGGCGATGGCGAACGCGAACATGCCCAGGAAATGCCGGACGCA
>DASYTU010000280.1:0-6995 GCA_036001925.1 Actinoplanes sp.
TCCTCGCCGCACTCCCGGGACGATGCCGCCGAGCTGGCGAAACGGACCGGCCTCGACTTCCGGGTGGAGCCGATCCAACCGATGGCCGACGCGTTCCTGGCGAACATGTCGCTCTCCGGCATCGCGGTGGAGAACCTCCAGGCCCGCGTGCGCGGCGTGATCCTCATGGCGCTGTCGAACCAGGAGGGCCACCTCGTACTGACCACCGGCAACAAGAGCGAGCTGGCGGTCGGCTACTCGACGCTGTACGGCGATTCGGTCGGCGGCTTCAACCCGATCAAGGACGTGCTGAAGACGATGGTCTGGCGCCTGGCCAAGTGGCGGAACGCGGACGCGGTCAACCGGGGCGGCGAACCGCCCATCCCCGAGCACTCGATCAGCAAACCGCCGAGCGCCGAGCTGCGCCCGGGCCAGCTCGACTCCGACTCGCTACCGGACTACGCGGCGCTGGACACGATCCTGAACGGCTACATCGACGGCGACCGGAGCCGCGCCGACCTGATCGCGGCCGGCCACGACCCGGCGCTGGTCGACCGGGTGCTGCGCATGGTGGACGCCGCCGAGTACAAGCGCCGCCAGTCCGCACCCGGTACCAAGGTCTCGATCAAGGCGTTCGGCCGCGACCGCCGGCTGCCCATTACGAACAGATTTCGAGAAGGTCTGTGAACCTTTGCACTGACCCCTGACCCGGGGTGCCTTCGCGGTGCGACCATCGGACCAGACCCGGGGACCGCGCCGTGCGGCCTCGAGGGAAGGAGCAAACGATGTCGGACCTTTCTTCGGCACCCGAGGTGCCGACGCTCTATGGCGGCCCGCCCACGCGCCGGGTGCGCACCCGCGATCTGATCGCCGCCAAGGGCCGCGGCGACCGCTGGCCGATGCTCACCTCCTACGACCAGTACACGGCCGCCATCTTCGACCAGGCCGGCGTGCCGGTCCTGCTGGTCGGCGATTCCGCGGCCAACAACGTGTTCGGCTACGAGACGACCGTCCCGGTCACCGTCGACGAGCTCCTTCCCCTGGTACGGGCGGTGGTGCGCGCGACGAAGACGGCACTGATCGTGGGCGACATGCCGTTCGGATCGTACGAGGAAGGCCCGACGCAGGCGCTGCGTACCGCCGTGCGGTTCATGAAGGAGGGCGGCGCGCACGCCGTCAAGCTGGAGGGCGGCCGCCGCGTCGCCGCGCAGATCGCCGCGCTCACCGCCGCCGGCGTCCCGGTGATGGCGCACGTCGGCTTCACCCCGCAGAGCGAGCACGTCATCGGCGGCTACCGGGTCCAGGGCCGGGAGAACCACGGCGCCGAGGTGATCGCGGACGCGCACGCGGTCGCCGAGGCCGGCGCGTTCGCGGTGGTGCTCGAGATGGTCCCGGGCGAGGTCGCGAAGCAGGTCACCAAGGAGCTGCACATCCCGACGGTCGGCATCGGGGCCGGTCCGGACACCGACGCCCAGGTCCTGGTCTGGCAGGACATGGCTGGCCTCCGCACCGGAAAGACCCCGCGATTCGTCAAGCGCTACGCCGACCTCGCGGGCGTGCTCGGCGAGGCCACGCGACGTTTCGCCGACGAGGTCCGGCAGGGCGAGTTCCCGGCCGCTGAGCATACGTTCGAATAGCCGTCCTACTCCTGCCGGAGCTTCTCGAAAAGCACGGTGCGGGTCTTCGGGTCCGCCGTGGTCAGCGTGACCTCGATTCGCTCGCCAAGCGGGAGCACGCCGAGGCAGCGGGCGCGGACCGCCGGCTCGTCGAGCGCGACCGTGCCGCCGGGCTGCTTCCGTTCGCCGTCGTCGACGTCCACGACGCCGGCGTCGAAGCGCTCGCCGACCCGGTCCTCGAGTAGGACCGCCTCGGCGAGCGCCACCGCACCTCGCGCCGCCGCGGACGCGACGCGATCGGTGTCCCCCATCGCCTTCGGCAGGAGCGGCAGCGCCGCCCGCGCCCAGTCCGGCACCGGCCGGCCGTCGTGCAGCGCCAGGCAGATCTCCGTCGCGTACCGGTCGGCCAGGCGGCGCAGCGGTGCGGTGACATGCGCGTACGGGGCGCCGACCCCACCGTGCCCGGTGTCGGCCGGTGCCACCCCGTCGAATGCCGTGTACGCCGCGCCGCGCAGCAGTTCGCCGGCCTGATCGAGGAACGCGGCGCCGCGCGGGCTGGCCGGATCCACCGACGCGACGACCGCGCCGACGGACGCGCCGTCGGGCCACGGCATGCCCAGCGACTCCGCGGCCGCCTGCAGTTTGGCGACGGCCTCGGGACGCGGCGCCGGCATGGTACGCAGGAGGCCGACACCGCCGTCGAGCATCAGGGTGGCCGCGGCCATGCCGGTGAGCAGTGAGATCTGGGCGTTGTGCTCCTCGACCGGCCGCGGCGCGCGCAGCACGAGCCGCCAGCCGTCGCCCGCCGGCTCCGCCTCCTGCTCGGGCATCGGCAGGTTGACCGCGCCGCGGTCGGCGGCGCGGCTAGCCAACAGCGCACCGAGCTTGGGCAGCAGCGCGATCGGCTCGGGCGCGGCACCCGCGTCGACGGCGGCCTGCACGGCGGCGTAGTCGAGTTTGGCCCGGCTGCGTACCCGTGCCCGTTCGAGGCTCACCGCGACGGTCGCGCCCTCGGCGTCAAGGTCGATGGTCCAGACCACGGCGGCCCGGTCGACGTCGGGGAGCAGGCTGACCGCGCCCTCGCTGAGCACCGCCGGGTGCAGCGGGATGCGCCCGTCTGGCAGGTAGATGGTCTGGCCGCGGGTCCACGTCTCGGCCTCCAGCGCCCCACCGGGCCGCACGTACGACGCGACGTCCGCGATCGCGTACCGGAGCCGGTACCCGCCGCCGTCGCGACGGCTGAGGTGCATCGCCTGGTCGAGGTCCCGCGACGACGCCGGGTCGATGGTGACGAACGGGACGTCCGTGCGGTCGGTCGCCGGCATCGGCGTGGCCGTCGCGGCCTGCTCCGCCTCGCGCAGCGCGTCGGGCGGAAACTCGGTGGGCAGATCGAGCTCGCGGCGGATGACCGAGAAGTCGATGCGCGGCGCCCAGACCCTTGTGATCGGCACGGGTCATTCCTACCAGGCGCCGACCATGGGCTCCTCGCTCCGCTCGTGCGGCGCCGCCCTAGCTTTCCTCCCCCGCCCAGCGGGCATCCTCGGCGTCCCACTCCGCATTGCGCCTCTTGACCGTCTCGAGTGCCCGCGTGGCGTCGTCAGCGGTGGGGTAGGGACCGAGCCGGTACTGCGCGGGACACATGTCGTCGCCGGTCTCGACGCGGTTGTGGCGGAGGCACCAGAAATAGCCCCCGCCGGGCCCTCTGTCGTTCATGCCATCACTGTGCACCCCACATCGGCCATGCGCTACCGATTCATGCAAAAGGCCGAGCTTCCATTGTGGAGCGCCGAGGAGTCAGCGCGATTCGGCGGCGATCAGCTCGGCGATCTGGACCGCGTTGAGAGCGGCGCCCTTGCGCAGATTGTCGTTGGAGACGAAGAACGCCAAGCCGTTCTCGACGGTCTCATCGGCGCGGATCCGGCCGACGTACGAGGGATCGCGGCCGGCCGCCTGCAGCGGGGTGGGAATGTCGGACAGCTCCACGCCGGGCGCGCCGGCCAGCACCTGGCGCGCCCGATCCGGCGTGATGGGTCGGGCGAAGCGGGCGTTCACCTGCAGCGAGTGGCCCGTGAAGACGGGAACACGGACACAGGTGCCGGAAACCTTGAGGTGCGGGATGCCGAGGATCTTGCGGCTCTCGTTGCGCAGCTTCTGTTCCTCGTCCGTCTCGGCACTGCCGTCCTCGACGATCGATCCGGCCAGCGGCAGGACGTTGAACGCGATCGGGCGGGCGAACGTTCGCGGCGCCGGGAACTCGACCGCGCCGCCGTCGTGGGTGAGCTCGCTGGCCCGGTCGGCCACCTTCTTGACCTGCTCGTCGAGCTCGGAGACACCGGCCAGGCCAGCGCCGGACACGGCCTGGTACGTGGTGGCGACCATTGCCACCAGCTCGGCGTCGTCGTGCAGCGGGCGCAGCACCGGCATCGCGGCCATCGTCGTGCAGTTGGGATTGGCGATGATGCCCCGGGGACGATGACGCGCGGCGTCGGCGTTCACCTCCGCCACCACGAGCGGGACCTCGGGGTCCATCCGCCAGGCCGACGAGTTGTCGATGACCACCGCGCCGGCCTCCGCGACGCGCGGCGCGTACTGGATGGAACTGGCCTTGCCCGCGGAGAACAGGACGATGTCAAGGCCGCGGTAGTCGGCCGTCGCGGCGTCCTCGACGGAGACTTCGCCGTCTCGCCAGGGCAGGGTGCGCCCGGCCGAGCGGGCGGAGGCGAAGAGCCGGAGCTGGTCAACGGGGAACCGGCGCTCGGCCAGAACGCGGCGCATGACGCCGCCGACCTGTCCCGTCGCGCCTACGATGCCGATCCTCATGCGCTCAAAAGTACGGCCTGGCGTCCGCCACAACCGTGACCGGTCGGATAGCGTCTCTCATGCTGGGAGTGCTCTCCTGAAATACGGGATAGCACGGTAAGCCTGGGAGCATGGCTGCGGTCTACACCCACGGGCACCACGAATCGGTCCTGCGCTCGCACCGCTGGCGTACCGCAGAGAATTCGGCCGCGTACCTCCTCCCGTACCTGTCGTCCGGGCAGACCGTCCTGGACGTCGGGTGCGGGCCCGGCACGATCACGGCGGACCTCGCGGCCCTCGTCGCGCCGGGCCGGGTCACCGCGCTGGAGGTCACCGACGCCGCGCTGGACCTCGCGCGCGCCGAGATCGCCCGCCGCGGCCTCACCACGGTCGACTTCGCGATCGGCGACGTGCACGCGCTGGACCTCCCCGACGGCGGCTTCGACGTCGTACACGCGCACCAGGTGCTGCAGCACGTCGGCGACCCGGTGGGCGCCCTGCGCGAGATGCGCCGCGTCGCGAAGCCCGGCGGCGTCGTCGCGGTGCGCGACAGCGACTACGCCGCGTTCACCTGGTTCCCGGCGTTGCCGGAACTGGCGGAGTGGCTGGATCTGTACGAGCGGGTGGCCCGCGGCAACGGCGGCGAGCCGGATGCGGGACGCCGGCTGCTCTCCTGGGCGCACGCCGCCGGCTTCGATGACGTGACGGCGACGTCGAGCACGTGGTGCTTCAGCAACCCGGACGACCGTGCGTGGTGGGGGACCATGTGGGCGGAACGGGTCTTGGTGTCCGACCTGGCTCGTACAGCGGTCGCGACCGGCGCGGCCACCACCGGGGACCTGCAACGGATCTCGGACGCGTGGAAGCGCTGGGCCGCCGACCCGGACGGCTGGCTGTCGATCCTCCACGGCGAGCTGATCTGCCGGGCTTGACCGGTCACCGAGAGCCCGTCGGTGACCCTCAGACGGCCAGCGGCAGATCGATCGTGTGTGCGGTGTGCGACACCTTCGCCTGCAGGTAGCGCACGTTGGCCTGGGACGCGTGCACCTTCGTCGGCAGCACGCTACGCACATCGATGCCCAAAGAGCGCAGTTGCGCTGGCTTGTCCGGATTGTTGGTCAACAAGTCCACCACCGACGCGCCGAGTGCGGTCAGCATCTGCGCCGCGGCGGTGTAGTCCCGCTCGTCGTCGGCGTGCCCGAGCGCCCGGTTCGCCGCATAGGTGTCCAGGCCGCGATCTTGCAGCGCGTACGCGTCCAGCTTCGCGTACAGGCCGATGCCACGGCCTTCCTGGCGCAGGTAGAGCAGGTAGCCGCCGACGTTCGCGATCCGCTCGACCGCCTCGCGCAGCTGGGGTCCGCAGTCGCACCGTAGGCTGCCGAACACGTCGCCGGTGAGGCACTCGGAGTGGGCCCGGACCAGCGGGACATCCGCGTTCCGGACGTCGCCGAGGGCGAGCGCGAGGTGCTCCTTGCCGTCGGCCAGGCCGGTGAACGTGACCACGTCGGCCATGGTCGAGTACCCGTCGGCGAACTTCAGCGGGACGGTCACCCGCGTCCGGATTCCAGCGGACATACTGCTCTCCCTTGCACTTGACAATTCAAGTACGCGATCGACCATACGCCCGTGATGTTGAGGCATCCATGCACAGAGATGGAGTCGAGTGTCACAAGCAAGTCACCGGATGTGGTCGTCGATCAGCGCGAGCAGCGCGCGACCCCCGAGCTTTCCGGTACGGCGAAGCTGCGCTCCTCGGCCACGGCCACGAAGGTTCGCGACGGCTCCCCTGCGTACCCCCTATGTCTTTTTTGGTCTTGTTGGCGTTGAGCGCGGTCGCGGCGGTGCCCGAGACGGTGGTCACGCCCGACGTGCGGCCGCGTTACCGCCCGCAGCGGATCCGGGTCGCCGGGCACGACCGCGCCGGGTACGCGGTGGCGGCCGCCAGCGCATTCACCGCCTTCGCGGTGTTCGGGCTGTTCACGTCGCTCGCGCCGAGCTTCGTGGCCGGGTCGTTGCACCATCCGGGCCGCGCCAACCGGCCGTCGACCTAGGCCAGGTCCGCCGGGTCGGTGTTCGCCCCGCAGAGCAGCACCACGACGCGCTCACCGCCGGCCGGAACGTAAGCACCCGACGTCAATGCGGCCTGCGCGGCCGCACTGCCGTGCTCGACCACGATGCGGTATTCCTCCCAGAGCTGCCGGCGGGCTTCGACGATCGCCCGGTCGTCGACCAGCAAGCTCGCGACGCCGGCGGCCGTGGTCACCTCGTACCCGATCCGCCCAACTCGGCGCGCACCCAGCGAGTCCGCGGCCACGCCCGAGACCGGAACGTCGACCGGCCTGCCGGCGGCCATCGCCTCGTGCAGCGAGGCGCACGTGACCGGCTCGACCGCGACGACGCGCGCGTGCTCGCCTAGTGCCGCCGTCACGCCGGCGATCAGACCGCCCCCGCCGACCGCGACCAGGACCGTGTCGAAGCCGTCCGGGATCTGCTCGAGCAGCTCGAGGCCGAGCGTGCCGTTGCCGGCCACCATGTCCGGGTCGTCGTACGGGTGGCAGAACAACGCGCCGGTCAGGTCGGCGTGCACGGCCGCGGCCGCGT
>DASYTU010000281.1:0-5826 GCA_036001925.1 Actinoplanes sp.
CACCCGGCAGCTCGCCCGCGGACCCTACTTCTTCCCCGACCTCTCCGGCGTCACCGCCGCCGACGAGCAGACCGCCATCGACGCCGGCCACATCCAAGCCAACGGCATCCGATACGTCGGCCGCCCGCTGACCGACACCCATTGAGCGTGCAGGCGCGAGGCTGCGCGGGCGCACCGTTGACGACGATCGGCGGGACACTCGTGTGGAGACCGAAGGGCGCTCACACCGCGTGCTCGGTCATGTCCAGGTCGCCGGCCATCCTGCTTCCCCTCATTGCTGACGTGGGACAACGTGTTCGTCCCGGCGCCAGTTATCCAGGGGGCCGTGTGACCGGGATGTCGCAGTATCGTCACGCGTCTCTGTCCGCCGGCCGATCCGGCGGAAGGTGGCCCGGTGCATCCCGGGACAGCCCCTCGCCGTGCCGCTCCTTGGGGGCCTGCCAATCCCGCCAGGCGGCGATGAACAGCCGGGCTGCCGGCGCCAGCGTGAGCAAGACGTCCGGCGGCACGGCTCCGGTGTACCAGCGGGTGCCGGGCACGTCCGGCACCTCTCCGCGAGGCTCGGCCAGCGCCACCCAGGGCGGCAACTCCCGCACCACGGTGGCCGTGCGACGCCAGGCGTCGATCGCCGCGCGGTACTCGGCCGGATCCTGCACGACGACGAGTACTTCCATGCACTCATCCTGGGCCCGGACCGCCCTGGGCGCGAGCGGTCGAGTGCCGGAGTAGCCGACCTGCTTGTGCGGCAGACCCGCGGCGAGCCGGGAACGGATCAGGCCCAGCTCCGCCTCGCTCATCGTGCCCTAGCACCAGCCGGTCGTTGAAGTCGGCCAAGCGCCAGGGCACCTCTTGGCCGCGCTCGTGAGTAGAGCTCACCGCAGGCGGGCGGCGGCCTTCACGGCGATATCCCGGGCGATCGCCTCGCTGGTGACGTCATCCAGCCATACCGTGCTGACCAGGTCCCCCACCCGTACGGCCACGGCGAAGCTCACCCGGACCCGTCCACCCTCCAGTAGCACCTCTTTCTTGGCGAGCACCGCGTCATCCCCTGCGAAGCCGTTTGCCACCAGGGTCCACCGCAACGGCAGGTTGCCGATGGCGGGGTCGGGGGTCTGCTGACCGGCGCAGTCGCGCAGCCGGGCGCGTACGTCGTCAAAGTTGCGCGGCCCAACGCCCGGCTCGTACCGCTCGATCATCTGGAAACCGGCCCCGTAGCCGCCGGTCCGACTGAAGTCCCGCCAGTCCATCTGCGCCCGCTTGGCAAGCGATGGGTAGTCGGCTCGACGGTACGGCTTGCAGATGTCCTGCCACATCCACAGGTCACGGCCGACCTCGCCGGCCTGCCCGATCACCAAGTCCCCAGCTCCCAGATCGGCGGCGGTCAGGAACATCGCCGGGGTGAGCGCCACGGGCGGCGCGGCCGAGGGCGTGCCCGACGGGCTGGGCGTCGGTGACGTGGTCGCCGAGGGCGTGCCCGACGGGCTGGGCGTCGGTGACGTGGTCACCGGCGGGGTCCGCCGGTCTGTGTGGGTTTCGGCCCAGGTCACCACACCGCCGGCAATGGCTAGCACGGCGACACCGGCGGCTACGATCTGCCGGTACGTCCGGCGGATGCCGCGTCGGCGGACCGCGTCGGCGGAGGCGAAACCGCCGGGCGGCTTCTGATCCCGCAGTCTCTGGAGTGCGGTATCGATCGGATCAGACATGGCTCTCCTCCGGCAGGTCGACCGCGAGTAGCGCGGCCAGCGCCTGGCGACCCCGGGCCAGACGCGCCTTGACCGTGCCCTCGGGGGCGCCGATCTCTCGGGCAATCTGCGTGACGGGCAGACCCATCAGGTGATGCAGCACGATCGCCTCGCGCTGCTTCATGGGTAGTTTGCCGAGCGCGGCCACCAGCGTCATGAGCTCGACATCCGGACCCCGTACCGGTGGCGTGGGTCCTGTCCGCCGGTGCGCGCGCAGGGCGGACCGCGCGCGTCGCCACTGGCTTACGGCCAGTCGCCGGGCCACGGTGCGTACCCACGCCTCCGGGTCGGCGTAGTCGCCTACCGTCTGCCACCGCTGCCAAGCCCGTGCGTACGCCTCGTGCACGACGTCCTGCGCCTCGGCCCGATTGCCGGTGATGCCGACCAGACAGTCGAAGAGTCGCTGGCGGGTGCCGCGGTAGAACGCGTCGAAACTGTCGCTGTCCGGCACGCTCGACCCCCCTTTTTGGCAAGTCACGCCCGCGGCCATCGTGTGGTTGCATCGTCGGCCGCACCGATTGTGCGAGACATCCTTCTGGACGGATGCAACGCAGTGCCTGGCTCTGGCGTGAGACCGGTAGGGCTTCGAGTTCTCAACGGAGGTGTCGGCCCCGATGAAGCGACTACCGTCCGTCGGCGTCCTGCTGCTGGCGACTGCCGCCGTCTTCACCGCCGCGCCTGGAGTGCGGCCGGCGATGGGCGCGGCCGACCCGGCGTTTGCGCTACCGGCGCGAGCCACGTACACGGTCACCCTGGCGACCGGCGATGTGGTCTCCGTCCGTGGCGATGGGCCGGGGTGCCCGTCGGTCAGCGTCCGTCCGGCCTTCCGGGGACGCACGTTGTGGCGGGAGTGCGGCCGGGACGGGCACGTCAGGGTGATCCCCGCCGACGCGGCCGGGCTGGTCCGGAAGGTGCTGGATCCGGCGTTGTTCGACGTGACGGCGTTGATCCAGAACGGGTACGACGACAGGCGCGCGACTTACACTCCGCTGATCGTTCAGTACGCCGGTGAGGCGAATTCGCGTACCGCGCCGTTCGGCGCCGCGCTGCGCAACCAACGGTCGCTCACCAGCATCCAGGCGCTCGCCGGGCGCCAGTCGAAGGCGGAGTCGGCGACGTTTCGCCGGGCACTGCCGGCGCTGGCCGCTCCGGGAGCGGGTGGTGTGCGGCGGATCTGGCTGGACCGGCGGGTGAAGGCGACCACTGAACCCGACTCGTCGACCGTGGATGCCAATCTGACCCAGATCGGCGCTCCCGACGCCTGGCAGGCCGGGTACACCGGCGCCGGCGTGCGGGTGGCGGTGCTGGACACCGGGGTGGATGCCAGCCACCCGGACCTGGCCGGCCGGGTCACCGAGAGCGTCAACTTCACCGACGACGCCGACGCGGTCGACCGGAACGGCCACGGCACGCACGTGGCGGCGACCATCGCCGGCAGCGGCGCCGCCTCGAAGGGCCGCCATCGTGGCGTCGCACCGGACGCTCGGCTGCTGGTGGGCAAGGTGCTCAACGCGTACGGCTGGGGCGAGGAGTCCTGGCTGATCGCCGCGATGGAATGGGCCGCTCCGCGCGCACAGGTGGTCAACATGAGTCTGGGCACCTTCGAGTACAGCGACGGCAACGACCCCCTGTCGGCCGCGGTCGATGCCCTCAGTTACCGCACCGGCGCCCTGTTCGTCGCCGCGGCGGGCAACTCGGGGCCGCACGAGGGCACGGTCGGTGCACCCGGTGCGGCGTCGACCGCGCTGACCGTCGGGGCGGTCGACGGCACGGACACCCTCGCCGACTTCTCCAGCCGGGGGCCGCTGATCAACACTCGCTGGATCAAGCCCGAGATCGTGGCGCCCGGAGTGGACATCATCTCGGCCCGTGCGGCGGGCACCGCGATGGGTCGCGTCATCGACGAGCGATACACAGCCGCCTCGGGAACGTCGATGGCCACGCCGCATGCGGCTGGTGCCGCGGCGATCCTCAAGCAGCGGTACCTGGCCTGGCGGGGGGGACAGCTCAAGGCCGGACTCGTCGCGAGCGCCGATCCCGCGCGGGGCGGCGACGCGTACGCCGTCGGCGGCGGACGGCTGGATATCCCGTCGGCGATGGGCGCACCGGCCGCCGGCCGTAACGTGGTCAACCTCGGCATCCTTCCGTACCCGCAGTCCGGCACCACCGACGCCGCGCTGAGCTGGGTAAACACCGGCGCCGAGCCGGTCACCCTCACGCTGGCCGTCAACGTCACCGACCGATACGGTCAGGCGCTGCCCGAGGACGTCGTCGGCCTGTCGGCGATCACCCTGACGCTGGAACCGGGTCAGACCGGCTCCGCTGTCCTCCGCGTCGACCAGGATCGGCTGGCCAGCCGGTTCGGACTGTTCGTCGGCACGGTGACGGCCCGCGCAGGCACACGCGAGCTGCGAAATCCGGTGGCGTTCTATGTCGAACCGCCGACGTACACCCTGACGGTGCGGGCGACCGCGCTGCCCGGCACGCCGAGGGGCGCCTTCTACGGTTACGTCAGCGTGATCAACATCGATGATCCGGTGCTGCTCGAGACCGGCGCGTCGATCGCGGGCGACGGGCTGGTCAGCCTGCGGGTACCAAAGGGCCGCTACGCCGTGATAGGGATGGTCGGCGACGATACCCAGGGCGCCGGTCGTACATCGCTCGCCGGAGATCCCGACGTCGTGGTCGGCGCCGACACGACGCTGGTGTTCGACGGTGCGCGGGCGCAGCCGCTGACGGCCGCGGTGGAAGGCGTCGCCACCACAGCAAGCGCCATGGGGGTCTTCTACGTGCAGACACCACGGCGCGGGCAGCCGTGGTGGGCGGGACTGTTTGCCTGGGTCGGTGCCGACTGGAGCGCGCAGGCGGTGTACACCGCCCCCATCCCGGGCGTCGAGGTCGGCGCGCTGGCCGCGTACGAGTACTTCAGCCTCGACGGGACGATGCCGGACCGGCGGCGTTACGACCTGATGCGCTCGCTCGGCGGGACCGTGCCGGCCGACCCGGCGTACCGGGTGTCAGCCGCCGAGCAGGCCAGATTGGCCCGCATCGACCAGCGGTTCCACCGCCTGGACACCCCGGCCAGCAGCACCGGCCACAAGCGCTACGGCCTGTCCCCAGAGGGTGCCCTCGCCGTGGAGAACGACAGCCAAAGCCTGCCGTTCACCCGCACCGACTACGTCACTTCGGGCATCTCGTGGCTGGACGAGGCCTTCTACTCCGACGTGCCGGTCGACTTCAGCCCGGTCGTCACCCAGGAGTCGTTCCGGCGGCACGCGCCGGGCAGCCGTCAGGAGAAAACGTGGGTGCGCCAGCCGCTGCGACCGGACTGGTACGACGATCCGCAGCCCTCGCCGAGCGAGTGCGCGCCCCGGCCGATCCGCCGCACCAGCGGAAACCTGCACGTCGAACTCGTCGAGCTGGCCGACCAGCACCAGCGATTCAGCTGCTTGACCGGTGATACCCGATGGGAGGAGAGCACCACCCGAACGCTGACGCTCCAGCGTAACGGCCGCAAGATCGCGCAGGTGACCGGCGCGTCCGCCGACTTCACGATCCCAGCCGAGGCGGCCACCTACCGGCTCACGTACGACCTCGGTGCCGGCGCGGTACTACCGATCTCCACGCGGGTCAGCACCACCTGGACGTTCCGCTCCAGCGGGCCGGACGGGACCGACAGTGTCCCGGTGCGGCTGCTATCCGTCGACTACGCCCTGCCCCTGAACGATGTCAACCGCCCGAACGGCGACGAAGCAAGCTTCACCGTACGGCAAGCCGTCGGGGTTCCGGCCCAACGCATAGTGGCGTTCGAGCTGTGGATGTCCACCGACGACGGCACAATTTGGCGAGCGGTCCCGGCCGTCGTACGCGACGCTGACCGCTTCGTCGCGACGCTGCCGACCGTCGAGGTGGGCCGGCCCGTTTCACTACGGGTCCGGGTCTCGGGCGACGCCGGCAGCCAACTGGACCAAACGATCATCCGCGCATACCGGACGCAATAGCCTACCGTGCCCTGCTCACCCCCGCCGACCGTGTGACCGTCCGATCTGGACGGTCACGCGGTCGGCACCAACGCGACACC
>DASYTU010000282.1:0-19569 GCA_036001925.1 Actinoplanes sp.
TGACCACGATGCTTGCGGTGTCGACGACGGTGCGCGGGTCGACATCCAGGAGGTTCATCGCGCCTGCGTCGTACGCGGCCACCCGATTCGCTTGCACGGTCCCCTTCCAGGCCGACGTGACCGCGACCTGCCCGGTCCAGATGCCGTCCTGCGGCGTTCCCTCGGTGAGCGCGAGCAACGCGTAGGCGCTCAGCGTCGGGGCGAAGGAGACGACCGGCCAGTAGCCGATCCCGGGCGAACTGACGACCTCCACGCCGGTGTCGTCGGTGAGCCGTACGCGGACTGTGACCAGCACGGTCTGCAGGCCGGACACCGTGACCGCAGACTGTGCCACCTCGACCGAGCGGACCTGCGGCGGCGTCGTGTCCACGGTGGGTGCGGCGAGGGCCGGGGCGGCGGGCAAGAGTAGGGCCGCCGCTGCGGCGATGGCAAGGGGCAGACGTTTACGCACGGAGCTCACGTCCCCGAAATTGTGGACATTGACTATCCGCAATCTATGGCCGGTCGGCAAGGCTCCAGCGAATGGCGCACAATCCGTCAGGCGCCGGCACGGGACGCGGTCATCGTCGCCATGACCGGCCACTACCCCGCGCCTCCCGAAAGGTGCGCGCCCCACCATCGGCGGCCGGCCGGGCAATCAAGTGCCTCGGGGCGTCAGCGGTCCCGCTCCGAGTCCAGGGCTCTGCGGCTGGCCGACGCGTTCGCCTTCTGGATGGCGTCGACCAACTCGTCCTTGGTCATCCGGGAGCGGCCGGTTCAATCCTCGGCGAGCAGGTCGAGGACCGCCTCCTCTGGCGTTTCCCCCGTGGGCACCTCGGCCACCTTGCCCTCGTGATAGAGATCGATGACGCGCGGGTCGACGTACGAGGCGCGGGCCACGGCCGGCGTGTTGCCGAGCATCTCCGCGACCTCCTTCATCGCCATGGACACCGCCTTCTTGCGCTTGGACTGGGTCGGCTGCGGCCCCTCGGTGGCCAGCTCCTCGGCCGCCTTGACTGTGCCCTGCCAGGTGCGGAAGTCCTTGGCGCTCATCTGCTCGCCGCTGATCTCCTTCAGGTACGCGTTGATCTCGTCGGCGCGCACCTCGTGCCAGCGCCGCGTGGACCGGTTCCAGTACGCGAACAGTCGCCGCTCGTCCTGGCGGCGCCGCTTCAGATCCTTGAGGACCGCGCAGACCTCGCCGTCGTCCACCGTGGTGGCGTGCTCGACGCCACCCTTGCCGGGGAACTCCAGCACCATGCAGCCGCCCCGGGTCCGTACGTGCTCCGGCCGCAGCGTGGAGAGGCCGTACGACGGGTCCTCGTCGCGCTGGGCGTAATGGTCGCTGCCGACCCGGAACATGCCCATGTCGAGCAGCCGGACGATGGCAGCCAGCACCCGCGCCTTGGTCAGCCCCCGCTCATGAGTGAGATCGTGGCGGAGCCGGTCGCGCATCTCGGGCAACTTCTCGGCCACCTCGAGCGCGTGGTCGAACTTGGCCTCGTCCCGCGTGCTGCGCCACACCCGGTGGTAGAGATACTGCTTGCGGCCGGCCGCGTCGGTGCCGGTGGCCTGGATGTGCCCCCGGGGATCGGTACAGATCCACACGTCCGTCCAGGCCGGCGGGATGACTAGTGCCTTGATCCGCGCGATCGTCTCCGCGTCCTTCAGCACGGAACCATCGGGGTAGAGATAGGCGAAGCCCGTGCCGGCCCGGCGCCGGCCGTAGCCGGGCTTGCCGAGATCACTGCGCCGCAACCGCATGGCGGGCCCGTTCCACCTCGTCGGCCGCGGCCAGGACCTCGTCGACCCCGATCGCCAGCAGGGCCGGGTGGATGGGCGCTCCGGGCGCGTCGCCGCGGTCGGCCCTGGTGCCATGCCAGATCGCGCGATGGTACGGGCGGCCGGGCGGAGGTCCCCAGCGCCGAGGCGGCATCGGGCCGAACAGCACCACCGACGGCGTCCCGTACGCGGTCGCCAGGTGCGCGACGCCGGTGTCGCCGCTGATGAGCAGCCGGGCGTGCGCGACCAGTGCGGCGAGCTCACCGACGCCGGTCCGGCCGGCCAGCACCGACCTCGGGGGCAGTCCGGCGTCGCGGGCGACCCGTACCGCGATGTCTCTCTCCCCCGCAGAACCGGTGACCACCACGCGATGCCCGCGCTCGGCGAGGGCCTTGGCGACGGCCGCGTAGCGCGCCGCCGGCCAGCGCCGCGACGGTGACTTCGCGCCCGGATGGACGATCGTGAGACCGGCACGCACGGCCGGTGGCGGCACTGCCAGGGAGAGATCGGACGCATCGGCGTACACACCGTAGTGACCGACCAGCCGGCACCAGCGTTGCACCTCGTGTTCCTCCTCGGTCCAGCCCGGACCGTCGAGATGCCCGGCGTCGGCGTTGGCAAACGCCCACAGCATCTGCGGTTCGGCGGCCATCAGCAGGCGGTGCGACTCCGGCCCTCGGCCGTGCAGGTTGATCGCCACCTCGGGCGGTTCGATGGGCCAGCGCCGTGCCGCCAGCCCGTCCGTCGGCACGACCCGGTCGACGCCGCCGATCAGGTCGACCAGCGGCGCCAGCCAGGCCGGCGCCGCGAGTGCGAGCGTCCGGGCCGGGAAGGCGGCCCGGATGCCGCGCAGGGCCGGGACCGCGGCGGCCAGGTCGCCGACGCCGAGCGCGCGCAAGACCAGGATCACGGGTACGACGTCTCCGTCTCCGCGGCGATGACCAGCTCGCGTACGACGCAGCCGGCCGGCTGGTTGAGCGCGAACATGATCGCGCCGGCCACGTTCGCCGGGTCGTTGAGGATCGCGTCCGGGCCGGGCTTGTACCGCTCATCGCGGTCGTCGAAGAACTTCGTCCGCATCCCACCCGGGATCACGAGCGTGACGCCGACCTGCCCGGCCAGCTCCGCGGACAGTGCCCGGGTGAAGCCGACCACGCCGAACTTCGCGGCGCAGTACGCGGTCGCGTCGCTGACCGCCTTCATGCCCAGCGTGGACGCGATGGTCACGACCGTGCCGTGCGACTTCGTCAGCGCGGGGATCGCCGCCCGGACGACCGCGGCCGTGGCGAGCAGGTCGATGGTGACGATGCGGTCCCACGTCTCGCCCGGCACGTCGGCGAGCGCGCCCGGTACGTCCATGCCGGCCGCCGTGACGACGCCGGTCAGCACGCCGGCCTGCGCGATGACCTCGCGGGTGGCCGCCTCGGCGGCGCGGGTGTCGGCGAGGTCGCACTCGACCCACGGGACGCCGTCGGCGGGCGGCTGCCGGTCGATCACGTACGGGCGTCCGCCCGCCTTGAGCACGGCGTCGACCACCGCGGCGCCGAGGCCGCTGGACCCGCCGGTGACCAATACGGTCATGGTGTTGATGTCGGTCATTTCGCTCCCTGGTTGTGGAGGTGGCCCCGGGCGGCGGCGATGGTGCGCGTGGTGGACCGCCCGTCGACGTACGGGACGATGACGGTCTGGCCGCCCCACCGCCGGACGAGCTCGGCCTCGGGCAGGTCCGGGCCGCCGTCGGCGTAGTCGCCGCCCTTGACCCAGATGTCCGGGCGGAGCCAGGACAGCACCGCCTCGGGCGTCGGTTCCTCGAAGATCACCACCGCGTCGACGCAGTCGAGCGCGGCGAGCACGCGGCTCCGGTCCACCTGGGACGTCAGTGGCCGGTCCGGCCCCTTGAGGGCACGGACGGACGCATCGGAGTTGAGGCAGACGATGAGGCAGTCCCCCAGCTTGCGGGCGGCCTGCAGGGTCGCGACGTGGCCGACGTGCAAGAGGTCGAAGCAGCCGCCGGTGGCGACGATCGTTCCGCCCCGCGCCCGTACCTCGGCAAGCACGCGACCGGCGTCCTTCGCGCCGGCCGGTGCCTGCGCCGGTGCCAGCGCCGCACCCACCCCGCCCGCGGTCACGTAGGCGGTGGCCGCGGTGACTGCGTCCTGCACCGCCTCCGACACCAACGCACCGGATGCCAGGGCGAGCGCCGCGCTCGTCGCGAACCGGTCGCCGGCGCCGCACGTGTCACCGTCCGATGTCGCCGGTGCGGGCACCACCAGGGGCGTCGGCCCGGCGTGGCAGAGGATCGCACCGCCCGCGCCGATCGTCACGGCGACGGCGCCCGCCCGCCACCGCTGCCGCAGCAGGTGGCCGGCGCGCTGGGCAACGGTCAAGGTGGAGCCGCCGCCCGCGTCGCCGGCGAGCCGGCGGACCTCGGCCTCGTTCGGCGTGACCAGCCGGACACCGGGCACGGGCGGCGGGCCGTTCGGGTGCGGATCCCAGACCACGGGCGCCTTAGCGTGCTCGATGGCCTCGCGCAGCTGCGGGTGCCGGGCGATACCGCGGCCGTAGTCGCTGACCAGGATCGCGGAGGCGTCCCGCAGGACGGCGAGGGCCGCGCCGGGCACGTCGCCGGGCGGCGGGGCCGCCGTACCGCCGCGGTCCAGGCGCAGCAGGACCTGGCCCTGGGCGCGCAGCCGCACCTTCTCCGCCGTGGCGCCGGGCACGGGCAGCGCGTACACCTCGACGCCGGCGGCGGTGAGCAACTCGCTGAGCCGCGCACCGCCGGCGTCGTCGGCGAGTGCGGTGACCAGCGCGACGTCGGACCCGTGGCCGGTGGCGAGCATGGCGGCCAGGCCGGCGCCGCCGGGCCGGTCGGTGACCGACTCCTCGTCCAGCACGGGCGCGGGCGCGTCCGGGGCGACCCGCTGCACGCGGCCCTCGACATCGCGGTCGAGCAGCGTATCGCCCACCACGACCAGCAGCGGGCGGCTCACGACAACACCCCCACCCGGTCCGGGGCCTTCCCCAGTACGGCCGGGAGCGTGCGGTCGACGTACTCGCACATGACGTGCACCGAGACCAGGTGCAGTTCCTGGACCACCTGGCTGTCGCCGGACGGGCAGCACAACGCCTCGTCGCAGGCGTCCGCGACCGGGCTGGGACCCGGCCCGACCAGGGCCCAGGCCCGCATGCCGGTCACTGCGGCGGCGCGTACCGCGGCGACCAGGTTCGGGCTGCGGCCGCTGGTCGACATCACCAGCAGGATGTCGCCGGGGCGGCCGTGCGCGCGTACCTGGCGGGCGAAGACCTCCTCGAAGCCGTAGTCGTTGCTGATCGCCGTGACCGCCGACGAGTCCGGGGTCAGCGCGATCGCGGACAGCGGCGCCCGGTCCTCGCGCAGCCGGCCTACCAACTCCGCGGCCAGATGTTGCGCCTCGGCGGCGCTGCCACCGTTCCCCGCGATCAGCAGGCGCCCGCCTCGGCCCAGGTGCCAGGCCAGGTCGGCGCCCCAGCGGGCGAGCACGGCGGCCTGCGTACGAAAGGGCAGCAGCGCCTCCGCGAGGCCGCTCAGGTGGAGGTCCAAGGGGGACAGTTCGGGGTCGTTCATCAAGCCACCGCCTCACGTGTGGGGTCGCCGGCAAGGGTGAGACCGGCCACGGCCGCGTAGACCGCGGAGAGTTGGGTGGCGACACGGCGCCACGAGTAGGAATGGCCGGCCCGGTCCAGGGCGGCAGCCGCGTAGGAGAACCGGCGCACGTCGTCGGTGATCAGCCGGCGGAGCGCGACGCCGAGCGCGCGCGGCTCCCGCGGCGGGACGAGATCGCCGGTGATGCCGTCCACGACGGTGTCGGTGAGGCCGCCGACCGCGGTGGCCACCACCGGGACTCCGCACGCCATCGCCTCGAGCGGGGTGAGGCCGAAGGGCTCGTACCACGGCGCCGCGGCGAGCACGTCGGCGGAGCGGTACCAGCGCGGCATGTCGCCGGCGGCCACCGCGCCGACCAGCCGTACGCGGTCGCCGACCCGGCAGCGCTGGGCGAGGCGACGCAGCTTGCGGGCGTACGGGTCGTCGCCCCGCTGGCCGCCGACGATCACGCACTCCGCGCCGGGGACGCCGACCATCGCGCAGATGAGGTCCTCGAAGCCCTTCCGCTCGACCAGCCGGCCCACGGAGAGGATGCGGGGCCGCTGCGAGCGCGGCTCGGCCGGGCCGTCGGGGCGGAAACGCTCGGTGTTCACGCCGGACGGGACGAGCGCCATCCGCCGCCGCGGCACGCCGAGTTGGACCAGTTCGCGGATCTCGTCCTGGCACTGCACGATCACCCGGTCGACCGTCCGGCCGAGGACCCGCTCGTACGCGATCCGGTGGGCCGGGCTGGTGTCGGCGGCGCCCTGGTACCGGCGCTTGACCGAGCCGAGCGCGTGGAACGTCTGCACGACCGGAACGTCGCAGGCCCGCCCCGCGGTGACCGTGGCCAGCCCGCTCATCCAGAAGTGGGCGTGCGCCACCTCGGGCAGCCAACCGGTCCGCCACTCCGCGGCCATCCAGTCGGCGAAGGCGCCCATGTACGGCAGCAGCTCGTCTTTCGGGAGCGAGACCGGCGGACCGGCCGGGACGTGTACCACGTCATAGCCACCGGTCGGCACGACGGTGGGCTGATCCAAGCTGTCGCGGCGGGTGTAGACACGCACCTCGTGGCCCTGCGCGGACAACGCCGCGGAGAGCTCGGCGACGTGGGCGTTCTGGCCGCCCGCGTCGGTGCCGCCGAGCGCGGCCAGCGGGCTGGCGTGCTCGGAGATCATCGCTAAGCGCATGTTTCCTCCTCCAACAGTCGGTCCCAGTCCGCGAGGAACCGGTCCAGGCCGTAGCGGGCCAGGGACACCTCGCGGGCCCGAGTGCCGAGCAGGCACCCCTGCTCGGGCTCGTCGATCAGCCACTGCGCGGCCTCGACGAGCGTGTCGACGCGGGTGGCGAGCACGCCCGCGCCGGGTGGTACGGCGGCGACCGCCTCCGTGGTGGCCAGCGCGACGACGGGCATGCCCATCTGCATGGCCTCGATCAGGCTCAGGCCGAGCGATGTCCACCGGCAGAGGTGCAGGTAGGCCCGCCGTTGCGCGACGGCGGCATGCATCCGGGCCTGCGGTAGGTCGTCGTAGGCGGTGATCCGGTCGCCCGCCAGGCCGGCGACGCCCATGCCGAAGACATCGAGCGGTGCCACCGCGGCGAATCGGGGGAACAGGTCCGTACCGGTCACCCGGCCGCGCCGCAGCGGCTCGTTGGTGACCACGGCGAGCCGGTCGAGCTCGCCGGTCCAGCGCGCCGCGGGCTCGACGATGCCGTGTTCGATGACCGTGGTACGGGTGCCGCCGGTGTCCCAGAACAGCTCGTTGAAGTGGGTCACGTGCGCGATGACAAGGTCGTCGCGGTCGGCCATCGGGTGCCGGGAGTGGGGCACGTCGCCCTTCGGGGTGTTGTGCTCGACGTAGATCTTCGGCACGCCACCTGGCAGCAGGTCGAGCTCTTCCGGGCGCTGAACGATGGCGACATCCGCCTCGGCGAACCGGTCCGGTCCGACCTCCTCGACCGACGGCGGCCAGTCGAAGGTGCGGGCGCGGCCGCGGCCCCAGGCGTCGCGGGCGTCGTTCACCGGCACCAGGTAGCGGTGCTTGCCGTGGACGAAGGACGTCGTCCAGGAACCGTGTACGTGCCAGAGCAGGATGTTCACGCGGCCCTACCTTCCGTGACGAACCCGGTGGGCGCCCGCACGCCGAGCCGCCGGACCGCGTCCAGGACGGCGATCGGATCCACCGTGGACAGGCAGGGATGGCCGGGTACCGGGCAGCGCGTCGCCCGGGTGTCCCGGCAGGCGGCCGCCGCGTCACCGAGCCGCACGTGGGGTACGCGGTAGGGACCCCACTGTCCGAACGGGACGGTCGGCGCGTACAGGCTGACGACGGGCGTGCCGACGGCCGCGGCCAGATGCGCGGGCCCGGTGTTGCCGACCACGGCGCAGGCCGCTCCGGCGAGCAGCTCGGCGAGCTCCGCAAACGAGGTACGGCCCGCCTGCTCGCCGCCGACCGAGGAAGCCAGCTCCCGCTCCCCCGGACCGGCGGTGACCAAGACGCGATGACCCGCGTCCTCCAGCGCGGCGACGATTCCCCGGATGACCTCGGGCGGGCATGCCCGCGCTTCGACGGAGGCCCCGGGATGCACGACGACGTAGTCGCCCCGAGGAACGGCCGGCACCGTGACCCGCAGGGCGCCGTCGTCGCCGGGCGGCAGGGCGAAGCCCGCGGCCGCGGCCACCGAGCGCGCGCGTTCGGCCTCGGGCACGCCCGCCGGCACGCGGTGGCGCACGTCCAGCAGCGAACCCGAGTAGTCGTCGCTGATCGCGGTGATCCGGCCGACACCCGCCATCCGCAACACCAGCGCGAGCGGCAACGCGGACTGGTGGAACGACGTGAAGACGACGGCCTCGCCGGCACCGGTCGCGGCCAATCTTCCCGCGAGCGCTTCGATCTCGTGGGCGTCGAAGGGTCCGGGCTCCGGGTCGATCCATGGCAGCCGCCATTCGATGACCTCGTCGACGCCGGGCAGCAGATCCGCGGCCGCCCGGCCACGCGGCCCGCACAGCAGCACGACCCGGGCGGCGCCGGCCGCTACGGCGCGCACCGCCGGGCCGGTGAGCAGTACATCGCCGGCGGCGTCGGACCGCACCACCAGCACGGTCCCCGCCCGGCGCGCCCGCGGCGCCGGCATGACCAGGGCCTCCCGCTGCAGGATCAGGTCAGCGGCGGCGCGCAGGTCGGCAACGGCGGCGGGCGCGGCGGCGACCTCCGCCGGCAGCGTGACCGCGGTCGGTACGAGGATCCCGGTGGCGCCGGCCGCCGCGGCGGCCGCCATGTCACGGCCGATGTCGCCCACGACGACGCAACGCGCCGGCGTGGTGCCGAGCGCCGCGGCGGCCCGTTCGACAAGGCCAGGCGCCGGTTTGCGGCACCGGCAGCCGTCGGCGTCGTCGTGCGGGCAGACCTGCCAGGTGTCGAACGGGCCGAGCAGCGCCTCGACGCGGGCGTTGACGGCGGCCAACTGCTCACCGGTGAACCGGCCGCGGGCCAGCCCGGACTGGTTGGTCACCACGCCGAGCCGCAGGCCCGCCGCGCGGAGCCGATCGAGTGCGGCCCGCGCGCCCGGCATCGGCTCGACCAGCCGCGCATCGCCGTTGTACGGCACGTCGACGATCAGCGTCCCGTCCCGGTCGAAGAGCACCGCGTCGAAGAGACTGGTCACCGCCGCGCCTCCAGCGCCGGCACCAGCGGCTTCGCCCCTCGCCCCCGGGCCCAGCCGCGCAGCCAGTGCGCGGTCGCGGCCGGCGGGATGGCGGCGCTGGTGAGCACCATCGTGACGACCTCGCGCCGGTCGCGCGGTCCGGGCGCGATGCGGGCGGCCGCGAACGCGGCCGTGCCCGCGGCCCAGACCGCCGCCGCGGTGGCGGCACTCGCGAACCAACCGCGCCGCCGGGTGACCATGCCGGCCACGACGGCCCCGATCGCGCCGGCCGCCGCGGCGGTGATGGCGGCGTGCCGAGGTCGGCGCCCCGGCGGTACGCCTAGCATGGCCCGCCAGCGCGGACCGTAGAGGCGGCGCAGCAGCGCGTCGTCCGCGTTGCCGCGCTGGGTGCGGACGCTGACCCAGGGGCTCTCCGGCCGTACCGGGTGCGTGACGGTCCGGCGGCCGCGGGCGAGCAGCCAGCCCGCCTGCCGCACCCGGCACGCCAGCTCGGCGTCCTCCCGGAACGCCCGGGGGAATCGCTCGTCGAACCCTCCGGCCTGCTCCAGCGCGGCCCGCCGGTAGGCCATGTCCGCGGTGATCCACTCGGCGCCGGCGAGCCCGGCCGTGACGCGTTCCCAGTCGGTCGGCCGGCGGTGCTCCGGCAGCGGCACACGCACCCGGCCTTGGATGCCGCCCACGTCCGGCCCGGCCGCGGCCACGTCGTCGGCGAGCCGCATCAGCCAGTCCGGGTCGGGCTCGACGTCGTCGTCGAGAAACGCGACCCACTCGTGCCGGGCGGCCCGCCAGCCGGCGTTGCGCGCTGCGGCGGGGCCCGCGGCCCGCCCGGTGAGCACCTTCGCGCCCGGCGCGACCAGCGGCTCGCGGCGGTCGGCGCGATCGTCGACGACCAGGATCTCGACGCTCGACGGGGCGCGCTCTGCGAAGACGCCCGACGGGGCGCGCTCTGCGAAGACGCTCGACGGGGCGCGGTCCGCGGACGCGAGCGCGGTCAGCAGAGCCCTCAAGCTCGGACGCCCCACCGTCGGGACGACGACGGTGACTCCGGGGGCGGTCATCGACCGCCTCCCCGCGATCCGCCCGCGAACACCGAGGTTCTGTACACCGCGAACGGCCCCAACGCCAGCATGTCGACCGGCGCCGAACCGAACAGCTCCATGGCCTCCCTGGGAGTGTCCACCATGGGCCGTCCCGCCGTGTTGAGCGAGGTGTTGACCACCACGGGCAAGCCGGTCAGCTTCTCGAACTCGGCCAGCATCTCGGCGACCAGCGGCTCGGTGTCGGTGTGCACGGTTTGCACGCGCGCGGTCCCGTCGACGTGCACGACCGCCGGGATGCGGTCCTTCCAGGACTCGCGCACCTTGTGCACGAACAGCATGTACGGGCTCGGGAACACGCCGTCGAAGATGTCCGCGAAACGCTCCGCCCGCACCATCGGCGCGATAGGCCGGAACTGCTCGCGGCCCTTCACGTTGTTCATCCGCACGGTCGTGTCGCGGTCGCCGGGGTGCGCCAGCAGCGACCGGTGTCCCAGCGCGCGCGGGCCGTACTCGCTTCGGCCCTGGTACCACGCCACAATGCCGTTGCCGGCGAGCACCCGCGCCGCCTCGGCGGCGATGGAGTCGGGCCGGCTGTACGGCAGCGCGGCCCGCTTCAACTCGGCCTCGAGCTCGTCGTCGCTCCATCCGCGGCCGAGGTCGGCGCCGGTGAACGGCGCCACCGGACCGGACTCGCGGGCCACGGTGAGCGCGGCGCCGAGCGCGGTGCCCGCGTCGCCGGCCGCGGGCTGGACCCACACGCGGGCGTACGGGCCCTCGGCGGCGATCCGCGCGTTGGCGACACAGTTCAGCGCGGTCCCGCCGGCCATGGTCAACGTGGGCGGGCCGCCGGCGGCGTCGTACGTCCATCGGGCCAGGTCGAGCAGCACCTCTTCGAGGCGTACCTGCACGCTGGACGCGAGGTCGGCGTGCGCCTCGGTCATCTCCCCGTCGGCCGGCCGCGCCTTGGCCAGCGCGGACCAGTCGATGCGCTCGACGGTGAAGCCGCCGTCCTCGTTCGCGCGGACCAGGTCGCGGAACAGACCGAGGAACTTCGGCGTGCCGTACGAGGCCAGCGCCATCACCTTGTACTCGTCGCTGGAGTGCTGAAACCCGAGATGGCGGGTCAAGTCTTCGTAGAGCAGGCCGAGCGAGTGCGGCAGGTGCTGGGTCGCCAGCGTGGTGAGCCGCCCGTCGCGGTAGACGCCCGCCAGGTGGCTGGCGACCTCACCGCGCCCGTCGAGGACGAGCACCGCGCTGTCCCCCTCGATGGCCAGCCCGGCCGACGCCGCGTGCGCGACGTGGTGTGGCACGAACCGCACCTGGTCTGGGTCCAGACCGGGCAGTGCCGTGGCGAGGAACTGCGGTGCCCGCTTCGCGTAGTCGACGCGCAGGTGGTCCCAGGGGTCGTTGCGGCCGAGGCTCGGGACTTCGCGGGTCAGGCCGGGGTCGAAGGAGTACGCCACCGCGTCGAGTTCACCCGGCTTGAGGCCGGCCGACTCCAGGCACCAGGCGGCGGCCAGCTCGGGCAGTTCCCACGCCGAGAACGGAACGGGCCGCTTGCCGTGCTTGCGCCGGCTGAATCGTTCCTCCTCGGCGGCGGCCACGACCTGTCCGTCGACGATCAGCGCGGCGGCCGGATCGTGGAAGATCGCATTGATGCCCAGTACTCGCATGGCGCGCCGATTACCCTGCGATCACCGACTTAGTCGCATTGATCATCGACTTCTTCGCGACTTCTCCAATGTGGGCAGCAGCTGCACTGATAGCGCAATCGATCGTGACTGAACCGATGCGAACAAGTGCGTTTATATTCCTTGCTGCTGGGCAAGGAGCGCGCATGCAGGAGGTGGAACAGCTGATCGGCGGCACCTGGGTACCTGGAGGTGCAAAGCGGACCTTGACCGTTCTTGATCCCATGAACGACGAGCCGGTGACGCTCGTTCCGGTCGCGACGGAGGCCGACGTGACCGCAGCGGTCAAGGCCGCGCGCGACGCCGCACCCGGCTGGGCCCGGACCCCCGCCGGCTCCCGCGCCGCTGCGCTACACGCCGCGGCGAGCGCGGTGGAGGACGCGATCGACGAGCTGGCGGCGATGCTCAGTGCCGAGATGGGCAAGCCGGCCGGCGGTGCCCGCGACTCGATCGCGGCCGGCGTCGGCACGTTGCGCCAGTACGCCGAACTCGGCCCGACCCACCGCGGGCGGACCCTGGCCGGCGACGACGATGCCATCGACCTGATGACGTACGAGCCGCGCGGCGTGGTCGCCGTGATCACGCCGTGGAACGACCCGGTCGCGGTCTCGTGCGGGCTGCTCGGGGCCGCACTGGTCACCGGCAACACGGTCGTCTACAAGCCCAGCGAACGCACCCCCGCGACCGGCTGGCGACTGGCCCGGCTGATCGCACCGCACTTTCCGGATGGCGTGTTCTCGCTGCTCAGCGGCGACGGCAGTGTCGGCGCCGCGCTGTGCAACGCCGAAGTCGACGTGGTCGCGCACGTCGGCTCGACCGCGAGCGGCCGGGCCATCGCGGCGGCCTGTGCCCGCACCGGCGCCAAGGCGCTGCTCGAGAACGGCGGCAGCGATCCGCTGATCGTCGACGCCGACGCCGACCCCGCGTGGGCGGCGCAGCAGGCGGCGTTGGGCGCGTTCGCCGACTCCGGCCAGATCTGCGTCGCGGTCGAGCGCCTCTACGTGCACCGCGATGTCGCCGGGGCGTTCCTCGAGGCGCTCGCCACCGAGGCCGACCGCTGGGCCGGTGAGATCGGCCCGCTGGTCGACCGGCGGCTGCGCGACGCCGTCCACGCCCAGGTCAGCACGGCGGTCGAGGCCGGCGCCCGGGTGCTGCGCGGTGGCGTCGTGCCGGCCGGCCCGGGCGCGTTCTACCCGCCCACGGTGCTCGCGGACTGCACCGACGACATGGCGGTGGTGCGGGAGGAGACGTTCGGACCGGTCGCGCCGGTGGTCACGGTCGGCTCGTTCGCGGAGGCCCTGGCGCGCGCGGCCGACTCGCCGTACGGGCTGGCGGCCACGGTCCTCACCGGATCGATGAGCCACGCCCAGCGGGCGCTTCGCGAACTCCCGGTCGGCACGGTGAAGATCAACGCGGTGTTCGGCGGCGCGCCCGGCGGCGCCGCGCACCCCCGCCGCGCCAGCGGTGAGGGCTTCGGCTACGGCCCGGAGCTGCTGGACGAAATGACCGCCACGAAAGCGATCCACATAGAAGCCCCACCCAGAGGCTGGTAACCCCTCCCCGGCCCGGCCGGTTGATCATGAAGTTACAGTCGCGAAACGGCCGACTTCCAACAGCACCTTCATGATCAACTGGGACAGGGCGCCGGGGGCGCGGGCGCGCGGGTCAGCTGGACAGGGCGCGGAGCGCGCGCTCCACCTGCGGCGGCAGCGGGTGGCGGTGGTGGAGGGCCCATGGGAGGAGCCGGGCGGCGTCCGCCACCGCGGCAGGGTCTTCGCGCCACGCCGAGACCGCCGTGCGGGCCACCACCCGTGGAGGGCGGCGAAGCAACGCGGTCAGCACCCGGTTGCGCGTCTCGATCCGGCGGCGCGCGCGGTTGTCCCGGCCCGCGGGCAGCGGCAGGTGGCGTACGGTCAGCTCCGGCGCGTACGACAGCCGCCATCCCGCCGCGGCCAGGTCCATGGCGAGCAGATCCTCCTCGCCGTACACGTGCAGTTTGGGGTTGAAGCCGCCAGCCGCGAGGAACGCGTCCCGCCGCACTGCGACCGCGCAGGCCAGGAAGCCGAGCACGGTCGGGCCGGGGCCGTCCGGCGGCGTGCCCAACGGCGCGGCCGCCATGGCCTTCGATACCGGATCGACGCGGGCTTCGGGCCCGACCAGCACGCGCGCCGACAGCAGGCCGACCCGGTCGTGGGCGCGGAGGAGGTCCGCGGCCCGCCGCAGCGAGCCCGCCGCCCAGTACGAGTCGTCGTCCGCGAACGCCACATACGGCGTCGGGGCCAGCTCGACGCCGACATTGCGCGCGGCCGCGCCCCGGTTCTCGCCCAGCCGCACCACCGTGACGTGCGGGAACGCGCGCTCGATGGCGTCCGGACCACCGTCGTCGGAGCCGTTGTCGACCAGGAAGACACGGGCGCGGTGCCGGGGCAGCGTGTCCATCAGGCGTTCGCGCCGGTTGCGGGTGGCGACCACGACGGTCACCTCCCGGGTCTCATCGCACGTGATCATCACGGCGGTGCGGATACCCCGATCGGCCGTGTCAAAGCACTGACCGTGCGTCACGTGCGATCTGCAGCTCCTCGCGCGGCTCGATCACCAGGACCGGCACCGCGGCGTCCGCGGGCGACACCGGGCCGTCGTGCTCGAGGTTTCCGAGGACCGGCATCGGTACGCCGAGCAGGCCCAGTCCCGCGCAGACGTCCCGGCGCACCTCCGGTTGATCCCAGCCGATCTCACCGGTGAACACCACCGCGTCGAGGCGGTCCAGCGACGTCGCGGCGGCCGCCATCTCCCGGCGTACCCGGAAGGTGTAGACCGCGAGCGCCGCGTCCTTGCCCGCCGCGACCAGCTCGGGAGTGTCGCCGGAGAAATCGTCGGACAGGCCCCGGTCGAGCCCGGGTTTCCCGGGCTCGACCGGCACAAACGGATCTCAGCGGGGGTTCTGCGCCGCCTGTTGGGTCCGCTCCTTGGCGTCCTGCGCCGACGACTTCGCCTGGTCCTTGGTCGTCTGCGCCGCGTCCTGTGCAGTCTCCTTCACCTGGCCCACGGCCTGCCGCACGCTGCCGGAGACATCGTCCTTCATCTCGCCGGCGACGTCCTTCATGCGGTCGGTCAGGTCGCCCGCGTTGTCCCGGAGCTGCTGGCCGGCGCGGCGTTCCGCGTCGGTGGCCGGGATCAGCGTGGCCGCCAGCATGCCGACGCCGAACGCGATGACGCCCGCCGCGATCGGGTTGCCCTGGGTCTGCAGGGCGACCGCCTGCGGCGCGCTCCGCACCGAGTCCGCGACGTCCTGCGCCTTGTCCTGGACGGTGCCGACAGCCGAGTGAGCGGTCTCGCTCGTGGCCTGCCGGGCGTGTTCCGAGGTGCCCATCACCTTGTCCTTGACCGCCGTCCAGCGGCGCTGGGCGGCCCTCTTCGGGCTGGTCTTCTCGGCCAGCCGGTCCACGTCGCGGGTCAGCGAGACGCGCGTGTTCTCGATGTCCTGCCTCAGCCGGTCGGGTTCTTCATCCATTGCGCGTCCTCCTTGATCGTGTCGACGGTGCGGTGTGGCACGGGGTCGACAGTCTTGAGCTTCTTGCGGCCGTTGGCGTAGAGGACCGCGCCGATGACGCCCCAGATGATGGCCACGATGAGCGCGGCCCATCCCAGGTCCATGACGTTGCCCAGCCCGAAGACCAGGGCGAAGCTGAGCAGCACGACGGCGAGGTAACCGGCGAAGCCGGCGCCGCCGAGCATCCCGGCCGCCTTGCCCGCCTTGGTCGCCTCCTGCTTGAGCTCGGCCTTGGCGAGCTCGACCTCCTGGCGGAACAGCCGCGACAGATCGTCGCTGATGTTGCCGATGAGCTCGCCGACCGAGGTCTCCGCGGGATCGGTGGCGGCGCGATCGGCGGGATATGGCGTCGTCATCTCCGGTCCTCCGGGTTCTCGAGGACGTACGCCTCCTCGACCGCGACCGGTGTGCCGGTGCCGGTGGCCGCGTACTCGGTGGAGACCGTCGTGTCCCTGCTCCCGATGGGCGGGTCGCCGTAGCCGGCCGTGCCGACGTCGAACCGGTCGCCGGGCGTCTGGCCGGCGCCCCGCGCCGACACGAACGCATCGCTGTTCGGCTTGCCGACGCCAGCGCCCGGGTCCGCCTTCGCGACACCCTTGCCGAGCCGGCCCACCACGAAGCCCGCGGCCACCGCGGTTGCCAGGAAGGCGCCCGGCCGCCGCCGCGCGAAGTCCTGCACCTCGCGTAGCAGGCCCTCGGGGCCGTTCCGGTCCAGGTAGTCGGCCAGCTGGCGACCGCCGTCGGCGACCCTGGTCACCACGGTGGCGGCCGGTGAGTCGGGCCGGTCTCCGCGCATCTCGTCGAGCTGGTCGGCGGTCCCCCGGATAGTGCTCACCAGCCTGCCGTTCTGCGTCCGGGCCTGTTCGCGCACCCGGTCGCGTACGTCCGTGGCCACGTTGCGGACCTGCGCCCTCGCCTCGGCGCCGACGCGCTGCGCCTGGCCCGCCGCGGTGTCCTTGACGTCGCTCGCCGCCCGCCCGGCCGCCTGTACGCTCTGCCCGGCAACCTGCTTCGCTGTCGAGCGGTCATCCGGCGCCTTGTCGCCGGTCAACCCGCCGCTCGGGTACGGCCGTGGCGCGGCCGGGTCGGCGACCGGTCGGGCCGGCACGTCGACGCCGTAGGTGTCGTCCGGTGCGCGAGCGCCCGATGACACGTCACTCATTGTTGCCTCCATGGGAGATTCGTCGTGGTGCCTTGGCCCTCCGACCTACCCCGAGCGACTCGCGGCACACATAATTGTCCTCAGACAATGATGTGAATTTGCCCTGCATAGATCGATTCAGCCGGGGTATGTGGGAGAGCTTTGAGGCCTGCGGCCTGCGGGATCCAGGTGGGACGTGGTGCCGAGCTGGACAGCGGAGCCGCCCGGCCGCGCGCCGGGACCATGAACGCCGGGTCGCCGGGTCCACTGTTAGCGTCGTCGGCATGAGTGCGCCGGACCTCACCAGCGCCGAGCGCGTCATCGGCGGCCGCACGTACGACTTCTCCCGGCAGGTCGCGGTCATGGCGATCGTCAACCGAACGCCCGACTCGTTCCACGATCGCGGGCGCACGTTCGCACTGGAGAAGGCGGCCGAGGCGGTACGGGCGGCGAGCGACGCGGGCGCGGACTGGATCGACATCGGCGGCGTACCGTTCGCACCCGGACGGGAGATAAGCCCGGCCGAGGAGCTGGACCGCGTCCTGCCCGTCGTGGAGGCCGCGCGAGACTTGGTGGTGGTGTCCGTGGACACCTACCGGCCGGAAGTGGCCCGCGAGGTGCTCAAGGCCGGTGCCAGCGTCATCAACGACACGTCCGGCCTGCGCGACGTCGCAATGGCGGACGTGGTCGCCGGCACCGATGCCGCGCTGGTCATCACGCACAGCCTCGCGGAACCGCGGACGCCGTACCCGCGGCCGGAGTACTGCGACGTGACCGCCGAGGTGGCGAACTTCCTGCGGCGGCGGGTCGAGCTCGCCCTCGGCCGCGGCGTACGTCCGGAGCAGATCATCGTCGACCCCGGCCACGACCTGAACAAGAACACCTACCACTCGCTGGAGCTGACCCGCAGGCTCGACGAGATCGCCGCGATCGGCTACCCGATGCTGGCGGCGGTGAGCAACAAGGACTTCATCGGCGAGACGCTCGACGTGGCCCAGCAGGACCGCCTCGCCGGGACGATCGCCGCGGTGGTCTTCTGTGTCATGCGCGGCGCGCGGATCGTCCGGGTCCACGACGTGCGGGCTGCCGTCGACGCGGTGCGCATGACCGAGGCGATGCTCGGCCTGCGCCCGCCGGCGACCGCTCACCACAATCTGCACTGACGCTCGACTTCTTGCAGGGCTGCTTCCACATTGTTTCAACTCTTCGTTCAACTATTGCATTCTTGTGTCGTCCACTGTCACGATGACCGTCGATCCGGAACCCCCCTCCCCCGGGTCGGCAGGAGTTCCCCGTGGCACTATCGCGACGTACCTTCCTGACCACAGTGGCCGCGAGCTCGGCGGCCGCCGCATCCCCGTTCCTCCTAGAGCCCGCGCCGGCCGTAGCCGCCAGCCCGGCAGGCGACGTCGTCGGCAAGATCACCGTCGGTTACCAGGGCTGGTTCGCCTGCCCCGGCGACGGCGCCCCGATCGGCGGCTGGTGGCACTGGAGCCGCGACCGGTTCCAGCCGCCGTCGCCCGGCAACACCACGATCGTGTCCTGGCCGGACATGCGCGACCTCGCCCACGGCTACACCACCGCGTACCCGAACCTCGGCAGCGGCCAGCCCGCGCAACTCTTCTCGTCGTACGACCAGCAGACCGTCGACACCCACTTCGGGTGGATGCGGATCTACGGCATCGACACCGCCGCGCTGCAGAGATTCAACCCGTTCGGCGACGAGGGACCGACCCGCGACGCCATGGCCGCCAAGGTCCGCGGCGCCGCGGAGGCCACCGGCCGCAAGTTCTACATCATGTACGACGTGACGGGCTGGACGAACATGCAGTCCGAACTCAAGACCGACTGGTCCACGAAGATGTCGGCGCATATCCAGTCGAGTGCGTACGCGAAGCAGAACGGCAAGCCGGTCGTGTGCATCTGGGGCTTCGGCTTCAGCGACGACGGCCGCCCGTTCGCCCCCGCGCCGTGCCTCGACGTCGTCAACTGGTTCAAGGGCCAGGGCTGCTACGTCGTCGGCGGTGTGCCCACGTACTGGCGGGAGGGCATCAACGACTCCCGGGCCGGTTTCTCCGATGTGTACCACGCATTCCACATGATCTCGCCGTGGATGGTCGGCCGCACCGGCACGCTGGATGGCCTCGACCAGTTCTACGCCAACGTCAACACGCCCGACCTGGCCGACTGCGCCGCCCACGGCATCGACTACCAGCCGTGTGTGCTGCCGGGCGACCTCTCGACCGGCGCCCGCCGGCACGGCGACTTCTACTGGCGCAGCCTCTACAACATGATCCGGCTCGGCGCCCAGGGGCTGTATGTGTCCATGTTCGACGAGTTCAACGAGGGCAACCAGATCGCCAAGACGGCCGAGTCCGCGGCGTTCGTGCCGGCGGGCTCCGGCATCCTGGCGCTCGACGAGGACGGCACGGCCTGCTCGGCCGACTACTACCTGCGCATCACCGGCGACGGCGGCAGGATGCTCAAGGGACAGATCCCGCTCACGTCCGTACGCCCAACCCAACCGGTCGTCGGGACGCCGCCGCCCGATCCGGGCGGCAACCTGGCGGCCGGCAAGCCGGTCACGGCGAGCAGCACCAACGCCGGTTACGTGCCGGGCAACGCCGTCGACACCAACGCCGCCACCTACTGGGAGAGCGTGAACCACACGTTCCCGCAGTGGTTCCAGGTCGACCTCGGCGCGGCCTACGACGTCACCCGGATCGTGCTTCGCCTGCCCGCCGGTTGGGAGACCCGGACTCAGACCCTGACCGTGCAGGCCAGCACGGACGGCTCGTCCTTCGCGACGGCTGCCAGCTCCGCCGGCTACGTCTTCGACCCGGCCGGCGGCAACACCGTGACGGTCACGGTGCCGACCATCAGGACGCGCTACGTCCGCCTGAGCTTCGCGTCCAACACCGGCTGGCCGGCGGCCCAGCTTTCCGAGATCGAGGTGTACGGCGGCAGCGCGCCGACGCCCCCGCCGCCCGACACGGACCTTGCCCGCGGCAAGCCGACCGCCGAGAGCAGCCACACCCAGACGTACGCCAGCGGCAACGCGGTCGACGGCGACGCGTACAGCTACTGGGAGAGCGCCA
>DASYTU010000283.1:0-12926 GCA_036001925.1 Actinoplanes sp.
TCCCACCATACGCCGCACAGCGCCGGGTTCTTGGCGGCGCGAGCGGCGTACTCCACATAGGTGCCAGCGGCGCCGGTGAGGCCACCGAGCTTGCGGCCGGGCTGTTCGAGACCGGGAAGGATCGCCTGCGACCCGAGCGCGAGCTGCTGACGGTAGCCGCGGTCGGCAGCCTTCTCGTCGGCCGAGGCGTACGTGACGAAGTGGACATACATCGCGCCGTCGCGGCACAGGACGTGTACCTGCTCTCCCTTGCCGAGCTGCGGGCCGCCGCCGTCGGAGCTGGTGACGCAACCGCTCATGTCCGCGAGCCAGGGCTGGGCCAGCGTGGCCAGCTCGCCGGCGAACTTCGCCCGGTTGACCGCGACAAGATCGCCGAGATACCCGGGTTGCGACGACGGCGCCGCCATCGGCTCGCCACCCCCGGCTCCGCGGCCCCCGGTTCCGCGGCCCACGAGGAAGCCGACCGTTCCCGCCAGGACGATCCCGGCGATCAGGCCGATGACCAGTCCGAGAACCAGCTTGCCGCGCGGCGGCGGCGGAGACGGCGTGATCCGGCGCGCGTACGGTGAACCGCCGAGGCCACCACCGGACATCGGCTGGACGTCCGGGACCAGGCCGTACGGGTCGATCGGGCCGGACGGTGACGTCGGCAGGGGACCCGGCTGCCACGGGTACGGCGGGCCGGAGGCCTGCGGCCACTGCTGATGCTGCGTGGCTCCAAACTGGGCGGTGGTCTCCTCCGGCGAGAACTGCGACCCGTTGTCCGGCCAGGACGGACCGGCCCCCTGATGCGGCGGCACAGAGGAGTCCGGCGGCGCAGGCGAACCCGGCGACGCAGGCGAGCCCGGCGGCATGGGGGAACCCGCCGCCGGCGAGCCCGGCGCGGGATCCGCGTCCGGCTGCGGCGCGGGCGCCCACTGTGGTGCGTGCGGAGACACCGGTTGCGCGGTCTCCGCCCGCTCCCGGGACACGTCATCACTCACGAGCCGCAGGGTATCAGCGCCCATCGACGCCCGTGGTGCGCGCCGGAGCCGGCGCCCGCGGGCCAGATGTCAGATGCCCGTCCCGGCCGACCGGCGCTGCGAAAAACGACAGCGTTGTCTATCGCTTCCGCCATAATGTGCAGCACCCTGCCTCCCGCGTTCAACGCCAGCCTGACCGGCACGCCGGCCGATCACGGCGTGCGACGGGCGGTCCGGGGCCACAGGCGCGGCATCATGGACGGGTGTCCGCTCGGCGCCGGGTCGTGGTCCTCGCCGCCGTCGCGGTGATGGGCGTGCTCCTCGTGGTGGCCGGCGTGCGCCTGCTGCGCGGCGACGGCCGTGAGGGCCGCCCGGATCAGGCCAGGCCTGGCCCGGTCCTGCTGGTCCCCGGGTACGGCGGCAGCGAAGTGGCGTTGTCACGGCTGGCGCGGCGCCTCGCCCAGGCCGGCCGGGACGCGCAGGTGCTCGCGCTGCCCGACGGCGGCACCGGGGACCTGCTCGTGCAGGCGGCCGCGCTGGATGCGGCCGTGCGCCACGCGCTCCGCGACGGCGCACCGTCGGTCGACATCGTCGGCTACTCGGCCGGCGGGGTGGTGGCCCGGCTGTGGGTGGACCGGCACGGCGGGGCGTCGGTCGCGCGCCGCATCGTCACGCTCGGTTCACCGCTGCACGGCGCCGAGATCGCCGGGGTAGGCACGGCCCTGGCCCCCGACGCGTGTCCGCAGGCCTGCCGGCAGCTGGCGCCGGGTAGCGCGCTGCTCGGCGAGCTCGACCGGACGCCGCTGCCGGCCGGGCTGCCGTGGCTGTCGATCTGGACGGAGACCGACGAAACGGTGCGGCCGCCGGAATCCGCGCGGCTGGACGGTGCGGTGAACGTACCGTTGCAGGGTCTTTGCCCGCAGGCCCGCGTCTCGCACGGCGACCTGCCCACCGATCCGGCCGTCACCGCCCTGGTGCTGCACGGCCTCGGGGCCGCGCCGCTGTCGGCGCCGGCGCGGTGTCCGGTCAGTTCGTGATGTCGCGGGTCATGAAGTTCGCCCACGCCGCGCCGAGCAGCACCGCCAGGTAGACCAGCTGGATGCCGGCGCCGCGCTCGATGTCGCGCCAGAGGATCGGCTCGCGGAAGAAGTCGATCCAGGCGAGCCAGTAACGCGTCGGCAGGTACGGCCGGATCGCCGCGGCCGCGTCCAGCGTGACGAGTACCTGGCTGGTGACCAGCACGGCGAGCGCACCCATGGCCGCGCCCAGCGCCGACTCGGTGATCGTGGACAGGAACAGCGCGATCGAGGCCACGCCCAGCATGGAGACGACGATGTAGCCGACCGTGCCAAGCAGCCGCAACACCAGCCCGGCCGGGGTGATGGTGACGCCGGACAGGGAGGTGACGTCGGCCGGCAGCGCCACGCCGGCCGACGGCTGGGACCCGAACAGCGTGAGGCCGGTCAGGTAGGACGTCACCAGCACCGCGCCGATCGCGAACAGCACGAACGTGACCAGGGCGACCAGCTTCGCGACCAGCAGCCGGGTCCGCCCCACCGGGCGGATCAGCAGATAGCGCAGCGTCCCGGTGGCGCCCTCACCGGCGACTGCGTCGCCGGCCAGCACGGCCACCGACACCGGCAGGAAGACCGGCAGCACGAGTGCCATGGCGGCCGCGGGATACAGCGCGCCGTTGCTCAGCACGGCGGACAGGAACGCGCCGCCCTGCCCGGGTGGCGGCGGGATCCGGGTGGTCGCCAGGAAGACCGCAACCGTGAACGGCAGCAGGCACAGCAGGCCCGCGATCACGTACGTGCGGGGGCGCCGGAACAACTTGGCCAGCTCCACCCGGATCATGACGAGTCCACCCGGTCGGAGCTCGTGGTGGTCGCATCCAGGACGACCTGTTCCAGGGACCGTCGCTCGGCCGCGATCTCGGTGACTCGGATGCCCGCCGCCAGCAGCTCGGCGTTGAGGTCGCCCGGATCCGGATGGCGCACCGTCAACAGCTGCCCGTCCCGCCGTTCGACCTGCCCGTCGAGCAGGGCGACCGCCCGCTCCGGTTCGGGCGTGCCGACCAGGACCCGGCCGGTGGGCGCGCGCAGCGTGGCGAGGTCGTCCTGCAGCACGAGCCGCCCGCGGTCCATGACCCCGACGCGGGTACCGAGCGCCTCGACCTCGGGCAGCAGATGGCTGGACAGGAAGACCGTCGCGCCGGCCGCGTTCAGCTCAGCGAGCAGGTCCCGGATCTCCCGGATGCCGCGCGGGTCGAGGCCGTTGGTGGGCTCGTCGAGGACAAGCATGCGGGGCTGGCGCAGGAGCGCGGCGGCCAGGCCGAGCCGCTGGCGCATGCCCAGCGAGTACGCCCGGACGGGCCGGCGGTCGATCCCGGCGAGCCCGACCCGCTCCAGGGCTCCCTCGATCCGGCCGCGGCGATCGCGCCGCCCGCCGCCGGGCCCGGCCGCGTCGAGCAGGGCGAGATTGGTCCGCCCGGACAGGTGCGGGTAGGCCGCCGGTCCCTCCACCATCGCACCGACCGACGGCAGCACCTCGCGAACCCGCCGCGGGACCGGCACGCCGAGCAGCTCGATCTCGCCCCGGGTGGCGAAGACCAGACCGAGCAGCATCCGCACGAGCGTCGTCTTGCCGGAGCCGTTCGGTCCGAGCAGCGCGTACCGGTCGCCCTCGCGGACGTCCAGGTCGACCCGGTCGACGGCGACGGTGCGGCCGTACTTCTTGGTGAGATCGCTGGTACGGATCATGGGGCCGCGCCGGAGAGGTCGGCGGCGACTTGCCGGAGCAGCGCGGGCCGGACGAGCCCCGCGACGAGGTAGGTCCGTTGCGCGCGCACCACGAGCACGCTGAGCAGCCCGGTGGAGATGAGCGCGGCGTTGCCGGCCGGCACTTCCACGTCCTGGCCGAACGTCGCCACCTTGGCGTACGCCTGTGACCCGAAGCGGCCGGGCAGGGCGACCGCCACGAACTGCGCCAGGCCGGTGCCGTACACGCCGGCCACGGCCTGACCGGCGACGGTGTCCCGGCGCGGGAAACCGGCGAGCCGATCCGGCAGCAGCGCCGGGCGCCACCGGTTGAGCGCGCTGAGGATGTCCGGGGCGGCCGTGACCGTGAATCCCATGTCCGGTCGTGGGGTGGGCGGGGTGAGCACCCCGGCGGCGGGGACGCTCATGTGCACCTCGAGGAACCGGGTGACGAACACGGGTCGCGCACCCCCCTTGGCGGTCACCTCCGCCTGCAACGGAAGGCCGGTGCCGGGGTCGGCCCAGATGTCGATGTGGGACACGGTCGTGTCGGCCGTGGCCGGCACGATCCGCAGCCCGGCCGCGGCGAGGCCGGCCACCCGTTTGCCGGCCAGCGCCGCGAGCCGGTCCCCCGTCGCGACGTCGAGCAGCCGGCGGGCCAGGTCGGGAGGCGTGAGGTCGGCGGCCCGCGGCAGGCGGATCGGCTGGTCGCCGACGATCCGCGAGAGCTGGTTCGCGCCGTAGTCCCAGACGTACTGGGCGTCCGGGGTCTGGTAGAGGTCGCGCTCCGAGCCGCCGTCGATGACGTCCACCCGCCAGCGGTCGCGGGCGGCGTACCAGGTCCGCATCTCGGTCCTCGCGCTCACCAGCGCGGTGACCTGCTCGAGGTTCGGCAGTGGCGGCAGCGGCAGGAGGCCGCTGCTCTGCGCATAGCCCTGGTAGGGCTGCCGGGCCGAGGCGGCGATCCGCTCGCGGAGCGCGCCGGTGCTGATGTCAGCGGCCCGGGCCGGCCACTTGTTGATCACGATCGGCACGCTGCAGAGCAGGACGACGGCGGCCAGTACGATGCCCCACCGGCGCCGTGCCTGCATCCGGACGATCGTGCGGCCCGCGCCCATACGCTTGCCACGGTACCCGCGTCGCCGGGCCTGCCCTTTCGGCTCGCGCCGCGCCGGCCTGCGCGCGGAAGCCCTGCTACAGGTACGGGCCGAGCAGCGTCAGGTCGGCCGGCGAGAGCCGGTCCCGGGCGGTCTTGGCCTGGTGCCAGTACGGGTAGAGCAGCGGCGGCCGGCTGACCTCGTCCAACTTCGCCCGCTCTTCCTGGGTCAGGCTCAGATCGGCCGCTGCCAGGTTGTCCGCCAGTTGCTCGCTGGTGCGCGCCCCGATCACCACGGACGTCACGGCCGGCCTGCCGAGCACGTACGCGAGCGCGACCTGGGCGGCCGAGACACCGCGGTCCGCACCGATGCTGACGAGAACCTCGACCGTGTCGTACAACGTCTCCTGGTCGTACACCGGGGGCTCATTCCAGTCGGTGAGCTGCCGGGAGCCCGCCGGTGGTTGCTGCCCGCGCCGGTATTTGCCGGACAGCAGGCCGCCCGCGAGCGGGCTCCACACCAGGACGCCGAGGCCCTGGTCCACGGCCGCCGGGATGAGCTCGTACTCGGCGTCGCGCGCCTGCAGCGAGTAGTAGATCTGTTGGCTGACGAAACGCGGCAGTCCGGTCCGGTCGGCTGTCCCGAGCGCCTTCATGAGCTGCCAGCCGGCGTAGTTGGACGCGCCGACATAGCGCACCTTGCCGGTGGTCACCAGCAGGTCGAGCGCCTCGAGCGTCTCCTCCAGCGGCGTGAGCCCGTCCCACTCGTGGACCTGGTACAGGTCGATGTGGTCGGTGCGGAGTCGCCGCAGGCTGGCCTCGCACCCGGACAGGATGTGGTGCCGCGACAGCCCGGCGTCGTTGGGTCCAGGCCCCATCGGCATCCGGACCTTCGTGGCGACCAGGACATCGTCGCGCCGGCCTTCGAGCACCTCGCCGACGATCTCCTCGGAAAGCCCGCCGGAGTAGACGTCCGCCGTGTCGATCACGTTCACGCCGGCTTCCAGGCACTGGTCCACCTGACGCCGCGCTTCGGTCACATCGGTCGACCCGACAGCGGCGAAGCCACCCTTACCGCCGAACGTCATGGTGCCCATCGTC
The DNA here is from genome assembly GCA_036001925.1 of Actinoplanes sp. Classification (GTDB taxonomy): domain Bacteria; phylum Actinomycetota; class Actinomycetes; order Mycobacteriales; family Micromonosporaceae; genus Actinoplanes. Next base: position 5,919 of record DASYTU010000283.1, read on the forward strand.
AGCACCGACAGCTTGAGTCCAGAGTTGCCGAGCGCACGATATTCCATGTCAGCAGACTAGGCGACCCCGGTGACGTTGCCGTCCGCGTCCGTGACATAGCGCCCCTTGGTGAGGTCCAGGATCGTCAGGGGATTGCCGAACGGGTCGGAGACCACGGCGACGCGTCCGACGGGGATGTCGATGGGAGCGGTCTGGACCGTCCCGCCGGCGAGGGTGAGCTCGGTGACGGCCAGGTCGACGGAGTCCACCAGGAAGTCCACCTCTGGGTACGGCCGCTCGGTCTGCAGCACGATTTCGCTGTCGCTGTCGGCGAGCCGCAGACCGGCGGCCGTTTCGCCCCGCCAGATCAGCTCGTGGCCGAGCCGGTGCCGGTAGAAGGCGAGACCGCTGTCCAGATCCGGGACCGGAATCTGGACGCAGTCGACCTTTCGGAGAAGGCCGTGGTACCTGGGTTTCGGCTGCATCCGCTCAGGGTGCCACCGCCGTCAGGCCTGTGCCGTCAATCGGGCGACGAGCCGGATCGGTAGCCATCCGCGGCGTGCCGGTTCTCGGCGTACCGACGCGGTCGGGAAGACGGCGCGGGCGGCAGCGGTCGCCCGGCGCAGGGCGAACCGCGCGTCATAGATCCACAGCCGGCCGCCCGGCCGCAGCACGCGGTGCAGGTCCCGCAGGGCATCTTCGACATCCACCCAATGGTGCTGGCTGAGCGAGGACACGATCAGATCGAAGGTCATGTCGGGATACGGCAGATGCGCGACGTCACCGACGGTGAAGGTGATCCGGTCGGCAAGGCCGGCGGCGGTCGCCTCCCGGCGGGCGTACTCGATCATGTCCGGTGCGAGGTCGACGCCATCGACCGTCACGTGTGGCAAGGCCGTGGCGATGGCCTGCGGGAGGCGGCCCGGGCCGGTGCCGGCGTCGAGTATCCGGCTGGACGGAGCGAGCTCGGCGGCGGCGATGTCCGCGACGATGCGGGCATGCAGCCGCCCGACGGGCCGGCGGCTGAGCCGGTCGTAGCCGGCGGCGTGGGCGAACGGCCCGACCATGTGTGCGCTTCTCACGATGCCACCGCCGGGACCAGCAACCAAACGATCTGTTCACTGTTGAACACCATGTTCGAGTATGGTGTCCGAGTACCGGCGCCGGTCAACGACCAATCCGACCGGGTCGTCCGGTACCGCACACACGCCGGTATCTGTCCGGAAATGAAGTCCGGGAGGTGAGTACGCATGGCCGAGCCGGACCGCCGGGTACGCCGAACCCGGCGCACGCTGCAAGAGGCACTGGTCGAGTTGGTCGTGGATCGGGGCTACGAACGGATCACGGTGCAGGACGTGCTCGACCGCGCCGACGTCGGCCGGTCCACGTTCTACGCCCACTTCCGGGACAAGGACGCGCTGTTCGTGTCGTGCTTCGACGACCTGCGGGACGGATTGCGTCGTGAGCTCGACGCGATGGATCCGAACACGCCGCCGGCCGACCCGGCCCGGCCGGTGGGGGTCATCTTCGACCACGCGTACCGCCACCGCCCGATCTACCGGGCCGTCTGCGGCCGGCAGGGCGACAACATCGTCACCCGCCACCTGCACCAGCTGATGTTCGACCTGCTCCGGGGCCACCTCGACGCGGCCGGCACCCGGTTGCCGGTCGACATCGTGGCCGAGTATCACGCCAGCGCCCTGCTCGGCGTCCTGATGTGGTGGGTGCAACACGACTTCCCGTACGGCCCGGCGGAAATGTCCCGGATGTGCCAGGAACTGACCGCCCCGGGCGTGATGGCCGGCCTCGCCACGATCAACGCGCACCATTGAGGCGGTGCGGCGCTCAGGGCCGGAAGCGGTAGCCCATGCCCGGCTCGGTCAGCAGGTGCCGGGGATGCGTGGGGTCGGCCTCGAGCTTGCGGCGCAGCCGGGCCATGTACTGGCGCAGGTAGTTGGTCTCGGTGAGGTACTGCGGACCCCAGACGTCCTGCAGCAACGCGCGCTGGCTGAGCAGTTTGCCGGGGTGCCGCAGCAGGTGTTCGAGCAGTTGCCATTCGGTGGGCGTGAGCCGGACGTCGGCGTCGCCTCCGGCGATGGAGCGTGCGGCCAGGTCGATGGTGTACGTGCCGATTGTCACCACCGGGACGGCTTCGGTGTTCTGGGTGCGGCGGGTGACCGCCCGGATGCGTGCGAGGAGCTCGTCGACGCCGAAGGGCTTGGTGATGTAGTCGTCCGCGCCGGCGTCGAGGGCGTCGACCTTGTCGCGGCTCCCGGTCCGGCCGGACAGCACGATGATGGGGATGCCGGTCCAGCCGCGCAGGCCGCGGATGACCTCGGCGCCTTCCATGTCGGGTAGGCCGAGGTCGAGCACGACGAGGTCGGGATGGTGGTGGGAGGCGGCGCGCAGGGCGGAGGCGCCATCTCCGGCGGTGTCCACGTCGTAGTGCCGCGCGCGCAGATTGATCCGCAGCGCGCGCACGATCTGCGGCTCGTCGTCGACGACCAGGATGCGGGTCATGAGGCCGCGGGCAGGGAGAGGATCATGGTGAGGCCACCTCCGGGTGTCTCCTCGGGCGTCAGGGTGCCGCTCATCGCCTCGGTGAGGCCGCGGGACAGCGCGAGGCCGAGCCCGGGGCCGGTGTGGTTGTCGCGGTCGCCGAGCCGCTGGAACGGCAGGAACACGTCGTTCCAGCGGTCTTTGGGGATGCCGGGCCCGTGGTCGATGACGCGGAGTTCGATGGTGTCGCCGTGGGCGCTGGCGGTGACCACCGGCGGCTGATCCTGGGGGCTGTAGCGCAGGGCGTTGGCGACGAGGTTGACGACGATGCGTTCGAGCAGGCCAGGGTCGGCGCGGACGTACGGTAGGTCGTCGGGGATGTGTAGGACCACCGACCGGCTCTCGTGCCCGAGGTCGTCGAGGGCGCGCGGCACGACCTCCTCGGCACCCACGTCGACGGCCGCGACGCCGAGCGCGCCGGTCTGCAGGCGGCTCATGTCGAGCAGGTTGGCGACGAGGCGGCTCAGCCGGTCGAGGGATTCGTCCGCGGTGGCGAGCAGTTCGGCCCGGTCGTGGTCGTCGAAGTGCACGTCGGCGCTGCGCAGGCTGGCCACGGCGGCTTTGGCCGAGGCGAGCGGCGTACGCAGATCATGGCTGACCGCGGCGAGCAGCGCGGTGCGCATCCGATCGGCCTCGGCGAGCGGCTTCGCGGTCGCGGCCTCGGCGGTCAGGCGTTCCTGGCGGAGGGCCAGGGTCGCCTGGGCCGCGAACGCCTCGACGATCCGCCGGTCGCTGGCCAGCAGCGGTCGACCCTTGAGCAGCATGATCACGTTGTCGTCGACCTTGACCTCCGCGTCGGCGTCGGCCGAACTAGTGCAGACCGGACCGCCGACCTTCGCGACCACCGCACCGTTCTCGAGCAGGCTCACCGAATCGAGGCTGAACATCTCCCGCAGCTGCTCGAGCAGGGCGTGCAGGGGGCGCTCGCCGCGCAGCACACTGCCGGCGACGGCGGCCAGGGTGGTCGCATCGGCGCTCGCCTGCGCGGCCTGCCGGGTCCTGCGGGCCGCCTGGTCGACGACCCAGCTCACCGCCAGCGCGACGACGACGAAGATGGCCAGCGCCAGTAGGTTGCCGGCTTCGGCGATGGTGAACTGGCCTATGGGCGGGGTGAAGAACCAGTTCAGCAACAGCGACCCGGCCACGGCCGCGAACAGCGCCGGCCATAGGCCGCCGATGAGGGACACGCCGATGACCGCAACGAGGAAGAGCAGGATGTCGTTGGTCAACGACAGTCCGCCGCCGACGTGCAGCAAGGCGGTCAATGCGGGTAGCCCGAGCGCAGCTGTGATGAACCCGGCGATGCGCCGGCCACGGGACAGAGCGGCGGGCATCCTACGGGCCCGGCGGCCTTGCCCGGCGCGTTCGTGGGTAACCAGGTGAACGTCGATGCTTCCGGAGAGCGCGGTCGTGGTCACGCCTACGCCGGCGGAGAAGATCTGGGCGAGCTTGCCGCGGCTGCTGGCTCCGAGCACGATCTGGGTGGCGTTGACCGCACGGGCGAAGTCGAGCAGGGCGCGCGGGATGTCGGAGCCGACGACCTGGTGATAGCTGCCGCCGAGGCTTTCCACCAGGACGCGTTGCCGGGCCAGGATGGCCGGATCGGCCCCCGCCAGCCCGTCGTTGCGGCTGACATGCACGGCCATGAGATCCGAACCCTTGTTGCGCGCCGCGATCCGGGCGGCCCGGCGGATCAGCGTCTCGCCCTCGGGGCCGCCGGTGAGCGCGACGACCACTCGTTCGCGGGTCTCCCACGTGGCGTTGATGTGGTGGTCGGCACGGTACTTGCCGAGCTGATCCTCGACCTTGTCGGCGAGCCACAGAAGCGCCAGCTCGCGTAGCGCGGTGAGGTTGCCGGTCCGGAAGTAGTTGCCGAGCGCCGCGTCGATCTTCTCCGGCCGGTAGATGTTGCCGTGGGCCATCCGGCGGCGCAGCGCCTCCGGGGTCATGTCGACGAGCTCGACCTGCTCGGCCGCCCGGACCACGGCGTCGGGCACGGTCTCGCGCTGCTCGATGCCGGTGATCTGCGCGACGACGTCGTTGAGCGACTCGAGGTGCTGAACGTTGACCGTGCTGAGCACGGAGATGCCCGCGTCGAGCAGCTCCTGGACGTCCTTCCAGCGCTTGGCGTTGCGTGAGCCGGGGACATTGGTGTGCGCGAGCTCGTCGACGACGGCCAGCTCGGGCTTGCGGGCCAGCACCGCGTCGATGTCCATCTCGGTGAATTCGGCGCCGCGGTAGTGGATGGTCTTGCGCGGCACCACCTCGAGGCCGCCGATCATCGCCTCCGTGTGCTTGCGGCCGTGCGGCTCGACGAACGCGACCACCACGTCGGTGCCGCGATCGGCGCGCCGGTGCGCCTCCTCCAGCATCGTGTACGTCTTGCCGACGCCCGGGGCGGCGCCGAGGTAGATCCGCAGTTCTCCGCGTGCCATCCCGCCGCCGCCCTCCTTCCCTACTTGTGGCCGTCGAGGGCCAGGTTGAGCTCGAGCACGTTGACGCCCGGCTCGCCCATGAACCCGAGCGCACGGCCGTCCGTGTACTTCTTGACCAAGGCTTTCACCGTGTCGGGCGAGAGACCACGCTCCCGTGCGATCCGGGGCACCTGCAGCTCGGCGTACGCCGGGCTGATGTCCGGGTCGAGACCGCTGGCGCTGGCCGTGACCGCGTCGGCAGGCACGATCGGCCTGGCCGGGGCGTCGCCGCGGATCGGCGTGACGACCCCACCCTCCGCGACGTAGTCCACGCCCGGCTTGGCCGGCTCGACCATCACGCCGTGATAGGTCGCCGGGAACGGGGTGCCGGACTGGTTGACCGACACCGCGCGGGTGACCGGGCCGGTGATGCCGTCGCGGTAGAACATCGCGAGTACCGCGCCGACCCCGTCCGCCGTGCAATAGGGGCGGCGGCCGTCGACCCCTTCGAGCTTGCCGATCGCCAGGCTCCGTTCGCAGACCTGAGTGAGGAGGCTCTTGCGGTCGCTCGTGTCGACGACGTCCTCCGGGCCGAGGTTGCTGGCAGCGGTGGCGGTGGGGTCGTACCCGTCGCCGGCCGCGGAGGGCCGGCTCTGGAAGTACCGCGGGTCAGGATTGCCGTCGGAGTCGGTGAACGCCTGCCCGATGAGACGGCTGCCGACGGTCTTGTCGGCGACCGTGATCAGCGAGCCGTCGGCCCGGTGCGACAGCCCGGGAATCCGGCCGACTCCGACCATCACCAGGGGGTACGCGAGTCCCACCAGGACCGTGAAGACGAGCAGCGCACGCAGTGCCGCCAGATGCTGGGCGAGCCAGGAAGGTAGCCGCATGGTTCTCAAATCCCCGGGATGAACTGGATGAGCAGGTCGATGAGCTTAATGCCGATGAACGGCGCGATGACGCCGCCGAGGCCATAGATCCACAGGTTGCGGCGCAGCAGCGCGCTGGCGCTGGCCGGTGTGTAGCGGACCCCCCGTAGCGCGAGGGGGATCAACGCCAGGATGACGAGCGCATTGAAGATGACCGCGGACAGGATCGCCGAACCCGGCGAGTGCAACCGCATCACGTTGAGCGTGTCGAGGCCCGGATACACCGCGGCGAACATCGCGGGGATGATCGCGAAGTACTTGGCGATGTCGTTGGTGATCGAGAACGTAGTCAGCGCCCCGCGGGTGATGAGCAACTGCTTGCCGATCTCCACGACCTCGATCAGCTTGGTCGGGTCGGAGTCGAGGTCGACCATGTTGCCGGCCTCCTTCGCGGCCGACGTGCCGGTGTTCATGGCCACGCCGACGTCGGCCTGGGCCAGCGCGGGCGCGTCGTTCGTGCCGTCGCCCGTCATCGCGACGAGCCGGCCGCCCTCCTGCTCCTTGCGGATCAGGGCGAGCTTGTCCTCGGGCGTGGCCTCGGCGAGGAAGTCGTCCACACCGGCCTCGTCGGCGATCGCCTTCGCGGTACGCGGATTGTCCCCAGTGATCATCACCGTGCGGATGCCCATCCGCCGCATCTCGTCGAACCGCTCGCGCATGCCCAACTTGACGATGTCCTTGAGATGGATGACACCCAGCGCGCGGGCCGGCTGGCCGGCAATGTGCTCGGCGACGACGAGCGGCGTGCCCCCGGTCACGCTGACCATGTCGACGATCTCACCGACCTGTTCGGTCGGATGTCCGCCGTTCTCCCGCACCCACTTCATCACCGCCGCGGCGGCGCCCTTGCGGACCTCGCGTGCGGGTTGGGTGCCGTCCGCGGAGAGGTCGATGCCGCTCATTCGCGTCTGGGCGGTGAACGCCACGAAGGTGGCATGCGTCATCAGGCCCGGTTCCCGCTCGCGCAGCCCGAAGGCGGTCTTTGCCAGGACGACGACGGACCTGCCCTCGGGAGTCTCGTCCGCCAGGCTGGATAGCTGCGCCGCGTCCGCGAGGGTCGCCGCGGTGACGCCGGTGACCGGGACGAACTCGGACGCCTGCCGGTTGCCCAGCGTGATTGTGCCGGT
>DASYTU010000284.1:0-4338 GCA_036001925.1 Actinoplanes sp.
GGCACGTGGTAACGCTCGTCGCGCCGCTCGCCGCTGGGGAGCGCGGCCCGCGTTCGTCCGCGTAACGGAACGCGGTCACACCCGGGATGTCGACGGCCCGGTGCAGCAGGTCCAGCAGGTCGTGCGGCGAGTACGACGGTCCGCCGAGCAGCATGACGTCCAAGTCCTCCCACACCATCAGCCCGGACACGAAGCTTCCAGTCACGCTGAGGGGACCCAGCGGCGCGAGCGAGGCCAGCACGTCCCGAGCCCCCGCCTGCATGGCTTGCTGCCGGGCGACGAGATCAGTCACGTGCCGAGCCTAATCAGCGCCGCTGACCGCTTTAACGTGTAAGTTCGACCGGTGAGCATCGACCTCGACCTTCGCCGGCTGGACACCGCCAAGGTCGCGGTCGGCGTCACGTTCGCCACCAACGGCCTGGCGTACGCGGGCTGGCTGGCCCGCGCGCCCGCCGCGCGCGACGACCTGAACCTGTCCCCGGCCGGCTTTGGCCTGCTGCTGCTCTGCCTGTCCGCGGCCGCGATCGCCGCGATCCCGTTGGCCGGCCCGCTCGTGCAACGGATCGGCCCGGCCCGCGCTGTCCTGCTGGGCAGCATGTCCGTGGTGCTCGGCCTGCTCGGGCTCGGCACCGGGACGGCGTTCGGTTCGGTTCCGGTGGCCGGGGTCGGCCTGGTGCTGGCCGGCATGGGTAACAGCACGTGGGACGTCGCGATGAACGTCGAGGGCGCCGACGTCGAGCGCCGCCTCGGCCGTACCGTCATGCCCCGCTTTCACGCCGGCTTCAGCCTCGGCACGGTCGTCGGCGCGGGGGTCGGTGCCGCGGCCGCGTCGGTCGGCCTGTCGCTCTCGGCTCAGCTGTTCATCACGGCCGGGCTCACGGCCGGCGTGATGGTGGCGATGGTGCGGCGGTTCCTGCCGCACACGGCCCTCCCGCACGAGGAACGCCGGTCGGTCAGCGCGCTGCAAGCGTGGCGGAACCCGCGGACGCTGCTGATCGGCCTGATCATGCTCGGCTTCGGCTTCACCGAGGGTACGGCGAACGACTGGCTCGCGATCAGCCTCGTGGACGGCTACCACGCCAGCGAGACGGTCGGCGCCATCGGCTTCGGCACGTTCGTCACCGCGATGACGCTCGCCCGGATGTACGGCGGCGTCGCGATCGAACGCTGGGGCCGAGTCACCGTGCTGCGCCTCACCGCCGCGTCCGCCGCGCTCGGCCTCTTGCTGGTGGTGTCGAGCCTCGCGGTCCCGCTGGCCCTGCTCGGCGCGATGCTCTGGGGCGCGGGTGCGTCGCTGGGCTTCCCGATCGGCATGAGCTCGGCCGCCGACGACCCGGTCCGGGCCGCGGTGAACCTGTCGGTGGCCGGAGCCATCGGGTACGGCGCGTTCCTCGCCGGTCCACCGCTGATCGGCTTCCTGGCCCAGCATTTCGGCGTGCTGCGCGCGATCCTCTGTGTACTCGGCGCGCTGGCCATTGGCCTGGCGGCATCCCGGGCGGCGAAACCGCTCCGGCCATGAGCGGCCGCCGGGCTCCGGCCGTGACCGGCCGCCCGGCTCTCGCCGTGAGCAGCCGCCGGGCTATCTCACCTGAGCCAAGAAGTCGCCGATCACCTTGGCCAGCAACTCGGGCTGTTCGATGACCATGGCGTGCGAGGCGTCCTCGAGTTGCAGGTAACGGAAGTTCGGCGCGATCAGCGCGGCCGCAGCCGCCTGGTCGACCAGGAAGCGCCGGTAGGCCGCGTAGAGATCCGCGAACGGCTCCTGCTCCGGTAGGTCGCGCGTCGCGAGCACCACCAGCTCGGGGCATTGCGTCGTGCCGTACACCGGACCAAGATCAAGACCATCTACCAGCGTACGGATCTGAGCGCCGGTCTCCGCGGTCGGGCGCATCGAGGTCTCGCCGTCGCGGTGGACGAGGTTCCGGCGGAAGCCCTCGATCCACACCTTCTCGTTGGCGCCCATGTCCCGGGCGGCCATCTGCTGCCGCTCGACCATGTCGGCCAGTTGGTCCGCCTCGATGACCTGGCCCATGCCGGCCAGCATCGCGTCGAAGACCGCGCTCAGCCGGGCCAGCTCGCCGGCCGCCTTCTCCGGGTCGAGCCCGGTCAGCTGTTCCGGGCGGGTCGGCGGGGGATTGCCGTCGAGGCTGACGACACCGGGTGACTCGGGGTGGCGTTGGCCCCAGAGGGCGGCGAGCATGCCGCCGAGCGAATGCCCGACGACCGCCGGCCGGTCCAGTTCCATCTGCACGGCGACCGCGGCGAGGTCGCCGAGCGCGGCGTCCCACGACCACGGGCCGTCGCCGGAGCGTCCGTGCCCCCGCAGGTCGACCGTGACCACCCGATGCCGCGGACGCAGGGCCCGGGCCAGCGTCGTCATGTGCGCGAGGTTGCCGCCCCCGCCGTGCAGTAGGAGCAGCGGCGGTGCGTCGCCGCCGAAGTCGCGTACGGCCAGGGGCAGCTCGCCGGCGTCGATCAGGCCGTCGTTGATCACGGTTTCTCCTCGGTGTCGCGCGAGCGGTCGTCCTGGGTACGTAGGCGGTCGCGGATCGCCGACGACGGGACGCCGCCGTCGGGGTGCCGGGGCAGGCGCCCGCGGCGGACCAGGTCGTGCACGCCCTGCCGGCTGATGCCGAGCATCGCGCCGGCCGTCGCGTACGAGACCGAGTCGGCCGACGGATGACCGACCCGCCGGGCGATGGTCTGCCCGAGCGGGGTCCGCCACCAGTCGGTCGGCGGGTCGAACGCCCGGTCGCCCGGATACAGCGTGGCGATCAGCCGGGCGCCGGTCATCACCGCGGTGACGTCGTCGCCATCGCGCATCGCGTCCGCCCACTGCCCGGCGCGGATCCGCACCAGCCGGCGCAGCGCCATCACGGCGTCGTCGCCATCGAGCAGCACCTCGAGCGGGTCCAGCAGCCGTACGTCGAGCAGCCGCGCGATCTGCTCGAGGAGCTCGCTGCGGCCGGCCACCCGGATAGCTTCCGCTACTTGACAGCAGCCGTCAAGGCACGTTCCGTACGCTCGCGGTGCCTGAGCCGGGCTTCCGCACCCACCCGGAGACCAAGTACGGTGTGCCCCGATTATTCGGGAGGACCTACGTGCGTTCGCGTCTCTTCGCGGCCGGTGTCGCGGCTCTGCTGGCGCTCGCCGGCTGCACCGGCAAGGACGCGGCGGCGTCTGAGCTGCCGCCCGTGCAGATCGTCGAGCAGCCGGCCGCGTCGGCCGGCGGCGCGTGCATCCTCTGGGACTACGCGTTCATCCAGCAGAAGATCGGCGTCAGGTTCACCGTGGCGGCGGCCGACCAGATCGACGACACGTCCTCGTGCGTGGTGCAGACCGAGGACGGCGACTACCCGAACCTCGCACTCTCCGTGGTCGAGAGCACGACGGCCGACGCCACCCTGTTCCTCGACACGGTCATGCCGGACAAGGCGACCAAGCTCAAGGGCCTCGGCAAGGCCGGCTACCGTCTCGTCTCAAAGGCTGGCGGGGACCACGGTCCGATCATCGAGATCGGCTGGCTCAGCGAGGCTGCTCAGCTGCAGACGCTGAAGTTCACGTTCCCGAAGACCGCCAAGCCGGACGCCGTGAATCCGATGTCGGCCAAGCTGTTCAACCTCGCCAAGGCGATGGACACGACGTGAGTCAGTGGGCGTCCACGAACACCCGGGACGCCACCTCGCGGGGCAGCCGGATCTTGTCGCCGGAGCGGTCGATCGTGACGCCGTCGCGTTCCTGCGCTACCGTGACCGTCGCGCCCGGGTCGATGCCGGCTGCGTGCAGCTGACGCAGTACGCCCGCGTTGGTCTGCACGCTCTCGCAGATCCGTCGCACCACGACGCTGCCGGTCAGGCCGGGGAACGCCAGGTTGCGCTCGCCCGCGTTGCCCTGGCTCGTGACCTGGGCGTCGTCCAGCACGTGCAGGCCCGGGATCGGGTTCCCGTACGGCGACCGGGTGGGCTTGTTGAGCAGCTCGTAGACCTTCTTCTCCACCGAGTCGCTCATCACGTGCTCCCACCGGCAGGCCTCGTCGTGCGCCTCCTCGTACGGCATGCCGATGACGTTGACGAGCAGCAGCTCGGCTAGGCGATGCTTGCGCATGACGGCGATCGCCGCGGTCCGGCCCTCGTCGGTGAGCGCCAGGTGCCGATCGCCCTCGACCGTCAGCAGCCCGTCCCGCTCCATCCGCGCGACCGTCTGGCTGACCGTGGGACCGCTCTGGTGCAGCCGCTCGGCGATGCGGGCTCGCAGCGGCGGAACACCCTCCTCCTCCAGCTCGAGGATCGTGCGCAGGTACATCTCGGTGGTATCGACGAGGTCATGTTTGTGTACGCC
>DASYTU010000285.1:0-14993 GCA_036001925.1 Actinoplanes sp.
GGGTCGCCCCGATACATCGCACCCGAACGGGCCCACAACGGTGTCGCCACACTGGAGTCCGACCTCTGGTCTCTGGGCGCGACTCTCTACGAGGCGGTGGAGGGCCGCGCCCCGTACACCCGTGAGACGACGCTGGCGACGTTGGTCGCGCTTGCCACCGAAAAGCCGGACTCGGTCGAGCGGGCGGGCGCGCTCAAGCCGGTGCTGACGGGCCTCCTCCAGAAGAATCCGAAGAACCGGATGCGGCTGCACGAGGTGGAGGAACGCCTTCGGCGGATTGCCCACGTACAGAATGCCGTCCGGCTGCACCAAGTGCCGCCGCAGCGCAACACACCAAAGCAGTCGCCCGCGCGCGCCGTGCCGGTGGAAGCCGCCCCGAGCATCCCGGACCCACCCCGACCGGACTCCCCGGTCCCCGCGGTCCCGCTCACACCGATCGCCACGTCGGGGTCGCCGCGCCGAAGGCGCTGGGCCTTGGTGGCCGGCGGCGCGGCCACCGCGGCGGCCGTCGTGGCCGGCACGGTGACGTACAGCCTCAGCGGCGCGACACCGCCGTGGGCCGAGGCGGACCAGACGCGTACGGTCGGTGCGTTTCCCAACGACTCGACGGCGGTATCCGCGCCGGGCGCCACCCCCGTCATCACCGCGGCCACACTGCCGGCGGGCTTCACATGGTACGCCTCCAAGAGCGGCTTCCATATTGCGTGGCCGGCCACTTGGACCAAGGTGCGGGAGTCCAAGTCCAGCGTCACGCTGAGCGCGCCTGGCGGCCCGCCGTTAGTCTCGGTACGCGAATGGGCACGCTCCGATCCCGACCTGAGCGCCGCGCTCAAGCGCGAGGAAACCGCCGCCCGCCTGCGCAACTACAAGCGCCTTCGGATGGAGGTCACGCCGCAGCAAGACTCCGGGGAGTGGGAGTTCACGTTCACCGACCCGAAGATGGGCGCACTCCATGCCATCGATCGGGCCGTCGTGCGGCTGGGCCGGGCCTACCTCATCCAGTACCGCACGCCCGCCGCGAAGTGGCTGCAGAACCTGGCCAGGTTCCAGGTCATCGCCGACACGTTCCGAGGCGCACTCGGACCGGTCGAAGCGCAGGACGCCATTCCTGCGGGTTTCGTCCGGTACCGGAGCGCGAGCGGTTTCCAGGTGGCCGCCCCGGCGAAATGGACGAAGATCGAGGAGACCCGTACGAGTGTCCTCTACTGTGCGCCGGGCGGTCCGCCGCTCCTCGGCGTCCGCGCGTGGGCGCCGGCGAACACGGACCTCGCCGCGGCGCTCGTGCGCGAGGAAGAACTCGCGAAACTGCCCGGTTACCGGCGGATCAACATGGCGGTGCTCCCGGACCGGCGCGGCGCGGTGTGGGAGTACACGTTCACCGACCCGAAGATGGGACGCCTGCACGGGTTGGAGCGTGCGTTCCTGACGTCCAACAACCGCGCCTACCTCGTGCAATGGCGGACACCCTTGGACAAGTGGAACGACAACCTCGGGAAACTCGGTGTGGTGACGAGCAGCTTCCACGTCACCGCGATCCCCGGTAGAACGGTCGGGTAGCTTCCAAGGCTTCGGCGAAGGGTTCGTTCGTAAGAACTGCTGCGGTCCGCGGAACGTGTTCCACGAGAGTGTGATGTCCTTGGCGGGAGTGTTGGCTTCGATATTCGAGGTGCCGGCCTTGACGGTTACCTTGGCGTTGAACGCATCGGTGCCGTAGAAGGCGGTCAGAACCGTACGGCCCGCCGCGCTGAACGTGCTGTGCCCGGACCTTTTGCACGACCGGCCGGCGTGCATGCACCGGCTCGCTTGCATGCACGTCAGCGGGAGTAACAGAGCCAATTTTCGATTGCCGTGGACGCGACCATGCCCACGTCCGGCTCGATTTTATTTGGTTGGTTGTCGAGCCTGGACGGTGAATCCGAGCTTTCCGAGCACAGCGACGGCGCCGGACTTACCGCCCTCGAAATCACCAGAGGCAAGGCGCTCGCCGGTGGCCAACTCGTAGGCTGTGCCCAGGATCGCTTTCGGCGGGTAGCGGCGTTCCTCCCAGACCAGATCGTAAGTCGTGGTAGGGGCGAAGCCATGCTCAGAGAAGAACGCCTCCGGCCCGAGCCGGTCGTACTCCTTTATCGCGCGCACCACATCCGTACGCTTCACGTTGTCCCACGCCACCATGTGTTCATCCCTCCCAAGATCGTAGCGGCCTGCATTGTCGGCCCTGCCGTAGGCGGGGCTTGGCCCGCGCGCCGGGTGGCTGGCCCGGCGCACGGGCGTGCCGGGGTTGTCAGTTGCGTCCGGCCATGACGCGCCGTCGACGTCCCAGATGGCGCCGGTGACCCAGCTGGTGGCCGGGGAGAGCAGGACGGTGATGGTGTTAGCCAAGATCGCGGGCGGTGCCGGTCCGGCGTCGATCGCGTAGCTGTCCGAGTTCTCGTGGGAGGAGGGCCGTAGCCCGGCCCTCCTCCCCGATTTCAGTAGCCGGCGCCCAGGTCGACGCGCCGCACCGTGGCCAGCACCTGTTGCTGGTAGTAGATCGGGCCGCCCTCGTCCGCGGCCTTTGTTGAGGGGTAGTGGGTAGAGACCATGAGCGCGTAGATGTTCTGCGCGGAGATCGCGAGCCCGAAGTAGTCGCCGATGAACCCGCTGCCCCTCAGGCAGGGATCCGTGGCCCCGGCGCACGGGTACTGTGCGACGCCCTCGAGGTGCTGCGCCGGCTGCTCCGGATCCCACGTGTACTGCGAGATCGGCACGTTCGCTGCGACCGGCACGGCCCCGCTACCGCTGTCCTTGTACGCCTGCAATGACGTGTCGATGCAGAAGTTCGTCCGGCCGACGTCGGCGGGCAAGACGCTCGGGTCGTTCGGGCATGCGCTGCGACGGTCGTAGAACGCCACCGCCACCGCGCCGCCTGGGCCAGCCGCGACCGACGGCTGGAACTGGTCGGTGGCCACGCCGGCCGCATCGACGTTGTCGTTCACCACGACCGGCGTTGTCCAGGTCGAGCCGCCGTCGGTGGACTGCGTGAACTTGACGTCCGCTTGGGCGGCGACCGGGTCCCAGTCCTCGTACGTGAGGTAGAGGTGGTTGGGATAGGTCGGACTGGCCGCGAAGTTCTCGGCGATGCCGCTGCGGAAGCGCGTGTTCCGGTACACCTCGCCGGGCGGGATCGTCACGGTGGTGATCGGCACGAACGCGCCGAACGTCCGGCCGTCGTCGGTCGAGCGTGCGACGTAAATCGTCGACGGGCCACCATTCGCGGGGAACGACACGACCGAGACGTAAAGGTTGCCCGCCGCGTCGATCTCCGGGTAGACGTAGGTGGCGCCGGGTCCTACCCCGGACGGCGTGCTGATCGTGATCGCCTTGTCGAACGTCTGGCCGCGGTCCCGCGAGACCGCCATCCGGACCTTGATCGACTGGCCGTTGAACACCGCCCAGGCAGCGTAGACGTGGTCCTGGAACCTGTTGCCGACGATGTGATTGACGGCGACCCACTGCTTGTCCTCGACATGCCCCAGTTGCAAGGCGGACGCGTTGTTCGGCGGCTCGAGCGCCACACCGCCGTTGCCCTTCACCCAGTGGCGGCCCAAGTCGTCGCTGTACGACATGTCGATCTCGCCGTCCGGATGGAGCCGGGTCGCGTCGAAGTACGAGTTGAACGGCAGCATGGTCTGGTAGACGCGGCCCTTGGTGTCGAAATCGACGTTCGGGTCGGTCGTGTCGGTCCAGCTCGGCGGCATCGCCTGCGTCCCGGTCGAGACGCAGTCGTAGCCCTGGACCTGGTTGTTGCCGGACGGCGTCCCGGCCCGGATCTGGTAGGCGCCGACGTAGAACATGTAGTACGTGGAGTACTTGTCGAAGAAGAACTTCGACGAGCCGACGAGGTCCTCGGTCCCGGGCCTGACGGCAAGCCATGACTCGGAGTGGTTCGCGTTGAACGGCCCCATGCGGCACGTCCCCGCCAGCGGGACACGCGAGCCCGGCGGGACCGGGTAGCCACCGCCCCTTGTCGGGGAACTGGCGACGACGTTCGTGAACGGCACACTCGTACTCCACAGCCCGCCGTCGCTTGCGCTGGCCATAGGCGTGGCGCCGAACGGGAGTGAGGCCACTCCCAGCGCCACGAGCGCCGCAATCAATCGCTTCATCAGTCCTCCTCCGCCGTAGTGAGGTTTATCACGTCCCCCCGGTGCGGGGGAACGATGACGAAACGATTACTCACCGGCGCGGTGGCGTAGCCCGGTGGCGTCGACGTGCATTGATGGGCCGCGGGCACGGATGGAGGCACGGTGAAGGCACGGTGACGGGGCGACAGCCCTCGGACGTTCCGGTGACCGCCGCCGGTGCGGGCCTCAACCGGCTGGTGGTGGTCGTCGCTGCCCTGGTGTTCGTTGAGTTGATGGCGTTCGCCGGCCGGTACGGCTATCACGGCGACGAGATGTACTTCATCGTCGCCGGATCGCATCCAGCGTTCGGATATCCCGATCAGCCGCCGCTCGTGCCTTTGCTCGCCGGGCTGATGCACCACATCGCGGCCTCCCTGTACCTGCTGCGGCTGCCGTCTGCGGTGGCCGCCGCTGCCACCGTCGTGGTGGCCGGTTTGACCGCTCGTGACGCTGGCGGCGGTGCCCGAGCGCAGGTCATCGCGGCGTGCGTGGCGGCAGTGTCCGCGATTTCGTTGGCGACCGGCCACTTCGTGACCACGACGACGTTCGATGTGCTGTTCACGGCGCTGCTGGGGTGGCTGCTGGTGCGGGCGTTGATGCGTCACGACCCTAGGCCGCTGGTGTGGGCCGGCGTGGTGGTCGGTGTCGGCTTCGAGGCCAAACCCCAGGTGGGGTTCGTCGCGGCGGCGGCCGTGGTGGCGCTTGCCGTGGTCGGTCCCCGATGGGTATTTCGATCGAGACACCTGTGGGCGGGCGTTGTCATCGCCGTCGTGCTCGGTGCGCCGTATCTGATCTGGCAACAGCGCCACGGCTGGCCGCAGCTCACGGTCGCCGGCAACGTCGCCGGATCCGCTGAAGGTGGCCGGGTGGGCTTCTTCCCGTTCCAGCTGGTCATGGTCTCGGTCTTTCTCGTCCCGGTCTGGGTCTCCGGTCTGGTGGCCGCATGGCGCGCTCCGGCACTGCGCGTGTTGCGGTTCGTCCCGGTCCTGTACGGGATGCTGGCCGTGGCGTACCTGCTCGGCGACGGAAAGGCCTACTACCTCGCGAGCCTGTACCCGACCCTGATCGGGCTGGGTTCGATCCCGACCGCGGCCTGGTTGACGCGCGGCGCCCGGCAATGGTGGCGGTGGGCGTCGCTGGGAACCGCCGTCGTGCTCTCGGCGCTCATCAGTGCGGTGCTTGCGCTACCGCTCCTGCCCGAGCGCGACCTACCGGACAGCGCCACCATCGCGCTCAACCCTGACCTCGGCAATGAGGTCGGCTGGCCACAGTTCATCGACACGATCAGCGCCGTCTGGCACGCGTTGCCACCCGCGACCAGGGCTCATGCGGTGATCTTCACCGGAAGCTACAGCGAAGCGGGCGCCGTCGACGTGCTCGGCGGCCGCGACGGCCTGCCGCATGCATTCTCCGGCCACAACGGGTTCAGCCTGTGGGACGAGCCGCGCCCGGACCAGACCACGACGATCGCCATCGGCTACGGCTCACCGCAGCAGGTCAGCCGCTATTTCACCGGATGCCGGGTGGTCGGTCGCATCAGCAACCCGGTCAAGCTCGACAACGGCGAGTACGGCGGACCCGTGCTGCAATGCTCGGGACTCACCGCGCCGTGGGCACAACTCTGGCCCCGGCTACGCCACTACGAATGACCCGACCGACTCGATCGGACGCGCTCAACCCGGCGCGGCGGACAGCACCACCGGCACGTTCACGACGTGCTGGCGGGAGCCGTCCTTCGCGGACACCTCGTACACCTGGACGGTGCCGCGCTGGGTGCGGCCCAGCCGATACGGCACGCTCACCGACCAGCTGCCCCGGCAGCCGCTGCCGCAGGTGGCGGTCGTGAACCGGGTGGCGATCTCCCGGCCCGATGCGTCGAGCAGCCGCAGGCTCACCGTAGCCTCGAACACGTTCGCGGTGCCGGCCACGGTCACCGGGCTGGACACGCGTTGCCCGACGACCGGGTCGCTGACCACGATCAGGGCGAGCAGGTCGGCGTAGTCCGACCGGCGTACCGGGGCGCCCACCGGCTCACCGGCGGACTGCAGGGCCACGCGGGAGACCGACGGGAACTGCGTCAGCGTGTAGACCACCTGGGCCTGCCGCAGCCGGACGACGGCGCGGCCACCGGTGTAGAACGCCGGCGGGAAGCTGACCGTGGCGACGCCGCCGGAGATGCCGGCGATCGTGACGGCGGTGTCGGGCGGCACCGCGCTGGTCATCCCGGCCGTGGCCTCGGCGCGCGACGGGCCGGCGACGAGCTCGATCAGGGCGAGCCGCGACGTCGCCAGCGTGTAGGGGCGGGTGCGCCGGGTCGGGACGATCGTTCCGTCGCGCGTGAACCACAGCTGTACGGTGACGGTGCGGCCGTTAGCGGGCGTCGGCGCGGCGTCGGCGGGCTCCGCCGGTCCGCTGGTCGACGATGGCGGCTGCGGCTGGGGCTGGGTGGCCGGCGTCGACGCTGTGGTGGTCGGTGACGGCGGCGCGCCGGTGGGCGCCTGTCCCAGAGTCCCGGACCGGTCGGGCCCGCAGGCGCAGAGTGTGAGAGCGGCGGTCAGCACGGCGATCGGGCGCTTCATGATGGTCCTCCCGGTGGTGGCTGGTGTTAGCCACCACCGTCAGCGCCGGCGTTCGCCGTGGCGTCACCGTCAGGCAACGGATGTGCAACAGGAAGGGTGATCCGGAATTCGGTGCCGGCGTCGGGCTCGGTGCGCACGGTGATGTCGGCACCGAGCAGCCGGGCGTTCTCGCGGGCGATCGCCAGGCCGAGCCCGCTCCCGGCGCCGGTGCGCGCCGGGTCGGCCTTGTAGAACCGGTCGAACAGGTGCGGTAGGTGCGCGGCCGGGATGCCCGGGCCGCGGTCGGTCACCCGGACGGTGACGATGCCGTCCGCACTGGTGATCGCCACCCGGACGTCGCGACCACCGTGCTCGACGGCGTTGGCGACGACGTTGGAGAGGATGCGTTCGAGCCGGCGCGGGTCCGTGACGATCGGGGGCGCCGTACCGGTGACGGCGACGCGGTCAGACCAGCCACGGCTGCCGAGGATCGCGTCGACCAGGCCACCGAGGTCGACCGGCCGGACCGTGACGTGCTCCCGGCCAGCGTCCAGGCGGGAGATCTCCATCAACTCGTCGACCAGCCGGCGCAGCCGTAGGACGTTGGCCACGAGCAGTTCGGTGGGACGGCGGACATCGGTGGGCAGCTCATCGAGGTGCGCGCGTACCAGTGATGCCGCGGCGACCAGCGCGGTGACCGGCGTACGCAGCTCATGCGCGACATCCGCGGTGAACCGGCGCTCGCGGGCCTGCGCGCGCGATAATGCGGCGATCTTGGCTTCAAGAGCTTCCGCCATGCGATTGAAGGACTCCGCCCACGCCCCGAACTCGTCGCGGGTGCCGACCGGCAGGCGGGTGGCGAGCAGGCCCTCCGCGACGGCGCGCGCGGCGGCGCCGGCCCGGCCGACCGGGCTGAGCGTTCGGCGGGCGAGGACGTGCCCGATCAGCGCGGCGAGGAGTACGACGAGCGCCGAGCCGGCGAGCAGGACGGCCCGCAATTGGTCGAGGTCGGCGTAGATCCGGTCTTCGGCTTGTACGACATAGAGCTCCGCGGCGGAGCCAGGGATGCGCCCGCCCACCACGAGCAGGTGCGAGCCGTCGCGCGTGGACATCCGCTGGAACGCGAGCCGGCCCGCGGCGACCTCTGCGCGGACGGCTGGGCCGGGCACGGAGGCGTACGCAGGGTGCGACGCGGCGATGCCGGTGTCGGCGACCAGGACGACGTGCCGGCCGCTGCCTTCGAAGCTGGTCAGCAGACTCGACGTGTGCTCCTCGTCCAGCGGGAGGAACTGCTGTGCGAGCACCAACTGGTAGCGGGTGTCCACGGTGGCCTGTGCCAGCGACGCGTCGAACCACGCGGCGCGTACCGTCAGGTAGGAGCCGGCCGCCAGCACCGCGGCGGCCATCCCGGCCACCAGAACGAACGCCACCGTGAGCCGGCGGCGAACCCGCCCTGGCGCGACACGCGGCGCGGCCATCGCTACGCCTACGGGGTGAGTTTGTATCCCGCACCGCGCACGGTGCGGATCATGCGGGGCTGCGCCGGATCGTCCTCGACCTTCCCGCGCAGCCGCTGCACCGCCACGTCGACGAGCCGCGAGTCGCCCAGGTACGAGTAACTCCACACGCGCTCCAGCAGCACGTCGCGGGTGAAGACCCGGCCGGGATGTCGGGCGAGTTCCACCAGCAGACGGAACTCGGTGGCCGTCAGTGCGAGCTCGCGTCCGTCCTTGCTGGCGGTGAAGCGCCCCGGGTCGACCTCCAGCCGGCCGACGGACAGGACCGTATCGGTGGTCGGGGACGTGCTGCGCCGCAACAGCGCGCGGACGCGGGCCACCAACTCCGGCAGGTCGAACGGCTTGCGCAGGTAGTCGTCCGCGCCGCATTCCAGGCCGACCACCACGTCGATCGTGTCGGTGCGGGCCGTGAGCATGAGGATCGGTACCTGGCTGGTCCGCCGGATCTCGCGGCACACCTCGAAGCCGTCCAGGCCGGGGAGCATGACGTCGAGGATGATCAGTTGGACGGGATGTGCCCGCCAGGACGCCAGCGCGGCGCGTCCGTCGGCGGCCGCGCTGACCCGCAGTCCCGCCTGGGTCAGGCCGATGGTCGTGACCTCCCGGATCGATGCGTCATCCTCGACGAGCAGCACATGGCCCTCCACACCCATGACGGTAGCTCCGCAGGTCACGGACGTCACCGGGCGACATCGGCGACGTTCCATAGGCCGCGCGGATTGCCCGGGCAGACCGGCTGGGTGAGGGTCAGTACCGCCCGGTCATCGGTGCCGGGCCGCCGCACCTGGTAGACCGTCGCGGTGATCCGGCGCAGCTCCGGCTGTGGCCAGTTCAGCACTCGTTGGGCATACGCGGTGGCCATCGACTGTGGGGTACCTGGCAGCCACCACGGCTGGTGGCCCTCAAACGCGGCGATCTGCAACCGACGCGCCTCAGCAAGGGTACGGGCCGGCCACACCAGCGTGCCTGGCGGCGTTGCCCAGAAGTCGACCACCAGCCGCGGCGGTTCGCTCAGGACGGTCACGTGCAGGCCGGCTGGCCGGCGCACCCCGATGCCGAAGCTGAGCACCCGCTCGAAGTCGCCGGCGATGGCGACGTCGGCCACCAGCGGGTGGCGGGGGGTCAGCCGGTCCGGCCCGCGATAGCGCGGCGCGGCGGCGGGGTCCGTAGCGATAGGTGCGGTGTTCGCGGTGCCGCCTTGCACCACGACGCTCAGGAACGCCCGACCGTGCAACGGCAGCGCCCGGTCGGACGGATCGCGGCGCACCTCGTCCACGTAGGCGATCCGATGCGGCGGCACCCGCGAGCCGCAGAACTCGAACACCACGCGGTCGAAACGCGCATGGTGCCCGGTGCGCATCGCCCGCAGCAGCCCATCGACGGGTACGCCGCGCGACGCACACTCCGGCCGAATGATCGGTCCCTGCGCGGCGTGCCGCACCCGCCCGGCACCGATGCTCGGCTTCGCGGGCGCGCCGCGGCCGCTGGCGTGCCCGGTGCTACCGGCTGCGGGTGGCGCAGACGCCACCCGCACCGGGGATCCGGTAGCGTTTCCATGCCGGGCGCCGGCCGCGGTGCACCCGGCACCGAGCGTGGCGACAGCCAAAGCGGCGGCGACGGTGGCGCAGGCGAGACGATGCACGGTGTCCTCCTCGGTGGTGGGTGTGTGTGCGTCCCACGGTCGGCCCTCCGCCACACGGGAGCTTCACCGGTGTGTAACGGTCGTGTCACCGTCGCTATGAGCCTGTCAGGTGCGGCCTCAGGCGGCTCGCCGGACATTGACGAGCAACCCCGGCCCGGTATCCGACCATCGCAGCTACACGGTCTCGTAGCCGATTGACGGATCCTCGTGGGACGCTGCCGCTATGGCCTCTGAGCGGATCTCCGATCGCACCGCCGGCTGGTTGGGGGTCGCGTTCCTCATCACCCTGCTGGCTAGCGAGGCTGCTCTGTCACTGCCGGACGAGCACGCGACAGCGTCGACGGTGGCGACCTTCTACGCGGAACACCGCGCCGTCATCATCGTGCTCCAGATCGTCGGCTTCGCCGGCTCCGCCCTGCTCGCTCTGTTCGCGTGGCGGCTGCGGGTCGTCAACCGGGGCGTCGCGATGGCAGGGCTCGTCCTCGCGGTCACCACGCTTGCGCCGGGGCTGATAACCCTGATCCTGGCGCTCGCCGCGGATCCGCACCATACCGCCTCCGCCGGTACCGTCAATCGGCTCGAACCACGCGGCGATGACCTGCTGTTCGTCGGGATCGCGGTGTTCGCTGCGAGTGTCCTGCTGTTCCTCAGACCTTCGCCGCTGTGGTTGAGCGTCGTCGCAGCGGTCGTTCTACTGCTCTGCCTGCTCCGACTGCTGCTGGAGGTGCTGGGTCGACCCCGGGGTTTACTCGATGCCCTCGCGCCGTTGTCGTTCCTGGTCCTGGTTGCGGCGCTCACCTGGCTCAGCTTCCGGGGATTTCCTCGTGCTCAGTCAGCCGAGTAACGGCAAGTCCTACAAATGCTGTTGGCGAGCTACACAGAACTACCCAGGGCACTCGGGCTCAGCTTGGTTGGTTTGGTCGAAGCCACCGAGCCCCGGCCACCGTAGCGTCGGGAAATGCGGAAGATCGGCGAACACGCGGTGGTCCTCGGTGCAGGCATGGCCGGGCTGCTCGCCGCCCGGGTACTGGCCGACGGGTACGGCAGGGTCACGGTCCTGGAACGCGACCCGCTCCCGGAGACGGCGGCGAACCGGCGGGGTGTTCCCCAGGGCAGACATGCCCATCTGCTCGTGCCTCGGGGGACGCAGATCCTCGACGAGCTGTTTCCGGCGCTGCTCGACGGCCTGATGGCTGCGGGCGTACCGGTAGTCCGGGACTTCGCGGAGTTGCGCTTCTGCCCGGGCGGTCACGCTCTCCGCCTGCAGGGCCGCCCCGCACAGCCGTTCATTTGCCAGGCCGGCCGGCCGTACCTCGAAGGTCAGGTGCGCGCCCGGGTCCGGGCACTCCCGGCGGTCGAGATCGTCGACCGGTGCGAGGTTGTCGGCCTGGTCACCAGCCTGGCCAGAGACCGCGTCACCGGCGTGCGGATACTGCGGCGCGCCGGCGGCGAGGAGACTGTCAACGCCGACCTGGTGATCGACGCGACCGGGCGCGGCGGCCGGACGCCGGCCTGGCTCTCCACGATCGGCTACGACCCACCGGTGGAAGACCAATTGACGATCCAGCTGAAGTACGCCACTCGACACCTTCGCTTGCGGCCTGGAGTACTCGGCGGTCAGAAGATGGTCGCCATCGGTGCCGGCCCGGGCCGGCCCACCGGTTTCGTGTTGTTCGCGCAGGAGGAGGACCGGTGGATCCTGACAGCGATCGGGTACGACGGACACCACCCGCCGACCGACCCGCAAGGCTTCCTCGCCTTCGTCGAGAGCATCGCCCCGCCCGACGTCGTCGCCGCGGTCCGCGACGCGGAGCCGCTCGACAGCATCGTCGCTTACCGGTTCCCGGCCAATCTTCGCCGGCGCTACGAACGGATGCGCCGGTTTCCGGCCGGGTTGCTCGTCTTCGGCGACGCGATCTGCAGCACCAACCCGGCGTACGCGCTGGGCATGTCGGTGGCGACACTACAGGCGGCCGCCCTGCAGGACGCGTTGGCCGGCGGCGACCGTGACCTGGCCCGGCGATTCTTCCGGGCCGCCGCGCGGCCGGTCGACATGGCCTGGCAGCTGGCGACAGGCGCCGACCTGGCCTTGCCCGAGGTGAAGGGACGGCGGCCGCTGCCGGTGCGGGTCATCAACGCTTACGTCAACCGGGTACAGACCGCAGCCGAACGTGATCCCGCGGTGGCTGAGCAGTTCTTCCGTGTCGCCGCTCTCCAGGATCGAGCCGCGCGGCTGCTCCGGCCGTACCTTGCGCTTCGCGTTCTGCGCGGCAACCTGCGCCGGCGCCCCACACCAACCATTCACGCCTCGACAGCACGCATGCCGGTCACGGGCCCCTATGCCTGAGGCACTCATGCTGCTCGGGATTGCACCCCGACCCTGACCGATCGCCTCAGCCCAGGCCCTCGCGGAAGCCGTCGCGCCAGCTCGCGTACCGCGGCTGCCAGCCCAGCTCGCCGCGGGCCTTCGCGTTCGACGAGCCGCGGATCGCGGTCATCGCGAGCACGCCGGGCTCGCCGATCAGCGGCCGCACCAGCCAGGCCGGCAGGCGCATCGGCGGTTTGGCGTCGACCTGGGCGGCCAGGTAGGGCAGCCACTCGTGTACGGGCGCCGGCTCGTCGTCGACGATGTTGTACACGCCCGGCGTGCCCGCGCCCTCCACGGCCAGCGCGGTCGCTAGCGCGGCGTCGTCGATGTGCACGAAGGACCACACGCCGGTGCCGCCGCCGACGACGGGCAGCCGCCGCTTGCGGATCATCTCCACCATGATTCCGTCCTTGCCGAGCGCGTTGCCGGGGCCGTAGAACACGCCGTACCGCAGCGAGACACCCTCGATGCCGTGGGCCCCGGCCATCGTCTCGTCGACGTGCCGGATCGCCGCGTGGGTTTCGCGGGTGGCCGCGGCCGGATGCGGGTCGAGCTGATCGTCCTCGGTCTTCACCGCGCCGCCGGTGCGTGCGTTCGGCCAGCCGGTGAAGCTCTGCGCGACGATCCGGCGGGCTCCGACCGCCCGCGCCGCCTCGAGCAGGACATCCAGGCCCTTGGTACGCAGTCGGTTGGTCGCCGCGAAGTAGCGGTCGACGTTACGCAGGTCCGGCGGGCCGGACAGGGCGGTCAACTCGTGCACCACGATGTCCGGCTTGGCGTCGGCAACCGCGGCCAGCACCTGGTTGCGATCGAGCGCGTCCACGACCGCCGGCTGCGCGCCAAGCGCCCGCACCCCGTCCGCTTTGCCCGCGTGCCGGGTCGTACCCACCACGTCGTGACCCCGGCTCACCAGCAGCGGCACCAGCCGGTTGCCGAGGGCACCGGCCGCGCCCGCCACAAAGATCCTCATGATCTCTCCCTTCCTCACCCCCTCCGACGACGCGACGTCGCGTCGTGTGACACCCGGCGTGGTTGGATCGGGGTGTGACCGACGTCGCCGCCCAACACGACGAGCTGCGGCCGTTGGTGTTCTCGATCGCCTACCGGATGCTCGGCAGCGTCGTGGAAGCGGAGGACGTCACCCAGGAGGCGTTCCTCCGGCTGCACCGCGACACCACCGAGGCGGCCTCGCCGGAGGCGTACGCCACGACCGTCACCGTGCGGCTGGCGATCGACCACCTCCGGTCGGCGCGGGTACGCCGCGAACGGTACGTGGGAAGCTGGCTGCCCGAGCCGCTACTGACCACTGGCGAGGAGTTCGACCCGGCCGCCCGGGCCGAGACCGACGAATCGCTGTCGGTGGCGTTCCTCGCGGTGCTCGAGCGGCTGTCGCCGGTCCAGCGTGCGGTGTTCCTCCTGCGGGAGGTGTTCGAGTACGACTACGACCAGATCGCCGCGATCGTCGCCAAGTCGCCGCAGACCTGCCGGCAGATCCTGGTACGCGCCCGGGCGCACATCGAACAGGCCAGGCCACGGTTCACGGTCACGCCCGCCGAGCGGGACACCCTCGCCGAGCGGTTCTTCGCGGCCTGCCGGGACGGCGATCTCGCTGGGCTGGAGCGCCTGCTGGCTGAGCACGTGGAGTTCCATGGAGACGGCGGCGGCAAGGCCCCGGCGGTGCGCAAACCGGTCGTTGGCCGGGTCCAAGTGGCCCGCTTCATGCTGGGCTTGATGCGCCAGGCGCGGCACAACGCGCTGCGCATGGAACCCGTCGCGGTCAACGGCCAGCCGGGCGCCCGGGTCGTCGACGCCGACGGGCACACCCTCTCGGTGATGGCGTTGGACATCGCCGACGGTCACGTCCGCGGCGTCTACAACATGCTGAACCCTGACAAGCTGCGCCATTTGCGTTGACCACGCGAGCCGTCCGACCTCGGCGAACGCTGCTCGACCTGGCCGACAACTACGCCGGCGGGTGCCCGGACGAAGTCGGTGGCCGGGTTCTCGCCAGGCCGTCCTTGACCGTCGTGAGCAAGGCGAGGGTCGCGTCGAGGTTGGTGGTGTCTTCGCCGGCGGCTGCGGCGACGGCGGTAGCCCACTCGTGTCGCACGAGGGTGTAGTTCCTGCGTCCGCGTTCGGTGGGGCTGACCGTGACCCCGCGGCCGTCGCTCGGGTTGGCCTGCCGCTGGATGAGGCCCTGTTGTTCGAGGCCGCGCAGGACGGTGGAGAGGTTGGTGCGCTGCAGTCCCGTGGCGGCAGCGATCTGGCTGGGGGCGGCCGGATCGCTGTGGTGCAGGTAGCGCATCACTATGCCCTCCGACTGGGTCAGGGAGAGCGCCCGCTCGTCGGTGTAGCCGCGGAATTGGATCTCCCGGCTGATGATCAGTGCCAGATCGGCGAGGTCCGCCCACCGCTGCTCATCGGTCGTACCGGAGCTCGTACCCGCCCGCCGTCGGCGGTCCTGCAGCGGTTGGTTCTTCGTCACACCTCCAGCATAGGTGGTTGCCGGACCATAGTTATAGGCACATACTAATCTGGCCTTTATAGTTATGTCTCAATAATCAGTTGGGGGAGCGGTGACCGCCATACTTCCGGCACAGCAACCGGGACCGGCCTCGCCACGTGCCCTGGCCCGCGGCGGCGGGCTGCACCCGGTCGGCGTCTTCGTCCTGCTCGCGGGCGCGTTCTTGCCGATCATGGATTTCTTCATCACCAACGTGGCGCTGCCGAGCATCGACGCCTCAC
>DASYTU010000286.1:0-6837 GCA_036001925.1 Actinoplanes sp.
CTGAGCGCAATGTCCGCTGATGGCGCGATGGCCTCACCGTTGCAGTAGGCAATAATGAGCTCATGCAAGCAGACCGTCCGGACGGGTCCCAGGGCGCGGTCGCAGCCTTGATGGCCGCGAGCCGCGCGTTCGTCGGCATCACCGCGCGGTCGCTCGCGGCCCTGGACGCGGACGTGACGCTGCCGCAGTTCCGGACGCTCGTCGTCCTGGCTATGCGCGGCCCGCAGCGGCCGGCCGACATCTCCGCAGAGTTGAATGTGGCGCCGTCGACCGGGACCCGCATGTGCGAGCGTCTGGTCCGCAAGGGGTTGGTCCGGCGCGCCGGGACGCCCAACGACCGCCGGGTCGTCCGGCTGCGCCTGACGCCGGCCGGAGAGTCTCTGGTCGACGAGGTGATCAGCCGGCGCCGCGACGAGCTGGCCGCCATCGTGGACGCGACTGCCGAACACTGGCAGCCGGCCGTCACCGCGGCCCTGCACGCCTTCGCCCGGGCCGCCGGGGAGGTTCCCGAGCAGGAGTGGTGGCTGGGCTGGGCCGACGACAGCGGCGAGGTCGCGGTCTGACGGTCGGCTGCCCGACCCGTGCACGAGGATGGGTGTCATCATTGGGAGCAGAGCGCAATAATGGCACTGTGCAATGACCTTGCCCGAGCCGGTCGAGGGCCGACCGACCCGCACCTCGGGAGGCAACTATGAGCGAATACGACCTCGAGCCGGACGTCCCGCACATCGACGACACGACGCCGCGCCGCAAGCTGCACGAACGCTGCGAACAGGTGGCGGTCCCGAACTTCGACTGGATGAGCCAGCCGATCGTGGCGATGGTCGACGGCCTCGTACACGTCGAGAGCCACACGCACGAGGGCGGGGAGCACGCGGGCGAGGAGCACCCCCAGCGGCGTTGGCACCTGCACCTGCACCGGCACAAGGACGGCGAGGCGCACAGCTGAGCGATCCGTGGTCACCGCTGCGTGGTTCCCGAGCGCCCGGCGACGGTCAGCCGCTGATCTCCGGGCGGTCGGCGTTGAGGTGGAACGCCCGCCGCTCGGCATCTTCGCGTGCCGCGAGGAACCGCTGTTCCCAATCCGCGTCGCCGTCGGGGAAGCGGTCGACCACGTGTTCCTCGATCACCTGCCCGTCCGGTGGGGTCAAAGCCACCGTCACCACCGTTTCCCCCTGATGCGCGTAGTGGCGCATGCGCCACCGGGCCGCCGCCGACAGCCGGGTCGCCCGCCGCCGTGCGGCCACGCCGGCCGCGGCGGCGACGAGGACTACCAGCAGGATCACCGCGAGCACGCCGACCAGGAGGGCGACGACACGCATCAGGACCTCACTTCAGCGGTACGGCCGACGTCCCGCCCGGGGCGTACGTGGTCAGACCGGGCGGCAACGCCTTGATGATGTCGATTTGAGCACAGGCCGGGCAGGCGTTGTAGCCCTCTTGACGCTTCTTGTTCGCGTTGGCGTCGGCCTGCGCCTGGGCCACCCGCGCCTGTGCCTCGCTCACGGCCGCATACGCTGCCTGCGCCTTGTTGACCGCGTCCTGCACGTTCTGCGGGAGCGTGACCCGGGCCAGGTTGAAGCGGATGCCCTCGAAGAAGTCGCCGCCGAGCATGTCCTCGAGATCCTTGGGCAGGCTCTCGTTCACCGCGTCCTGCATCTTGGCGATGTTGGTGTTGTTCTGCGCGCCGGCCGGGTTGACCGGCGCGGGAGGGCTCGCCCCAGCAGTCGTGTTCTGTACCAGCGCGCAGCTGGACACGAGCTCGGCGCAGCGGAACTTGTTGACCTGGATACGCAGGTCGTTCTCGATCACCGGCCGGACGATCGAGTCGAGGAACGTGCTCCAGCCGGCCTCGTCATCGTAGGCGTGGCGCAGCTCGCCGTCGATGCCGCGGAATTGGCGGGTGCCGAACTTCTCATCGAAGCCCTTGATGCTGGCCTCGTCGAGCTTGAGCGTGAAGTAGATGGTGCCCTCGATGCCCATGTCGACGCCGTCGCTGGACGGCGTGGTGACCACGTCGACGCCGCTGGTGTCGCCGCGGGAGGTGTCCGCGGTGATCGTGTAGAAGCGCTGCTGCGCCGGGTATTTGTGGGTGACCGACGCGATGCCGGTCCACGTCAGGCCCGATCCCGGCGCGATGACCTGGCGGATCCGGTTGTTGTCGAAGGCGCCGCCGTTGCGCACGACGCCGACCTGGCCGCCCGTAGTCTTGTCGAAGCCGGAGAAGAGTGCGATCGCGGTGCCCAGCAGGACCAGCGCGACCACGAACAACCCGCCGATCCACAGCCCGACGCGGCCGGCCGAGGGGCCGGTCAGCGCGCCGGAGGGGTTCATCCGCCTGTTCAGTCTCTGCATGCACCCATCTGAGCATCCGCGGTCAACGATCACTGCCCCGCCGGGTCAGGCCGCGTGGACCGGCCGTACGCGGAATCGCAGACCTGGTACGTCCCGGGCAGGAGCAGCCTACCCTCTTCTGCTGGAGCATCTCGCGTGAGATCGACGTTTCCGCTCATCGGCACGATCGGGCATCGGGGTGCCTCCGCAACGTCCTTCGCTCACCGTGACGCGGTCCGCGGCATGAGTTCTTCGCCACCTGATGGCACGCCTGCAGCCGTGGGCCTTCGTCCAGCATGTCGGGCCGTTCGGCAGTGCCATGAGGGGGATGGCGGCGCATGCTAGTGGGATGGCGGCGGCCGGTCCCGCGCGTCGCATTCCCCGGGCCGGCCGCGAGGAGACCATCAGGCGGGCAGCAAGGCGGTGGCAGAAATGTGGCCGGGGCAAGTCGCCGGCGGGATCGGCCGCTGGGCGCGGCGCGCGATGGCGCTGGTCGGGTCGACGCTATTGGTTTCGGCTGCCGCGGTCGTAGGGGGAGCGACGCCGGCGCTTGCCGGCGACGGGCCGCCCGGCTTCTGGTATGGCACGGACAGCAAGACGATGCCGGTGACTGGCTCGGGGCCGTACTACGAGCCGGTGATCGGCGGCCGCTACGGCGGTTACATCGGCATGATCGGGAACTGGGCGAACCTGACCGGCTGCGACAAGATCGTGGTCTGGTCCTCGACGAACGCCAAGATGGCCAACATCAACTACACCACCTATCGCCTGGGCGTAGGCACCGGCGCGTACTACTTCGTGGGCGGTCCCGGTGTCGATCCTAGTTACAACGGAACCAGCAGCGAGGCGTACGCCTGGGGCGAGCGGCAGGCGAAACGGGCGCTGTACAACATCTCCCAGAAGAGCACGTCGCAGCGAGTGATCTATCCAGTAGTGTTCGCCGACATCGAGATCCCCGGCGACTCACCCAGCTACACCCCGGCATCGGACAACGGCTGGAACACCGTGTACACCTCGCCGTGCAGCGGCGTGGCCAAGGTGCATCACATCCCGGCGTCGATCGACCGCGCCGTGCTCAACGGGTACTCCGCCTACTTGACCGGCCATTCCCATTTCAAGGCCGGCGTGTATTCGGCGCCGGACATTTGGGCCGACATCTTCGGCACCGGCACCGCCTCGCTGATACCGAACACCTACGAGTGGACCTACGAGGCGTTCACCAGCAGCCTGACCCACCACCCGTATGGCTGGTGCCTGTCCGGCACATCCATCTGCGCCAAGTTCTTCGGCGGCCAGACCAGCGCGTCCAAGTATGCCTTGCTGTGGCAATGGTCTGGTGGTGGAGGGAGCCGGAATGGTTACGGCGACTTCGACCAGATCGACGCCGCCAGAACCCCTTGACTGGGTCTTAGCGGCGCAACTCAGGCCGTGCGTCAGGCGAGGCGCGCGGCCGCCAGGGCCGCAGCGAGCAGCAGACCCAGGCCGTTGGTCGCCCAGTGCAGCGCGGCCGCGGCGAGCAGGCTGCCGCTGCGTCGGCGCAACTCGCACAGCAGCAGGCCGGCCAGCGCGGTGAACCCGACGGCGGCGAGCACGGTGAGGGCCCGGCCGGCCGCGTCGGCGCCCAGCGCCGCCCCGACCGCCCGGTTGGCCTGGCCGAGCCGCAGGGACGGCAGGATGTGCCAGAGGCCGAACAGGACCGACGAGGTGATGCTCGCCCAGGCGGCGCCGCGGTGCCGGTTGACCAGGCCAAGAAGTACGCCGCGGAAGGCGACCTCCTCGAGCAGGACGGTACCGAGCGGCACCACAATGAACGCGGTCAGCAGCGCAGCGCCCAGGTGTAGGTGGTACCGGACGTCGTGGAAGGCTGGGCGGGTCACCGGCACGGCGGCTCCGATCGCATAGGCGACCGCGACCGCGAGGACGGCACCGACGGCGTACTT
Source organism: Actinoplanes sp. (assembly GCA_036001925.1). Taxonomy (GTDB): domain Bacteria; phylum Actinomycetota; class Actinomycetes; order Mycobacteriales; family Micromonosporaceae; genus Actinoplanes. The sequence continues at coordinate 4,275 of DASYTU010000286.1, forward strand.
CAAGCCGGGCAGCAGGGTACGCCTCGACAGGCCCAGGTCGTACCAGCTCAACCCGGCTCGCCGGCCGAGCAATATCAGCCCTAGCGCCACCAGTGGACCGGTCACCAACCCGGTGTGCGGCGGCCCGTACTTGTCGGCGATGTTGACCGCTGCGAGGACCACGAGTACAGCGCCGAGGACGAGGCCGAGCCGCCGCCGCGATGGGTGGGTGGGCGGGCGGCTCAGGACGGGCGTGCAATTGGGCGTACGGTCTGGCATAGCCGCCGGAGGGTACCCGCCGCCCGCCCGCCCGAACCACGCGGGCCGGACCTCCCCCTTGGCGCCCTGGTTGAGCCGGACCCGGTTGCACGACGGGTCGCGGAACGCGCAGAAGCTCCATTCCGTGAGGAGATGGAGTCACGGCTCGACCAAGCAGGTACTCGGCTGACTTCCGGGCCCGGGCGATGCGCCTTGTCGGCGACGGTGCGGTCGGTGATGCGCTCTGGCGACGTCGGATATTGAAACTGTCCGAAAGCCTGCCCTCGACGGCCGTCGGCGTACGGACTTCGGTGCTCGCGGACGTGCCGAGGTCCGCACGTCCGCGAGAAGGCGCCTCCCCGCATCGACGGCCGCCGCCGGCTCAGGTGTGTCCTCTCGTGCCGTCTACGCTCGGTTGCTGGCAGACGATCGGCCGGTGCGCGGATCGCGGCAAATCCGCGTACCCGGGGTGCCCTTGAGTCTTGGGTGCGCTTCCCCGACCAGAATGTCGCTGTGATCTCTGTAGAGGGCTCTTCCCGGCGAGCTCGAATCGTGACGGCATTCCTCCGAGACGGCGACCGCGTGCTTCTCTGCCACCGGTCCGTGACCCGCCGCTGGTACCCCGACGTCTGGGATCTGCCTGGCGGTCACGTGGAAGATGGGGAATCGCCCAGCGCCGCTCTCGTCCGCGAGCTGCGGGAGGAACTGGGCATCACCATCACCGAACCGTCGGGTTCACCTATGCAGGAAGTTCGCACCGACACGTTCGACATGCAGATCTGGCTGGTCGACGGGTGGACCGGCACTCCGATCAACACCGCGCCGGACGAACACGACGCGATCGCCTGGTTCCAGGCCAGCCAGCTGGCTGATCTACGCCTCGCCGACGACAGCTACCTGACGACGTTTACTCGGGCGCTCACGGAGCGGCGCGACTGAGCACCAGTCGGGCGCACGCACCTCGGCATGTTCAGAAGCTGGCTCCCGAGCCACGTACGCTCCGTAGCGAGCGGTTCGCGGCAGAAGAGTGCGCCGATCGAATCCTGTTGGTTTGTGTAGCCGGCTCCGGCACTTGATTGACCCGCTATGACGTGACAACAACTCCGCCGATTCCTGTGCGCCCGGCCGGGGTGCCTACGAGCTCGACCGTAACGCCGGCGCGGACGTGTTCCCCGAAGACGTCGACGATGGCGTCCGTGACCCCGGAGACGAGGCGGGCAACGATCTCGTCGGCGTCGGGTCGGCTGAACGCGGCTTCCTTGATGCCGAACGTGACGCTGGGCGAGGGTGCTTGTGCTGGCGTGCCGCCGATACCCCATCGGTTGGGCGGCAGGCCGATCAACTGCACCACCGCGATGGTTCGGGCCCACTCCCCGTAGACGGCGACGACCGCGTCGGTCAGTTTCTGAATCAGTGCGGTCTCACGGCCGGCCAGGTCGCTCTCCAGCACGTGAACGCTGAGGTGGGGCATACCATCCTCCGTGAACAAGTTTTGACCGCAAACCATCTTTGTGAACAAAGGTATTTGGAGGATGGGCGGGATGTCAACGCCTGACACCACGGACAACACGGTCAGGGAGTTGCTCCTGGTGATGCCAAGGCTGGTCGGCAGAGCCAAACGTCTGCCGTTGCCAGAACAGCTACGGTCACTTGATCTGGCGCCGAGGCACTTGTCGATGCTGTCCCTGCTCCTGCTCGACGGTCCGCTGACCGTCTCTCAATTGGCCGGGATGCTGGGTGTGGCACCGACCACGGTGAGCCTGATCGTGAGCGATCTGAGCCGCAAAGGGGTCTTGGTGCGGCGCGAGGACGACGCCGACCGCCGCCGCCGCATCATCGACATCAGCCCTGACAGCCGTCACGCCATCGCCCAATGGCTGTCTCCGGGCGCCCATGCATGGCGACGCGCCCTCGCGCCGCTGAGCCCAGCACAACAACGGATATTCGTCGATACCTTGCTCAGGTACGAGGCGGCCGTCTCAACCCCAACGCAGACGGCACCAGGGCGCGGTTAGAAGGGCTTCGCACGCGGATCCGGACGTGCGCTGCCTACGGCGCACTGTCATCGGCATGTCCGCGCTCCGAATGACGAAGCTGGCCGGGACCGAGCCGTGTGCTACCGGGTGATTGCCGCGGATCGGGCGGTTTACTCGATGCGGTGGCAGCCCGCTGGCCGCGCAGGGCGGCGCCGTGGTCGCCGCCGCTAAGCCGAGGTCAGGTGACGCTCACGACGACCTTGCCGAGGGTGCGTCCCTCGCCCACCCGCGCCAATGCCTCGGGCACCTCGTCGAGGGTGAACGTGCGGTCGATGTGGATGTCGAGGTCA
>DASYTU010000287.1:0-13873 GCA_036001925.1 Actinoplanes sp.
GACCATGGACACGCCCGCTCGCGGGTCGACCCTGCGGTCGAGCAGCGACGGCACGTCGACGATGACCCGGCCAAGCGCGTGCACGAGATCCGCCGTCAGGTGCGGCCGGGCCGTGTGCCCGCCGGGGCCGGTGAGCGTGACGTCGATCGTGTCGGCGGCCGCGGTGAACGGTCCGGAGCGCACGCCCACCAGGCCGGCGGGCAGTTGCGGGTAGCAGTGCAGCGCGTAGATGGCGGCGACGTCCTTGAGCGCGCCGGACGCGATCACCTCGGGCGCGCCGGACGGCACGCATTCCTCGGCCGGTTGGAAGATCAGCCGGACCCGGCCCGGGAGTTCGGCTTGGGCGTCGAGCTGGGCGAGCGCCAGCCCGACGCCGAGCAGCACCGTGGTGTGCACGTCGTGGCCGCATGCGTGCGCCACGTTCGCGATCGTGGAGCGGTACGGCACGTCCTTGGTGTCGTGCAGCGGCAGTGCGTCCAGGTCGGCCCGGAACGCGATGACCCGCTCGCCCTCGCCGATGTCGCACACGACGCCGTTGCCCTTCGGCAGCAGCTGCGGGGACAGCCCGGCGACGGCGAGTTCGCGGGCGATGAGCGCGGCAGTCTCGAACTCCGCGAAGGACAACTCCGGGTGCGCGTGGAGGTGCCGACGGATGGCTACCAGCTCGGCTCCGCGGGAGGCGAGCCAGCGGTCGAGCTGGCCGGGCAACGGGTCGGCGCCGGGCGGTGGGCTCGGCCAGGACGCCATCGGGGGGCTGTCGGGCACCTCGGTCAAAGCAATGGTCACGTCTGAGTCTCTATCGAAGTCGAAGGTTTGTTGGAGTTCCGCGACTCGGGACAGCCTAGACCGATTTTGGTGACGCAGTGCAACGCCATTCCGGTACTCATCAGGTCGCGCAGTGTCACGAAATCCCTGGTAAGAACGTTCTCCCGGCAGTGGCGACGTACTCGGACCGTTACCTAACGCCGACACGTCCCACCACCTCCTACTACCTGTAACGGATCGTGGAGGTGACGCGGTTCAACGTTCACACCGTCGACATCAGCGACGACCCAGATCAAAAGTGCTCCACCGGGTGGTACACGCCCCACACCGCACGCAGCGTGTGACAGACCTCTCCCACGGTGGCACGCAGGCGCAACGCCTCGCGCATGAACGGCAGTACGTTCTCCGTACCCTGGGCGGCCTTGCCGAGGTCCGCGAGCGCGGTCTCGACCGCGTCGGTGTCCCGCTCGCTCCGCAGGGTCGCCAGGCGCGCGGCCTGCGCGGCCTCGATGGCCGGGTCGACGCGCAGCGGCTCGTACGCCTCCTCCTCGTCCATCGCGAAACGGTTGACGCCCACCACCACGCGCTCGCCGCTGTCGATCTCCCCCGCGATCCGGTACGCGGACTTCTCGATCTCCTGCTTCTGGAAGCCCTGCTCGATCGCGTCGACCGCGGACCCGTACGAGAAGACACGCTCGATCAGCGCGAGCGCCGCGGCCTCGACCTCGTCGGTCATGGCCTCGATGGCGTAGGAGCCCGCGAACGGATCGACCGTGGCGGTGAGCCCGCTCTCGTACGCGAGCACCTGCTGGGTCCGCAGGGCGAGCCGCGCCGACTTCGCGGTGGGCAGCGCGATGGCCTCGTCGTACGCGTTGGTGTGCAGCGACTGGGTGCCGCCGGCGACCGCGCCCAGCGCCTGGATCGCCACCCGGACCAGGTTCACCTCGGGCTGTTGCGCGGTGAGCTGCACGCCCGCGGTCTGGGTGTGGAACCGGAGCATCATCGACTTCGGATCCTTCGCGCCGAACTCGTCGCGCATGATCCGGGCCCACATCCGCCGAGCCGCGCGGAACTTGGCGATCTCCTCGAGCAGCGTGGTCCGGGCCACGAAGAAGAACGACAGCCGGGGCGCGAAGTCGTCCAGGGCCAGGCCGGCGGCGATCGCGGCGCGCACGTACTCGATGCCGTTGGCCAGCGTGAACGCGATCTCCTGCGCGGGTGTCGCCCCGGCCTCGGCCATGTGGTAGCCGGAGATGGAGATGGTGTTCCACTTCGGGATCTCCGCCCGGCAGTAGGCGAACGTGTCCGCGACCAGCCGCAGCGACGGCTTGGGCGGGAAGATGTAGGTGCCGCGGGCGATGTACTCCTTCAGGATGTCGTTCTGGATCGTGCCTTGCAGCGCGGTTCCCGGCACGCCGTGCTCCTCCGCGACGAGCTGGTAGAGCAGGAGCAGCACCGAGCCGGGCGCGTTGATGGTCATCGATGTCGAGACCCGGTCCAGCGGGATGCCGGCGAACAGCTCCCGCATGTCGTCGATCGAGTCGATGGCCACTCCGACCTTGCCGACCTCGCCGTGCGCGATCGGGTCGTCCGAGTCGTAGCCCATCTGGGTGGGCAGGTCGAACGCGACAGACAGGCCCGCGGTGCCGTGCGCCAGCAGCTCGTGGTAGCGGGCATTGGACTCGGCTGCGGTGCCGAAGCCCGCGTACTGGCGCATGGTCCAGGGCCGTGAGGTGTACATCGTCGGATAGACGCCCCGCGTGTACGGGTATTCGCCAGGCCGGCCGACGGGCGCGTCGGACACATCGCCGGCGTCGTACACCGGCTTGATCTCGAACCCGGATTCTGCTTTCACATCGCGATCCTAAATCCTCGTTAAAGTGGGTCCGGAAATTTCGACTTACCGCGATGCCGCGCCTACCCAGCGTTGAGTTCCCCAGAACACCCCCGCACCGACTTTCACAAAGGGGGTGCGAACCGGCAAGATAGCGGGGTTGGTCTACGACCCCTATATCCCCCTCGGTGGCATCTCCAGTGACTCAGATTCCGACGTGGAGCAGTGGTAACACCGCTCCGACCAGCGGACGCGCAGCCCCGGGCACGCTCATCGGCGGGCGGTACACGTTACGTGCCGCGGTCGGCCACGGCGGCATGGGCACGGTCTGGCGGGCGGCGGACACGCTGCTGCGCCGCGACGTGGCCATCAAGGAGGTCATCCTTCCGCCGGGCCTGGCGCCCAGCGACCGCGACGCCATGTACGAGCGGACGATGCGCGAGGCGCGGGCGGCGGCGGCGCTCCAGCACCCGGCCGTCGTGCAGGTATACGACGTCGTACACGAGAACGGCCGCCCGTGGATCGTCATGGAGCTGCTCGACGCGCGCAGCCTCGCGGACATGGTCATCGAGGACGGCCCGGTTCCGCCGCGGGTGGTCGCGAAGATCGGCATCGCGCTGCTCGGCGCGCTGGAGGTGGCACACGCGCACGGCGTGCTGCACCGCGACGTCAAGCCGGCCAACGTGCTCATCTGCTCGGACGGCCGGTGCGTGCTGACCGACTTCGGCGTCGCGCGGATGCCCACCGACGTCCAGCTCACCACGCCGGGCATGGTGCTGGGCTCCCCGCACTTCATCTCGCCGGAGCGGGCCATGGGCAGCGACTTCGGGCCACCCAGCGACCTGTTCTCGCTCGGCGTGACGCTCTATACCGCGGTCGAGGGCCGGCCGCCGTTCGACAAAGGTGACCCCATCGAGACCATGCACGCCGTGGTCGAGGACCCGCCGACCCCGCCGATGCGCGCGGGCTCGCTCGCGAACGTCCTGATGGGCCTGCTGGAGAAGGACCCGGCCCAGCGCTTCGACGTGCAGACCGCCCGGACGATGCTGCGCCAGCAGCTCGCCGGCCCGCTGGCCAGCAAGGCGCCGCCGCACCTGATGACGGACCCGTACTCGGTCGTGTCCAGCCAGCGACCACCCGCGGCCGAGACCCAGCCGATCCCCCCGCAGCCCACGGGTCAGATCGGCGGCCGGGCCATGCTCGCGCCCGGCGAGTCGCTGACCGGCCACCTGGCGAAGGTGCGGCAAGGCGGCGGCCGGCGGCGGGCCAAGGAGACCCCGGACCCGACCGACACCATGGCGGGCGGCCACACCAGCGCCATGCTGGCGCGGGAGCCGTGGAACGGCGCCCGCGCCGCTCGGGAGCCGATGCACGGAACCGTGGTACGCAGCCCGGGTGCCCAGCGCTCCGCGTCCCTCAACGACGCCGTGCAAAGCATCCGGAATACCGGCGAGCGGGTGGTCACGACAGTCCGGGGCTGGCCGCGCAACAAGCAGCTGGCCGCGGCCGGTACCGGCTTGGTCGTGTTGGCGCTTGGGCTCGTGTTGGCGTTCTCCGGCGGCGACGACGCGCCCCCACCGGCGGCCGGCGGTTCCACCGACAAGTCGGTGCAGGCGTCCTTCGACACGCAGGACTATCAGGGCAACCGGGCGGTCTCGGTCAAGGTGCCCAAGGGCTGGAAGCGCACCGCCGCGGGCAACTGGGTCGATTACGTGGACCCCGACGACTCCCAGCGCAAGGTCCGCATCCTGGTCGAGAACGGCTCGATCACGCCGCGCCGGTTCGCCGAGAGCACCGCTCAGGCCACGCTCCGGAACTCGAAGAACTGCCCGAAGCCGTTCAAGCCGATCGCGGTGTCGGACGTCCAGGTGGCCGGCCACGACGGCGCTCAGCTGGAGTACACGTGCGGCAGCGGCGACACCATGCGGCACGGAATCTGGCGGGAGACCACGGTCAACTCCAAGATGTACTCGTTCTACCTGACCTCGACGGACGCGCGGTTCGCCGAGAGCAAGAAGTTCTTCGACGAGATGACCAAGACCTTCGCCCTCAACGCTGCCTGACCGCGCCCCGGCGTGCTATCAATCCCTGATGGCGCCCACCGATGCTGTCGACGACCAAGGCGACGTCGATGACCTGCGCGCCCAGGCCGAGGCCTGGCTCGCCGACGACCCTGACCCGGCCGGCCGCGACGAGCTGCGCGAACTCCTCGCGGGCCTGCCCGGCACGGCCGCCGAGCTGCGTGACCGCTTCGCCGGTCCGCTCACGTTCGGCACGGCCGGACTCCGCGGCCGCCTCCGGGCCGGGCCGAACGGCATGAACCTGGCGGTCGTGACCCGGGCCGCGGCCGGTCTGATCGCGTGGCTTGCGGCCCAAAGCGGCCACGGTCCGCTGCTCATCGGGTACGACGCCCGGCACGGCTCGAAGGAGTTCGCGGAGCGCACGGCCCAGGTGGCCACGGGCGCCGGGCGCGCGGCGCTGCTGCTCCCCCGCCCGCTGCCCACCCCCGTGCTGGCGTACGCCGTACGGGCGCTGGACGCGGTCGCGGGCGTGGTGGTGACCGCCAGCCACAATCCGCCCGAGGACAACGGCTACAAGGTCTATCTGGGCGCGGAGCTGGGCGGCCCGGCCGGCGCGGGCGCGCAGATCGTGCCGCCGGCCGATGCCGAAATCGAGGCCGCCATCCAGTCGGTGGGGGCGCTCGCCGAGGTCAAGCTGGGTGGGCCCGGCACGGTTCTCGACGACACGATCGTCCAGGGGTACGTGGACAGCGTGGCGGCCGTGGTCTCGCCCGGCCCGCGTGCCCTGCGCGTCGCGTACACGCCGCTGCACGGGGTTGGTGGTGCGGTGCTGTCCGCCGCGTTCGAGCGGGCCGGCTTCGCCGCTCCGGCGGTGGTCGCCGAGCAGTTCGAGCCGGATCCCGAGTTCCCGACCGTGTCGTTCCCCAATCCGGAGGAGCCCGGCGCCATGGACCGCCTGCTGGCGCTCGCCGCGAGGACGGATGCCGACCTGGCGATCGCCAACGACCCGGACGCCGACCGGTGCGCCGTCGCCATCCCCGGCATCGGCGGTGCCTGGCGGCCACTGCGCGGCGACGAGCTGGGCGCGCTGCTCGCCGACCACTTGATGCGCCGGGCCGTCACCGGCACGTACGCGACCACGGTCGTCTCGTCGCAGCTGCTGGGCAAGCTGTGCCACGCCCGTGGCGTGCCGTACGCGGAGACGCTGACCGGCTTCAAGTGGATCGTCCGGGCCGCCGAGGACCTCGCGTACGGCTACGAGGAGGCGCTCGGCTACTGCGTGGCGCCGGCGCTGGTCCGCGACAAGGACGGCATCACGGCCGCGCTCCGGGTCGCGGAGCTGGCCGCCGAGCTCAAGGCCGAGGGCCGCACGCTCGGCGACCGCCTGGACGAGCTGGCGGCCGAATTCGGCGTGCACGCCACCGACCAGATCTCGATGCGGGTCGACGATCTCGCCGAGATCGCCCGGGCCATGGCGCGCGTGCGTGACCAGCCGCCGGCCACCCTGCTCGGCGCGGCCGTCACCCGGATCGAGGACCGGATGCCCGAGGCCGACGTGTTGACGTTCCACACCGCGTCGGCCCGGGTCGTGATCCGGCCGTCCGGGACGGAACCGAAGCTGAAGGCGTACCTCGAGGTCGTCGAACCGGTCGCGGACGGCGACGTGCCCCCAACCCGGACCCGCGCGGCGGCCGCCCTGCAATCCCTGCGGGCCGAGGCGGCGGCGGCGCTGGGCCTGGGCTAGGCCGGCGGCTGTGCCTTCGGGGCGCCCAGCGCGGCCGTGATGGCGCGGCCCAGCGTGGCCACCACGAGTGCGACGCTGGGCCGCACGACCGAGTCCTCCATGCTGATGCCGCCGAAGAAGCCGGCACCGCTGGCGATCTGCTCCAGCCGCTGGTGGGCGCGGGCGGCCTCCTCGGGCGGCAGCCGCAGCGCGGGCTCCATCCGGGTTGCGATGAGCAGCGTGGCCAGCGCCGCCGTCCGCTCGTCCGGGATGGCGTCGGTGGTCAAAGCGTCCGCGAGCCGCTTGCGGATCTCGGTCTCGTAGGCGGGGTCGGCGACCGGGTAGCGGTGGACGTGGATGTACTCGAGCTGGGTCTCGTCGACGTCCCGGATCACGCCCCGGGCGACCAGATCCTCGAGTACGTGGGTGCGCAGCCGGTGCCGCAGCCGCTGCAGCCACTGCGCCGGCGTGTGCGGGTCGTCCGTGGCCGCCTTGGCCAGGACGGCGTCGGCGATCGGGTCGCCGATCGGGCTCGAGTCGATGACGGTCAGGTAACCGTCCACGTAGGCGATCCGCCCCGCCAGCGCGAGATCGACCAGCACGGCCGCGGACATGCCGAGGTCGAGTCCGATGCGGGAACCGCTCGCCTTGCCGGTCTGGTCGTCGTACGCGAGGAGGAGCAGTTCCTCAGCGAGCGCGATGGAGGTCATGGAATTGAACGATAGTTGCCGCCGTCACGGCGGGCCCCACGGCCGCCCCGACTTCTTACCGATGGGAGCGGCTTGCGAAACTTCGCAGATGGACTCAACCACCTCGTACAGCGGTCCGGCCTTCGTACACCCGACGGCGGACGTCGAGACCGGCGCCCAGGTCGGCGCCGGCACCAAGGTCTGGCACCTCGCCCACATCCGTTCCTCCGCCAGCGTGGGCGCCGACTGCGTGATCGGGCGCAACGTCTACGTGGACGCGAATGCCGTGGTCGGCGATCGGGTGAAGATTCAGAACAACGTGTCGGTGTACCAGGGCGTGACGATCGAGGACGAGGTGTTCGTGGGGCCGTGCGCGGTTTTCACCAACGACCTGCGGCCGCGCGCGCAGAACCCGGACTGGAAGATCACGCCGACGCTCGTCCGGCGCGGCGCGTCGATCGGCGCGAACGCGACGCTCGTCTGCGGCGTCGAGATCGGCGAGTACGCGATGATCGCGGCCGGATCGGTGGTCACGAAGAACGTGGAGCCGTACCAGCTGGTGGCCGGCAACCCCGCCCGCCCGAGGGGCTGGGTCGACGAGCGCGGCGAGATCGTCTCCCGCGATCCGGTCCGTTGACGGCTGGCGGGCGGGGCCGATGGCCCCGCCCGTCGTAGCTGAGCCAGCTGGCCCCCGCCTGTAACCGGCGTTCCTAACCGCCTATGACGATTCGGCGGATTCCGGGCAGCCGGTCCGGGTCGGTGATGCGGCGGCCGTCCACGAGAACCTTCACGCCGGGCAGGTCGGCGGTGGACAGCTCCCGGTACTCGGCGTGGTCGGCCTGCACGATCGCCGCTCCGATCTCCTCGCCTCCGTACGGCGGCAGCCCGTGCGCGGTCAGCTCGGCGGCGCTGTACATCGGGTCCGAGACGTACGGCACCGCGCCGCGCTTGCGCAGCTCGTCGACCGTGGCGAAGACGCCGGAGAACGCCGTTTCCTTGACGCCGCCGCGGTAGGAGGCGCCGAGGACCAGCACGCCCAGCCCGCCCAGGTCACCGATCGCGGCGGCGAGCAGGTCCACCGCGTACTCCGGCATCGCCGCGTTGGCCTCGCGGGCGGCCCGGACCACCGTCGCGTCCGGGTCGTTCCACAGGTAAAGGCGGGGGTAGACCGGGATGCAGTGCCCACCGACCGCGATCCCCGGCCGGTGGATGTGGCTGTACGGCTGCGTGTTGCAAGCGTCGATGACCAGGTTGACGTCGACGTCGATGGTGTCCGCGTAGCGAGCGAACTGGTTGGCCAGTCCGATGTTGACGTCCCGGTACGTGGTCTCGGCCAGCTTCGCCAACTCGGCCGCCTCCGCCGAGCCCAGGTCCCATACGCCGTTCGCGCGACTCAGGTCCGGGCGGTCGTCGAAGTCCAGCACGGCTTCGTAGAACGCGATGCCGCGCTGCGCCGAGCCGGCGTCGATACCGCCGACCAGCTTGGGGTACTTGCGCAGGTCGGCGAAGATCCGCCCGGTGAGCACCCGCTCGGGGCTGAACACGAGATGGAAGTCGCGACCTGCGACGAGGCCGGAGCCCTCCTCAAGCAGCGGCGCCCAGCGGTTGCGGGTGGTGCCGACCGGCAGCGTGGTCTCGTAGCTGACCAGGGTCCCCGGCCGCAGACCGCGAGCGATGTCCCGGGTCGCCGACTCCATCCAGGTGAAGTCGGGTACGCCGTTGCCGTCGACGAACAGCGGAACCACCACGACGACCGCCTCGGACTCGGCGACCGCGGCGGCGGTGTCCGTGGTGGCCGACAGCAGGCCGGCGTTGACCGCCTGCTTGAGCTTGACGTCCAAGTCGGCCTCGCCGGGGAACGGGGCCAGCCCATCGTTGACGCTACGTACGGTGGGCTCGGAGATGTCCGCACCGATCACGGTGTGGCCCTTCGCGGCGAACTGGACGGCGAGCGGCAGGCCGATCTTGCCCAGGGCGACGACACAGATCTTCATGCTGGGGTTTTTCCTCCTTGTGACGCCTAGCGTGAGCGGCGTTGCCGCGGCTTGCGCATGAGGCGACCAGCGATCCTTCGGGGGGTGACGGGATTGATCACGACGCCGAGGCGCAGATAGCGGTCGCAATCGGTGTGCACGACGTAGAAGCGTAGGCCACGCCGGTAAAGGATCTTTCCGGCGGCCGTCAGGTCGAGCCCGGTCACGTCGTCGGAGTAGGACTCGCCCCGCGTCGTCCAGCTGAACCGGATCCGGTGCCGGCGCCGGTCGCGTTCCCCCGCCACCAAGTCGCCGACCGCGAACTCCGCGAGTACGTCCGTCCCGCTGTCGCCGGCGGAAGTGAGCGTAAGCCGGCCCGGACGCCCGCCCGCCGCTACCTTCGCCGGCGGGTCGGTGGGCTGGTCGAGGCCCGGCATAGCGCTGTGCCACCCGACCGCGAGCACCCGGCGGCCGTCCGCCGCGCGGGTCCACCGGACGTCGGCCGGACCGGTCTGGTGGACGAGCCTGCGGATCGCGGCGGACGCGTCGTACCAGGCGTCGGGGAAACCGCGGTTCGGGTCGCGGAAGCCGGGCAGCGCCGCGTAGAAGCGGTCGCCGTCGGGCACGACCGGCGACAGGCCCTGCTCGGCGTAGTGCCGCGCGACCGCGACCAGGTCGTCGAGCGTCCCGTGCTGCGCCACGCTGATCGGGATGCGGCGATGCACGTCGAGGTTCGCGCGGATCGCGTCGGTCAGGTACGTGTCCGCCAGTTTGCGGACGCCCTCCTGGACGCGTCGCTGCTCGTCGCGATCGGCCGCGAGGAAGCGGTCGCCGAGCAGCTTGGCGATCTCCCACGAGAAATGCCGGTGGAACACCCGCTCGCGGGCCAGCGGATCGGTGAGCACGTCGGCCGCCGTGTCCATGATCGCGGCGGTGTCACGCAGGAAGCCGTCCAGCGAGGTGCGGTAGGTGATGTTGCTCGAGTCGTTGCGGCGTAGGGCGTAGTAGAACGTGTAGTCGGCCCGTACCGCGATCCGCCGGGCCGCCACCACCGCGCGCAGAGTGAACGGCTGGTCGCTGCAGGAGCGGAGCTCCTCGGGATAGCGCAGACCGTGGTCCTCGATCAGCGACCGGCGGAACAGCTTGGTGTTCGAGAGCGCCCAGGGCAGCGCCGAGTCGGTCAGCGTGATGTCGTCGCGGTTGCCGGGCTCGTAAACGGCCTGGTTGACCACCCGGCCGCCGGCGCCGACCAGCCGGCCCAGCACGATGTCCGCCTCCAACTCGTCGGCCGTGGCGACCAGCCGGCCCAACGCCTCGGTGCCGAGGGAGTCGTCGGCGCCGAGGAAGAAGACATACCGGCCGCTGGCGATGTCGAGCGCCCGGTTGCTCGGCGCCGCCGGTCCGCCCGAATTCTGCTGGTGCAAGACCTTGACTGTGCCGGGGTACCGCCGCGCCCACGCGTCCAGCTCGGCGCCGCTCGCGTCGGTGGAGCCGTCGTCGACCGCGATGACTTCGAGCCGGTCGATGCCGATGCTCTGGTCCAGCACGGAGGCGAGGCACTCGGTGAGGTAGGGCATGGTGTTGTAGACGGCGATCACGACGCTCACGTCGGGAACGCTGTTTGCAGGCACGTCCGACCCCTCGCTCGACCGCTCGAGTCCACCCGGAGCTCGAGGTGGACGGGAGTCTAGCGCGACGTCCTCCCCGGCCGGTCATGGCGCCTGGGCGCGCCGGTTTGCGACGCGCTAGCATCGACGCCTCATCTGGACAAGGGTGGTCAGCCTGCTGTGACGCTCCCTACTGAGGCTGATGGAGATCGTCGGCATGCAGACCGACCCGGCGAGCCCCCTGTTCCTGCTCGACGCCGGCGTGGCAAGGGGTGGTTCAGCCGCGAGCCGGCCCGGTTCGGCCGCCAGGTGGACGGGATCGACGGCAGCGAGGCGGCGATCGAGCAGTGCCGAATCCGTCGGCGGTGGCCCGCGCTTCCATCAATCCACGCTGTCCGCCTGGCGCAGTCGGTGGCTTACGACCTCGTCTTCTCGGTCGACGTCGTCTTCCACATCCTCGACGACGCCGAATCGGCCTGTACACCTTCACCCGCACCGGCTGATCCGATCGGCGGCGACATGCTCGTCCACGAACTCCTGCCCCTGGCCGGCGACACGACCTCGGTGGTCGAGGTCGGCACCGGCGCGCTGCGCGATCTCCTGCGCGTCCCGGATGACGTTGAGCACCGCCGGTACGGGCCCGACGAGTCGACACCGACGCCGGGACGGTCGTCGCCGCCTTCGTGGGGCCGAAGTCCGACCTGCACGTCGACGCGGACGCGGTGGGCCCGCGCCGCGCCTGCTGCCGGTCGGCGGTCGGGCTGCACTGCTGCTCGCGTGGCCGGTCGACGAGCTGCCGTACCATCTGGATCTGGCCGGCGGACCTGCGGCTATCCGCGGAGTACGCCTTCGGCGACCTGGTCGCGCGGGCCCTCCGCGCCCACCTTGACGATGCGCGCGAGCGGCTGGACGCGCAGCAGCGGCGCATCCGGACGCTGGAACTCGACCTGAAGGCCCGCGACGAGCGGATCGAGGCGACCGAGCGGCGGCTCGGGGCGGCCCGCGAGGATCTGGCAAGGATGCGCGCGGCAGCGTCTGGGCTAAGCGCGGCCCGTTTTCGGGTTATCCTAGAATGCCGAGGTGGTTTCATTTTGGCAGCTCATCGGCGAGCGAATCCCGGACGATCACTCACGCCAGGTAACCTCGCTCTACTACCTCCGCCAGGCGCTGACGGTGCCCGACGCGCCGGCGCTGATCGTCGACCTCGGCTGCGGGGCAGGCGCCACCGCGCAGCTCTCAAGGGAGATTCGACCGGGCATCGAATGGATCGGTGTCGACATTCACGAATCGGAGCCCGCAAAGTCGATTGTGGGCGAGAAGGTCCTGCTCTACGACGGCGTGACCCTTCCATTCGACGATGACTCCATCCCGCTCATCTACACCAACCAGGTAATGGAACACGTCCGACACCCCGAGGCCCTGCTACGGGACATTCGGCGCGTGCTCAGCCCAGGTGGACTCTTCGTCGGAAGCACCTCTCAGCTCGAGCCGTACCACGCCTGGAGCTTCTGGAACTACACGGTGTACGGGTTCCAGACGATTGTCGAAGACGCGGGACTGACGCTCGAAGAAATCCGCCCGGGCATCGACGGCGTATCCCTGGTGCAACGGCACTGGTTCGGCCGACGGAAGGAACACGGCCCCTGGTTCCAGCGATCGCCGCTCAACGTGGAGATCGATCAATGGGGTGCTGCCACGGAAAGACGACCGGCGTTGATCAACTCCCGCAAGCTCGAGTTCGCCGGGCAGTTTTCCTTCCGAGTACGGAAGCCGGGCGGCGCAACGGCAGCCGCCGGCAGCATCGCCGCGAGCCCTGCGGAGGCGGACGGCACGCCACCGCGGGTGCAGCCGATGCAGCCCATCGGCACCCCGCCGCCGCCGCAGCAGCCGCAGCCGACGGCGGTCAAGCGGCTCCGCCGCCTGGCTGGTCGACTCAAGCGACGGGTTCTCAAGCGTTGACGGCGGGCGGGTCACGGATGATCCCGCGACCCGCCGCCTCACAGCCGGTAGGCGCCGGGGTGCGACGTCGCGCCACGGGTGTCGAAGAAGCGCTTCGCGAGACCGGCGAGCCGGTCGACCGCGTACGCCGAGTGGTTCTGTACGAGGACCACGAGGTCGGCCTCGGCGACGGCGGCCTCGAGATCGTCGGCGCGCAGCACGTCCGCACCCGCCGCGGTCCACTCGGTGACGTACGGGTCGTGGTACATCACCTTCGCACCGAGGCCGGCGAGCCCCCGGGCGAGCGGGACCGCGGGCGACTCGCGCTGGTCAGCAACGTTCGGCTTGTACGTCACGCCGAGCATCAGGACCCGCGAGCCGTTGATTGCCAGTCCGCCCTCATTGAGGATGTTCTGGGCGCGATGGGCCACGTACGCGGGCATCGTCGCGTTGATCTCTTCGGCCAGCTCGACAAATCGGAACGGGTAGCCGAGCTTGGTGCGGACGTTGTGGCTGAGGTAGTTCGGGTCGATGGGGATGCAGTGCCCGCCGACGCCCGGCCCCGGATAGAAGGCCTGGAAGCCGAACGGCTTGCTGGAGGCGGCCCGGATGACATCCCACAGGTCGATACCCAGCTGATGGCAGAACCGAGCCATCTCGTTCACCAAGGCGATGTTGATGTGCCGGTACGTGTTCTCGAGGAGCTTTGCGGTCTCGGCTTCGCGGGTACCCTTCGTGGTCACGACCGTCTCGACGAACGTGCCGTAGAAGGCGGCGGCCCGGGCGGTGCATTGCGGCGTATGCCCGCCGACCACCTTGGGCGTGTTGTGCGGGCCGAACTCCTTGGTCCCGGGATCAATCCGCTCCGGTGAGAATGCCAAGTGGAAATCCGTACCCGCGACCAGGCCGGACCGCTCCAGAACCGGACGGACGACCTCATCAGTCGTTCCGGGATAGGTCGTCGACTCCAGGATCACGAGCATCCCGGGGCGGAGCTGTCGGCCGATCGTGGCCACCGCGGCGTTGACCGCGCCAAGATCCGGTCCGCCGTCCTCGGAGAGGGGCGTCGGCACACAGATCACGGCAGTCTTCGCGGCGGCGATCTCGCTCTCGTCCACCGTGGCCCGGAAGCCTTCGCGAATCATGTCCGAGATGTCCGCGTCGGACAGGTCATCGATGTGGGAGCGCCCGGCGTTGAGGCCATCCACCACCGCGGTTTTGACATCGAAGCCGATGACGGAAAGCCCGGCCTGGGTCGCCGCTCGGGCGAGCGGCAGACCCACATAGCCGAGACCGAGAATTGCTACATCGAATGTCACGCAC
>DASYTU010000288.1:0-29370 GCA_036001925.1 Actinoplanes sp.
GGCGTACCCGTCGAGCAGGACCAGCAGCAGGCCGACCGCGGCGAACGTCTCGGCCGTCGCGGACAGGCCGCGGCGCAGCGCGAGCGGCGGCACCGCGAGCGCGGCGGCGGTGAAGCCGGCTAGCAGCGCGGCGCGGCCGCCGACCCCGAACTGCGACCAGGCGACCGCGGTGAACACGATCGCGGCGACGCCGAGCAGCAGGCCGCCGAGCAGGAAGAGCGCGTTCTGTACGAGCCGCGTCGACGCCTCCTTCGACCGCGGCGATGGACGGCGGCCTGGCTCGTCCGCAACCAACGAAACACCCGGGAACGCCGACGGACCAGCGAACGCCGACGGACCGGCAGCGGCGGACGAGCCCGCGACGGCCGACGGATCTGCGGAGGCGGCTGAGCCCGCGAAGGGTGGCGGGGCGGCGACCGCGCGCGGGCCGCCAACGGGCGGCAGGCCCTCGTTCAGGGCGGCGAGGGCGGTCTGGCGCACGCGGGCCGCGGCGGCGTTGCGGCGCTCCCACGCCTCCCGCAGCTGGGCCTCGAGTGCGGTCACGCTCTCGCGGGCCGCCGTAAGCCGCGCGGTCAGCGGGCCGATCTCGGCATCGAGGCGCACAACCTCGGCGGCGTCAGGGTTCGGGCCGCGACCACAGCTCGGGCATCCGGTGGCCGAATCGGCGGCGGACCCGCAGTACGGGCAGGGGTAGGTCACGTCGATCAGCGTGACCCGCAGCTGCGGTTGGTGAGGTGAGTCGCCGTACTCAGATCGCGTCGGTCGTGCTGCTCAAACCGGGCGTGGCCGACCAGGCCGACCAACGACGGACCTCGATCGACAGGAACGGACCCGGCGGCGGTGTGACCAGGTATTGCGGGTATTTGCGCGCCAGCGCGGCGAGACCCTCGGGCGACGTCTCGAGCACCGCGGCGGTGCCGTCCGCGCGGACCCACCAGAGCGCGTTCCAGTCGTCGTCGTAGTGGTCGACCAGGACGCTGACGCGCGGCTCGTGCGCGATGTTGGCCAGCCGCCGCAGTCGGGAGTGCCGCTTCGGCTTCGCGTCGACGGCGCTGTGGATCACGTCGCCGACCAGCGCGAACACGATCGGCACGAGGTGCGGCGCGCCGTCGGGGTCGACCGTCGCCAGGCGGGCCACCCGGGCGCTCGCGAACAGCTCGGCGGGTGTCACCGGCCGGTCAGCGCGGCGATGGCCTGTTCCCATGTCTCCAGGCCCGGCTCGACGACGCTCCACGGGCCGGACGGCAACCAGCAGGCGACGCGGTGCACGCCTGCGCCCTCGAGCTGCTCGAGCACCTTCGGATCGGGCGGCACGCTGAGCACCTGCACCTGGATCGGCCGCTCGGCGCGGGCCTTCAGTTCGGCGATCCGCTCGAGCAGGTTGGGGTAGTTCCATTGCGGGAACCAGCCGTCGCCGTACGCGAGGACGCGGTCGAGCACGGTCGGCCCGCCACCGCCGATGAGAACCGGTGGGTACGGCTTCTGGGCGGGCTTCGGCCACGACCAGATCCGGTCGAAGTTGACGTATCGCCCTGTGAAGCTGGCTTCGTCCTGGGTCCAGATGGCCTGCATGGCCCGCACCCGTTCGCCCATCAGAGCCATCCGGGTACGCGGGTCGGTGCCGTGATTGGCCATCTCCTCGCGGTTCCAGCCGGCGCCGACGCCGAACTCGAGCCGGCCGCCGCTGAGGTGGTCGACGCTGGCGACCTCCTTGGCGGTGGTGATCGGGTCACGCTCGATCACCAGGCAGACACCGCTGCCGACCCGCAGGTGGGTGGTCGCGGTGACCGCCGCGGTGAGCGCCACGAAGAGGTCGTAGCAGTGCCAGTACTTGCGCGGCAGCACCGGACCGCCACTATAGGGAGTCTCGCGGCTGGCCGGGATGTGCGTGTGCTCGGCGAAGAAGATCGCGTTCTGGCCGCGCTCCTCGACCTTGCGTGCGACCTCGCCGGGCCCGATGCCGTCATGCGTGGGGAAGTAGCCGACGCCGAACTCCATGGCCGAAGTCTAGGAGGAAGGCCAGGCGGGCGCTGGGCGGAGCAGGTCGGCCACGAGTATGTCGTAGGTCTCGCCTACCGGATGGCCGCCGGCGCCGGGTTCGGTGGTGGCGCCGAGGTTGCTCAGCGCCGGCTCGGGCGGCTGCGTGTACCCGAGCCATTCATAGAGCGCGCGGGCGACCTTGTTGGACTTGTTTACCCCGAGCAGGACCCTGGTGTGC
Organism: Actinoplanes sp.; assembly: GCA_036001925.1. Classification (GTDB taxonomy): domain Bacteria; phylum Actinomycetota; class Actinomycetes; order Mycobacteriales; family Micromonosporaceae; genus Actinoplanes. The sequence goes on from DASYTU010000288.1 coordinate 2,219, forward strand.
CCTCGTGCGCGCAGGTTCTCCTCGGCTCGGCGCAGCAGGCTCCGGCCGACGCCCCGATGGCGATGCTCGGGAGCCACGTGCAGGTGGAACATCATGGGAACGTCGGCCAGGTGCCGGCGTACCTCCGGCTCGTCGGCGGGACCCCAGAAAAGGAATACCGCGCCGACCGGTCCAGCGTCCCCGCAGGCGACGAGAATCTCGCCGAGACCCGCCTGTTGAATGGGGAAGCGGTTCCGGAAGAAGTCTCGGTGCTCCGGACCCAAGGCCTCCCCGAGCCCGTCAAGGTCGCCGGGCTCGGCGACACGGATCAGGACACCCACGCCCACAGCTAAACCGAATTCGAGCCCGGCAGCGAACTGCACCGTGCCCTGGCGGTCCGCCGAGGCACGGCTCGTCGATTACCGGCTGGCCGCCGAGACAACGAGCACACCTATCAGGAGGGCGATCGCGCCGAACAACAGGGCGGCAACGGCCAGCGCGGACAGCACCAGCCGGACCAACTCGCCGATCGGAACGAAGGCTCTGCCCAACTGTTTGAGCGCCGCACCCAATAGCAGTACGGCGACGAGTATCACGACGATGAGTACGGCACTGCCTTGGCCGCCGGCCGGAGCCGGGTCAGCGAGTGGGCCAGCCAAAACAGACGCCTGGAGATGGTGCACGCCGGCGGTGATGGGGTCTAGCGTAAGCATGTAGCAGGCCTTCCCTGGCTAAGAGTTGCGTCTGCTGAGAACGTCTCCGGCCGCAATCCGGGGGCGTTCTCGTGTTTCCCGCGACGAGGTGTCGCGCGCGGCGTCGACACGAAGGCAATCGGGTCGGTGGCCCTCGAGGCCGCCGCAGTGTCCGTCGTGGGAGCATTTTCGAGACCTCCCGACGTTGGCCGCGTCTCAAGTTCAGCGGCTTAATGCTTCCTCAGCCTAAACTTCAGCTTGTGACTGAAGTAGAGCGAGAGTCCGCCCTTTAGCGTACTGTGCATGGATTCTCATACGTTCGGCCGTCTTCACTCATGCGGCCAGTAGCGCCTACCCTTATCCTTTCGATGAACTTCAGCCGCGTGGGCTGAACTCACTGAATGGAATGCTATCGATGCCCAGCGTCACCGACCCGCACGCGCTCGCCGCCCGCCTTCGAGCGCTGCGCCTCAGTGGCTGGCAGGGTGTGCCGCTGACCCAACCGCTGCTCGGCAAGGCTCTCAACGCCAGCGTCCCGCTGTTGTCTTCGTGGGAGAACGGCAAGGTGCTGCCACCCGTCGCCAGGCTTGACGCGTATGCGCGGCTGTTCGCCGCAACCCGTCCCCCCGTCGACGGACGGCCGCAGATGCTGACGCTGGACCAGCTCAACGAGGGCGAGCGGGCGACATACGAGCGTATCTTTCAGGAACTTGTGACCCTGCGGGATCGGGCGGAACGCACGGGTGGGCCGCCGTCCAGCCCGCTGCAGTTCGTGCCCGGACAGGCCATCACCATCGTCTGCTCCGAGTTGCCGGAAAGGCTCCGGTCGCGGTTCGGCTACTCGAGCCCCAAGGATCCCGACTACATCGAGTCCTACAAGTACGCCGACCTCGACGCCCTGATCGAGTTGCTCCCCCACGTCCGCGCGCTCAACCCGAGTAGCCCGATAACGGTCGGTGTCATGCGTGAGCTGTCCATCGATGACCTGACCGCGCACCTGATCGCCCTCGGCGGCGTCGACTTCAACCAGGTGACGAAGGCCGCGCTGACCGATCTCAGCTACGTCCCGGTCAAGCAGTTGGAACGCGAGACGGAGAGGGAGCCGGGCGGCTTTTCGGTGGGCACGGCGGCAGGCCGCAAGAACCTGAGGCCGAAACTGGTGGGCGAGGGTGAATACACCACACTCCTGGAGGACGTTGCCCACTTCCTCCGCGCCCCGAATCCCTATAATCGGGAACGAACGCTGACATTCTTCAACGGCATGTACAGCCGGGGAAGCTACGGCGTGGTCCGGGCCCTGACCGATCCGAAGATCCAGGAACGAAACGCGGCCTACATCAACCGTAGATTTAGCAGTGCCGATACGTATAGCATCGTCAGCCGCGTCAAGATCGTGGCCAATGAAGTGGTAGTTCCCGACTGGACGCTGGACGAGATCCGTCTTCATGAGTGGCCGGAGGCCGTCGCATGATCCAGGCGCTGCCGCCCGCGGGAGGTGTCGACAGCGCCGAGAGATCGGTTCACCACGCCAACCACCGCGGACTGCTGGACGGGCACGCGCAGCCAGTCGCCCGCGCGTCCATCGACGCGGTCATCGTGCCGTCGTACCGGCAGGCGGCCGCGATGGCGGCCGCCGCCGCACTGGCCGCGGACCTGGTATGCCCGCTCATCGCGTTGTGCAGCCAGAGCGCCGAGGCAGCGGCCGTGCGAGAGGTCGCGCGCGGCGCCGTAGCCGTCGATGTTGCGAGCCCGTCGGCCCTGCCACCTCTCCTGACGACGGCGCGGCTGGCGGGGACGTCGTTCGCCAGGAGTTCCGACACCGCGCTCAAGCGCAACATCGGTCTGGCGATCACCCGCATGACGGGGTGGCAGAACGTGCTCTTCCTCGACGACGACATCACCGGCGTGCAAGCCGACTCGCTGCAGCGGGCCGCGTCGCTGCTGGATTCCCATGACGTCGTCGGGCTGCAGAATCTGGGCTTTCCCGATAACTCCGTGGTCTGCCACGCCAACCGTGACACCGGCGGTCACCAGGGCACGTTCGTCGGCGCCGGAGCGATGCTGTTTCGCGGTGGACGCGTGACGTCGTTCTTCCCGCACGTCTACAACGAGGACTGGTTCTTCCTGCTCGACGGCGAGCGCCTCGTCAACGTCGCGGTGCACGGGACGTTCGCGCAGGCCAGGTACGACCCTTACGCCAACCCGACGCGTGCCGGGTCGGAGGAGTTCGGCGACTGCCTCGCTGAGGGAATCTTCTCCCTCCTGGACGACGGAGGTACGACGGCAGATGCGGATCGTGAGTTCTGGGTCCGATTCCTGACCGACCGGGCCGCTTTGATCGAGACCATCAAGGGACGGCTACCCGCCGCCACGGTTAGCGCGTTCCGCCGTACGCAGATCGCGGAGTCGCTGAAGGCAGCCCGCGCCAGGCTGCTGGAGATTACACCGAAACTCTGCGTCGACTACCTCGGCGCCTGGCGCCACGACCGCGACACATGGCGAGACTGGATGGAGCTATTGCCGAAGGATCTGTCCGCCGAGGAGGCGCTCAGCCACCTCGGGGTCGGCTGCTGACCAGCGAGCATCCGGACACGTCCTACGCGGCGGCGGGTGGTGCGCTCCGCGCGGCCTCGCCGGTGCGGTTGAGCTTCTGCCAGTGCAGCCGGCCGCCGCTGGCCGCCGTGACCATGGAGTGGACCAGGACCAGGTACATGAGCTGGCGATAGACGATCTGTTGCAGCGGCAGTGCCCAGAGCGGCCGCAGCTTCTCCCGGTCCAGCCGGAACGCCAGCACCGCGGTCACGAGCTGCACGACCGTCACCGCGGCCCAGGCGATCAGCGTCTCGGCACGGTCCAGGAAGAAGAAGCCGTACACCGCGAAGATGTCGATCAGGGGAGCCAGCAGCGGCAGGACGACCGTGAACAGCGCCAGCAACGGCAGGCCGCGACGCCCGAACCGGCCCGGGCGTCCGGGGTCGAGCAGGCCGGCACGGTGCTTCCAGAGCGCCTGCATGGTGCCGTAGCTCCAGCGGTAGCGCTGCCGCCACAGCTGTCCGATCGTGGCGGGCGTCTCGGTCCAGGAGCGCGCGTCGTCGATGTAGACCACCCGCCAGCCGGCGCGGTGCACGGCGATGGTCAGGTCGGTGTCCTCGGCCAACGTGTCGTCGGTGATGCCGCCGGCGGCGTTCACGGCGACGCGGCGGAACGCACCGAGCGCGCCCGGCACCGTGGGGATGCAGTCGAACCGCTCGTACAGGCGGCGGTCCAGGTTGAAGCCGATCACGTACTCGATGTGCTGCCAGCGGGCGACCATGCTGCTGCGGTTGCCGACCTTGACATTGCCCGCGACCGCACCGACGGCCGGGTCGGCGAACGGCTGGACGAGGCGGTGGATGGCCTCCGGCTCGACGACCGTGTCCGCGTCGACCATGACGATGATCGGATGCTTCGACAGCGCGATGCCGGCGTTCAGCGCCGCCGCCTTGCCGCCCTTGGGCACGCGGGCCACCCGTACCCCGGGAAGTTTGAGCTGGTCGACGACGGTGGCCGTGCCGTCGGTCGAGGCGTCGTCGACGACCACGACCTCGACGTCGTGGTGGCTCGCGACCAGCGACTTCACGGTGGCGGCGATGCCCTCCCGCTCGTTCCACGCGGGCACGATGACCGACACCGGTTCGTCCACGGGATCACCCCAGGACCAGCCGGGCTTGCGCCGCCGGCGGGCGTGGCCGACCGCGTACACGCAGAGCAGGAGCGTACGCAGCAGCGTCAGCCCGCCGACCACGATCAGCACCGACCAGAACAGCGTGACCAGGCCGTCGGCGGCCCGGATGCCCCAGACGATGGCCGTGGCCCGCCAGTCGGTGGGGGCGACGGCGGCCGGGTCGGTGACGGTCGACGGCGTGTTCGACAACGCCCGCCGGGTCATCTGCGGGAACGCGCCGGACACCGTGGTGAACCGGTATCCGCGCTGCTGCAACTGCGGGATCAGCCGGTCCAGCGCCGCGACGGTCTGGGACCGGTCGCCGCCCGCGTCATGGAGGAGCACGACCGCGCCCTTGCCGTCCGGGGGCGTCGCGTGGTGGACGATCTTGTCGACGCCGGGACGGGCCCAGTCGCGGCTGTCCACGTCGTTGAAGACGCTGATGAAGCCCAGCTTGCCGGCCTCCTGGGTGAGCTTCCAGTTGTCGTCATCGAGCGCGTCCACGCCGGACGAGTACGGCAGGCGCAGCAGCCGGGTGCCCTTCCCCGTGGCGTGCGCGATCGCCATCTCGGTCTGGGCGTACTCGGCGCGCCGCCGCCAGCTGGGGAGTCCGGTCACGTCGGGGTGGGTGAACGTGTGCACACCCAGCTCGTGGCCGTCGCGGACCATCCGGCGGGCGACGGTGGGGTTGCGGGCCACCTGCGTGCCTACCGCGAAGAAGGTGGCCGGCACGTGGTGCCTGTCGAGCACGTCGAGGATCTGCGGGCTCCACCGCGGGTCCGGCCCGTCGTCGAAGGTGAGCGCGATCGTGTGGGCCGGCATCGTCCACTGCGCGTCGCGGCTGATGATCGGGCCGCCGTCCAGTACCGCGGCCGGGACCGACTTGTGCGGACCGCCCTCCTCGCCGCGCTGGTCGGGCACGAAGCTGGCGTTCGCGTACGCCTCGAGCGCCAGCAGGTTGATGACGATGAGCAGAAGGACGGCCGCGACGACGAATCGCGGCCGCAGCTTGACGCGGCGCCTGCGCCGGACCGGCTGATCCGAGGCGGTGCCGCTGCGTACCCAGAGGCCCATCAGCCACCGGTGGCAGCGGCTTGGCTGAACCAGAGCGCCGCAATCAGGGCGAGGCAGATCAGGGCGAATCCGATCGACAGCCAGGTCAGGAGGCGCCCGCGCTTGCCGCTGTCGTCGACGAATACCGGCTGGGCGCCGGGCTCGGACAGGTGTATCCGGCTGGTCGCCTCGCGGGTCTCCGGCACTCGCGCCACGCCGCGTTGCTGTGGCGGCTTCGGGACCTTGGCGACAGCGCGAGCCTTCGGATCGTCCTTGGGGGGCATGACCCCAGGTTATTGGGGGTGTGCCGGGCCCGCAAAAGATAGCGGGGTGGCCCGAGGATCATGGCGCGGGTCCGTCCGTGACGACCTGATTGCGGCCCTTGCGCTTGGCCCGGTACAGCGCCTGATCGGCTCGTTCCAGCAGGCTGGCGAGGTCGTGGACCGCCGCCTGGTGGGCCAAGCCCACACTGACCGTGATGTGCAGCGGCCCTGCCGGCGTCTCGATCGGCTCCCGGCGGACCAGGTCGAGCAGCCGGTCGGCGACCTCTTTGGCGTGTCCCGGGCCGGCCGGCAGCAGCAATGCGAACTCCTCACCGCCGTAGCGGCCGACGATGTCGCCCTCGCGCATGGCCGACCGCAGGCGCGCACCGACTTCTTCGATCACCCGGTCACCCACCAGGTGTCCGTAGCTGTCGTTGACCCGCTTGAAGTGATCGATGTCGATCATGATGGCGGACATTGGGTGGTCGGCCGATCCGTTGGCGGACACGGCCGCGTCGGCGAGTGCCAGGAAGTGCCGCCGGTTGGACAGGCCGGTCATCGGGTCCACTGTGGCGAGCCGGGTGACCTGGGCGAACAGATCGGCGTTGTCGTAGGAGGACATCGCCTGCCCGGCGAGCGCCGCCGCGATCCGTACGTGCGCGTCGGTGTACGCACCCGCTGCGGTCGCCGCCACCATCAGCACTCCGACCGAGGTGCCGCGGGTCGCCAGCGGCACGGTGATCAAGGACCGGCTCGCCGGCAGCAGGTCCGCCGGCGGCGCGGGTTGGCCGACCGCCGCCGCGCCGAGGGTGGCGGTGGCCTGATCGGCCAGCGCCGAGATCGACTCGGCCTCGTCCGGGCTCAGCCGACGACCCACCGCCGTGGCCGGGACCAGGCCGCACACCTCGGCCACGACGTAGCCGTGGCCGTCGCGCCGCAGCAGGCATGCGCTCTCCCCCGGCACGGCCCGGGAGACTGCGGTTACCAGCCGGTGCAGCACCTCGTCCGGGTCCAGAGTGGTGCTGAAGTCGGTCATGCTGGATCGCAGCAGCTCGGCAAGGTCGCGTTGCTCGCTGGCCGCCCGGACCTCGACCTCGAGCTGTGCCGCCCGCGCGGTCTCCAGCGAGACGGCGACGTGGTTCGTGATCGCCATCAGGATGTCGACATCGTCCCTGGTGAAGATCCCTTTCGCGATGCGGCTGTCGAGGTAGACGACGCCCAGCAGCCGGCCCTTGAGCCGCACCGGTGCCACCAGGATGCTGCTCAGCCCATGCACGAGAGCACTCTGCGAGCCGAGCACCTCGCCCTCGTCTGTGCCGGTCACCACCAGCGGCTCGCCGGTGTCTCGTACCCGCCGGACCAGGCTGGCACCGTAGCCGGTCAGCTCGTCGAGTTCGGCGCCGCTGGAGTCCCGGCCCAGGTGCGGCACGAGCTGGCCGGTGACGCCGTCGACGAGGAACAGGAACGCCCGTTCCGCGCGGATGATGCCGATCGTCTCCTGCAGCGCGATCCTGGCCACCTCCCGTGGATCCAGAACGGTGGCCGCAGCGAGGCTCACCTGCTGGAGCGCTTCGATGCGCCGCCGGTATGTCTCAGCCGTGGCCGACCTGGCGGAGTCAAGACCGGTATGCGCGTTGCTCGGGCCGAGACTGAACTCGGCCTGGACCGTCCGCGCGCGGGTTTGCCAGCCGCACTCGTTCGCCCATTGCAGCGCCAGCCCGGCGTAGCGACGGGCTTGCGACGGAAGCCCCATCGTCTGCAAAGCACGCGCCCGGACCCGGTTGATCTCGTAGTCGAGGACCGGGGCGTCGACCACCCAGGTGCGCCGCTCGGCCTGTTCCAGCAGTCGCATCGCGCTGCCCGGGTCATCACGGAGCAGCGAGAACAACGCTCGAATGATCAGCAGGTGGACCTTGAGCAGAGGCGTGGTGGCGGCCTTGGACATGTCCCGTACGGCCGACTCGGCACGGGCCAGGTGCGCGGGCCGGTCCGGCTTCGGGGCCGCGAGCACTTGCGCGAGACGCCCGTACGCCAGGGACGCCCAGATCTGGTGCTGCGCCGGCCACGTGTTGCGGGGGTTCAGTCCCATCGCCCGCACCGACTCGGCCAGCTCCTCGAACCGCTCGCCGAGTTCGCCCAGCTCGACCGCGGTCACCAGCGCCTGCATCAGGTAGCCGACCACCTGCTCGCGGTTGTCGGTGCGGGTCGCGAGGAAGTCGCGTGCCGCCGCCAACTGCTGCTCGGCCTCGTCGGCGTGCCCCATGATGGCGCGGATGGGAACCGTCACCAGCGCCATGTGGTGGCCCCGGCCCGGCTGCACATCATTCGCCCGGGCCCGGGTGCGGTCGTACCAGGCCTGCGCCTCGACGGTGTGGCCCTGCTGCGTCAGCCAGTTGCAGAGAATGCTCGTGGCGTTGAAGTGCTCCATGGCGTCGAGCCACTGGCCGTGCTCGGTCAGCAACCGGCGTAGGACGTCGGTGCCGGATACCCGGGAGTTACGCAGGGTCGCCTCGATGCTGGCGCTGACCCAGTCGACGCAGGCGACGAGGCGAGGGTCGGCAAGCGCGATGGCCACGCCGGACACCCGCCGGAACATGCGCGCCGACAGCCGTCGCAGGCCCATCATCTTCGCGACGGCCGCCATGGTGGCGTGCGCCTTCACGTACTCCGGGCCAGGCCCGATCCGGTTGGCGGGGTAGAGCTGCCGGAACTGAAGGCAGGCGACCAATGCCATCCGGTGGGCGGACACCGCCGCCTGGGCCGAGTGCATGAGCACGACCGCCTCGATGCGGAAGCGCTCCCGCTTCGCGCCCGTTGCCGTGCCGTGACCGATCCCGGTCCACTTCACCAGCAACGACAACAGGAAGCGGGCGATGGTCGACAGGACCAGGACCACCGGGTTCCGCGGCAGCCCCCGGCCGAGTTCGGCCAGCGCGTCCGCGCCCGAACTGAGCGCCTCGCTCATCTCCCAGTCGCTCTGGTGCGACTCGCACACCAGCCCGTACAGCATCGCCCGCCGCACCGGCGCGGTCTCGACGGCCAACGCGGCATGCAGGTGGCCGCGCGCCTCGGCGAACCGTCCGACCCGCACGCAGGCGATCCCGCATGTCTCGTGGAATTCGATGCCCTTGGCCAACCCGCCGATCGCCGCGGTCGCGTCGGCCGCGCGGAGAAACTCCAGTGCCTGGTGTGGGGCGTGATCGCTCAGCGCCAGCCGGCCGGCGCCGATCAGGGCCCGGTACGCGCGGGCCGGGAGGCGTGCGGGGTCACCCAGCTCGTAGTGGCGCGCCACCGCGTACATGTACTCGGGATCGCCGGGGTGCAGGCCGTCCAGGGCCTCCGCGATCCGCTGGTGCATGTCGCGGAGCGTGCCCGGATGGAGATCGCCGAGCAGGGCCTCACGCACCCGGTCGTGCAGGAAGGCGTACCTGCCGTCGCGACCGGCCGTCATAAGGCGCCGGTCCACCGCCAGCCGGAACGCGGCCCGCACGCGATCTTCGGGCACGTCGCAGATGTATCCGAGGTCGGCCGGGCGGATCGTGATGGCCGCTACGGCGGCCGCGACCAGCAGCGTGCGCGTCTCCGCGCCCAGTCCGGCGACCCGTGTGCCGATCAGGTCCAATACGTTGTCGGGCAGGTCGACGCCGTCGAGGCTGGCCTCGTCGAGCTGCCAGGTGCCCCAGCTCGGCCTGATCATCCCCGCGTCGATGATCGCCCGGACGTACTCCTCCGCGGTGAACGGGTTGCCCTCGCTGCGGCTGGTCAGCGCGGACGTCAGCTCGAGGGTGAGCGCCGCGCCGCCAAGCTGGGCCCGCAGCAGCCGGCTCATCGCCGCGTCGCTGAGCGGGTTCAGGGCGACGTGGGTGACCGCGGACGCGGGAAACGTCGTGACGAAGGCCTCGTGCGCGCGGCGGCTGGATCGGTCGTCCCGGGACGTTGCCGCCACCAGCAGCGGGCAGCCGGACAGCTCACCGCCGAGGTGGTGCAGGACTCGGCGGGTGCCGTCGTCGAGCCAATGCACGTCGTCGATGCTGAGGATCGCGCCCCCGGTCTCGTGCGCCAGGCCGACGAGGAACGTCGCGATGGCCACCGCGAACTGTTCCTGGCGGTGCTCGTCGGCCAGCTCCGGCGCGTCGATCACTTTGGCCAGGGCCGGAGTCAGCGCGCCGAGCAGCGACGCTCCGCGTCCGGCGGCCCGGCGGACACGGCTCAGGGCCTCGTCGCGTTCGCCGGCCGGAAGCCTGTCGATCTCCAGGACGTAGCGTTCCACCGCGGACCGGATGGGGTTCATCGGCATCGGATCGTCCGGCGAGCACTTGCCCCGCAGCACCAGGTGACCGGTGTCCGACGCGGTGGACACCAGCTCGCGTACGAGCCTGGTCTTGCCGGCCCCGGGCGGCCCGGCGACAACGGCGACCCCGCCGCGGCCCGAACGCGCCTCGGACCAGCAGGCGCGGAGTTCCTCGAGCTGCGCGTCGCGTCCCACCAGGGGGCTCTCGCCGAAATCGGCCGAGGTGTCCGCGCGACCGAGGTCGGCCGGGTCGAGCTGCTGGAACGAGAGTGCGTGCAGGTCCGCGGCCAGCCCGTCACCGGACTGGTAGCGGTCGTCGGGGTCCTTGCTCAGCAACTTGGCGATCACCGCGGCCAGCCCCGGGGACACGTCCGGTCGCAGGTGGCGGACATCGGGCGCGGCCTCGATGGTGTGCCGGCGCAGCAGCTCCCCGACGTCGGACGCGGTGAAGGGAAGCTGCCCGGTCAGGCAGTGGAACAGCACGACGCCCAGCGAGTACAGGTCCGAGCGGCCGTCCACGATCCGGTTGAGCATGCCCGTCTGCTCTGGGGCGCTGTAGGCGAACGTGCCGGCGACGCCACCATGGTCGACGCCGGCGGCCAGCGCCGCCAGCCCGAAGTCGATGATCTTCGCGTGGCCGTCGGGCAGGATCATGATGTTTTGCGGTTTGACGTCGCGGTGCGTGAGCCCGGCTCGGTGGGCGGCGTTGAGCGCGCCGGCGACGTCCATGGCGACCGCGATGGTCTTGGCCTCGCTGAGCCGGGTGAGCATCGCCTCGGCCAGCGTCTGACCATGGACGAGTTCCATCACCAGGTACGGCCGGCCGTGGACCAGCCCCACCTCGTAGACCGACACCACGCCCGGGTGGTCGACGCAGGCCAGTAGCGCCGCCTCGCGGCGGAACGACGTCAGCGCGGACGCTTCGGAGAACACCGACGCCCGCAGCACCTTCAACGCGTAGTCGACGCCGTACCGGCGGGCGCGGAAGACGACCGCTTGCGTCCCGTGGCCGAGTTCCTCGTGGATGGTGAGGCCGGGAATCGGCTGGTCCCGGCCGTCGACGAAGGTGGTGTGGAGCGCCGGCGGCGACACGCCAAGCGCGGTGGATCGGGTCGGAGGTCTCGAGCGTTGGCGTGGATCATCACCATCGTCAGGGGACATGCGCTATCGCTCCGCCGGGATCTGGGTACAGATGGCGTCCACCCGAACGAAGATACGTTCACAATCCCGGTTTCGGAACCGTAGATACTTCACGATTCGCCGGACGCGGACTCCGCGCGGCGGCGTTGCAGGTGGGCGCGTTCCGCGTCGGTGCGGACGAGCCGGAGCGCGTCGTCGAACGCGGCCCTGGCCTCTTCGTCGCGGCCGAGCTTGGCAAGCAGCTCGGCACGGGCCGTGGGGACGAGATGGTTCGACGGCGGGGCGTTCTCCAGGCCTTCGATGAGCGCCAGGGCGGCCTCCGGCGAGCCGGCCTGGGCAACCGCCACGGCCCGGTTGAGCCGGACCACCGGTGAGGCGGTACGGCGTTCGAGCTCGGCGTACAGGCGGGCGATGCGGGGCCAGTCGGTGGCGCCGGGCGTCGCGTGCTCCGCGGCGATCAGAGCCTGGAGATGATAGTTGCAGGCGGTCGGCGTGGCGCCCAGCCGGGCCAGCAGGGCGAGGCCCTGCTCGATCTCGTCGTGGCGCCACCGGGAGCGGTCCTGTTCCAGCAGCCGGACGAGGCGACCGTGGTCGTCGACGCGGGCGTCGCGGCGTGCGTGTTGCAGGATCATGAGCGCGAGCAGGCCGACGATCGTGTTCTCGCCGGGCAGTAGCTCGCCGAGCAGGTAGCCGAGACGGATCGCCTCGGCGGCCAGGCGGGGCCGGTGCAAGTCGGGTCCAGCCGTCGCCCGGTAGCCCTCGGTGAAGAGCAGGTAGACCACCTTGAGCATGACGTCGAGCCGGGCCGGCAGGTCGTCGGCGGACGGCCGGCGCAGCGGGATGCCGGCGAGCGCCATCTTGCGCTTGGCCCGGGTCAGCCGGGCGGCCATGGTGGGCTCGGAAACCAGGAAGAGGCGGGCGATCTCCGCGGTCGTCAGGCCGGCGCCGAACCGCAACATCAGCGCGGCCCGGGCGTCGTCGGACAGCGCGGGGTGGCAGCAGGCGAAGAACAGCCGCAGCCGTTCGTCCTCGACCAGGCGGTCGCCGTCGACCTCCGGCGCCGGGACGGCCAGGTCCGTGACCAGCAGCGGCAGCCGCTGCCGATCGTGGTTCTCGCGGCGGACCATGTCGAGCGCCCGGCGATGCGCGGCGGTCATCAGCCAGGCGGCGGGACGCTCCGGCACGCCCTGGGCCGGCCAGGTCCGGGTCGCGGCCAGGAACGCGTCCTGCAGGCTGTCCTCCGCGACGTCGAAACGGCGCAGGCGGGTGACGAGCAGGGCGAGCAGGCGCGACCAGTGGTCCCGGTACGCCTGCTCGACCGCGTCGTACGCGTTCAGGTTACCGCTCCTACATTCCGACGATCGGCCGGATCTCGACGACGTTCTCGGGCAGCTCCTTCGCCAGCGCGATCGCCGCGTCCAGATCGGCCGCCTCGATCAGGTAGAAACCGCCGAGCACCTCCGCCGTCTCGGCGAACGGGCCGTCCGTGACGCTGACGTCGTCGCCGCGATGCCGGATCGTGGTGGCGCTGCTCGCGGTCGCCAGCTCCTTGCCGCCGCGCATCGCGTCGCGCTCCTGCAGCAGCTTGGCGAACCGTTCGTGCCGGGCCATGTTCCGCTGGCGCTCTTCGTCGTCGCGCGACTCCCAGACCTTCTCGTCGCCGTAGATCAGCAGTGCGTACTCCATCGCGTTCTTCCTCTCTCCCGGCGGCGCCACCGTGGCACCGCGGGATGATGACTCCGCCGCACGCCGGAATTCGACAACGCGCCCAGAATTAGCTCAGCCATCCCGGCCGGATCAGTCCAGCCTCGTACGCGTAGACCACCAGCTGCGCCCGATCGCGCGCGCCCAGCTTGACCATCGTGCGGCTGACGTGGGTCTTCGCGGTCGCCGGGCTGATCACCAGCCGGGCGGCGATCTCGTCGTTGGACAGGCCCTCGGCGACCAGCACCATGACCTCGCGTTCGCGTTCGGTCAGCTGCTCCAGTTCCTGCGGCGGGGCCGCCGGGCGCCCGCGGCCGCCCGCGGTGGCGAACTCGCCGATGACCCGCCGCGTGACGCTGGGCGAGAGCAGGGCGTCGCCGGCCGCGACCGCACGGACGCCGCGCAGCAGCTCCACCGGCTCGGTGTCCTTGACCAGAAAGCCGGACGCGCCCGTCCGCAGCGCCTCGAACACGTACTCGTCGAGCTCGAACGTCGTGAGGATGACCACCTTGGTGGCGGCCAGCGCCGGATCGGCCACGATCCGCCGGGTCGCCTCGAGCCCGTCGACGCCGGGCATGCGGATGTCCATGAGGACGACGTCGGGCCTGGTCTGCTGCGCGCGGCGGACGGCGTCCAGCCCGTCGGCGGCCTCCGCGACGACCTCGATGTCCGGCTCGGCGTTGAGCAGCGCGCGGAAACCGGCCCGCACGAGCGCCTGGTCGTCGGCCAGCAGTACCGAGATCATGCTTTCTCCTCGACGGATGCCGTTTCCGGCGCGGGCGCGGACTCCGGCGTCAAAGCGACCGGGGGCGCGGGTGTGAACGCCGGCGTCGGCAGCACCGCGGCGACCAGGAACCCGCCCTTGGGCAGCGGGCCGGCGTCGAACGTGCCGCCGAGGCTCTCGGCCCGCGCCCGCATCCCGGCGATCCCGGTCGCGGTGCCGTCGGGCGTGGACTCCGCGACGGCACCGTCGTTGCGGATGGACAGGCGCAGGGCCGTCGGGGCGTACTCGATGGTGACGTCGGCCGCGGAGCCGCCGGCCGCATGCTTGCGCACGTTGGTCAGCGCCTCCTGGACGATCCGATAGGCCGCGCGGTCGACCTCCGCCGGCAACGGCCGCCGCTCCCCCACCGTCATGGTCGTCACCGGCAGGCCCGCGTCCGCGGTCAACTCGTCGAGACGCTCCAGGCCGAGCGCGGGCTGCCGCGGCGCAGCCTCCTCCTCCGGCCGCAGCACGCCGAGGACCGCGCGAACCTCGCGCAGCGCCTCGGCGCTCGCGGTCTTGATCGCGGTGAGCGCCTCCCGGGCCTGTTCCGGGCGGTTGTCCATGAGGTGCAGGCCGACGCCGGCCTGGACATTGATCAGCGACAGGTGGTGGCCGAGCACATCGTGCAGCTCGCGGGCGATGCGCAGCCGCTCCTCGGACGCCTGCCGGCGTTCCTGCTCCTCGCGGGCCCGAGCCCGCTCGGCGCGGACCTTCATCATCTCGGCCATTTGCTCCGCGCGGACCTTGGCGGCACCGCCGAGCACGATCGTCAGAGCCAGGCCCGCGGCGGTCAGCAGAGCGACGCGCAGGTCAGGCCGGGCACCGTCCGGCACGCCGAGCGTCCCGGCAAAGGTCCAGGTGATCAGGAGGTACGCCACGTAGCCGGCCGCGGCGGTCGCGACGGCGGCGCGTCGCCGGCCGGCGCGGACCGCGCTGAACAGCGCGATCAGCGGCGCGACCGCGAACGTCCAATGCGGCGCCGCGAACGTGGCGAACGCGATCGACGCCGCCGAGGCCACGGCGAGCACGGCGATGGGGTACCGCCGGCGCCAGAACAGAGCAAGCGGCCCGACCAGCAGGATCGCTACCGTAAGGAGGTCCATCGGCCGGAAGACGTCGCCGTCGGCCGCCGCCGAGCGGGCCCCGAGCAGATGGAACAGCACGGCGGCCAGCACCGCGCCGCCCGGCCACCCCGCGTACGGGCCGTGCCGCGATGGTCGTCCGGGATGTGCGCGCCGGCCGCCCGGCCCCGATGCCCACGGCGGCTCGGAGAAGGACGGCGCGGCCGGGCCGGGGGTGTCCTGGGTCCTCGGCCGCCACGGTGGCCGTCGCCGGGCCGCGTCTTTCATGAAATCGAACCTACGGCACCCCGGACGCTCGGGACATCGCCATGCGGACGCTGTCCCTCGTACGTCGCGGGGCGTACGCCGCGCCGGGTCGCTGCTCCCCGCGGAGTACGCCGAGGGTCCGTCGTGCTCCGGACGCCGCCGCGCGGATGCTCCGCCGGGCCGATGCGTGGCGGCCCCGAACCGGCGACTCTGGAGGCAGTCCCGCCCGTAGGAGGAGAGCTGTGAACAACGACGCCACCTGGTCCGGCCCGAACCGGCTGAGGACCTCCGACCAAGAGCGCGAGCAGGTTGCCACGATCCTGCGCGCCGCCATGACCGAAGGCCGGCTGACCCTGGAGGAGGGCGAGGAGCGGCTCGCCGCCGTGTACGCGGCGAAGTTCCGCGACGAACTCGCGCCGCTGACGGCCGACCTGCCCGACGGTGGCCGCCGGGCGCTCGCCGAAACCCCGGAGGCGCTCGCCGCGACACGCCGGGGGCTGCGCCGGCACGCCGGCTTCGTGGCCGCCGTCGCGCTCGTGCTGACCGGGCTCTGGGTCCTCTCGGGCGCGCACTTCTTCTGGCCCATCATTCCACTCGCGTTCCTGTTCATGGGCCTGGTCCGGCACGCCCGGTACGGCCGGTACCAGCGCTACTACCACCACACCCACCGGGTGGCGCCGTGGAACTCTCCCGACTACCGGTGAGCCTCGACACTCCATAGTGGACGTGGTGGTCGTTGAACACCCCTCCCCGCTCGGCGACACTGGCCGGGTCTATCCCGGGCCATCGCGGAACGGGGGCGCGGGGAGGGGTGGACCGCCACATGATGGGTCCGTCGCACGCACTGTCGGGCGCGGCTGGCTGGCTCGCCGGCAGTTGGGCCTTGGATCACCTCGTCGGGTAC
Organism: Actinoplanes sp.; assembly: GCA_036001925.1. GTDB lineage: Bacteria > Actinomycetota > Actinomycetes > Mycobacteriales > Micromonosporaceae > Actinoplanes. The sequence goes on from DASYTU010000288.1 coordinate 18,042, forward strand.
GGCCAGTCGCCGCTCGTGGTCGCCGTCGGCACCGCGGTCTGCGCCGGCGGCGCGCTGCTGCCCGACCTGGACCTGTCCGGCAAGGTCACCCGCAACCAGGGCGGCGCCACGGTGGCCCGCACGTTCGGGGTGTTCTCGCTGTTCGTGGCCGAGGTGATCGAGAAGGTGTCGCTGGGCGTCTACACGGCCACCCGGCTGAGCCGCGACCCGCGCCGCGACAACGGGCACCGCACGTTCACCCACACTCTGCCGTTCGCCGGACTGGTCGGCTGGGGTACGACCGCCCTGTGCGCGCACTACGGCAAGTGGGCGGTCGTCGGCGTCGTGTTCCTCATGGCCGGACTGGCGCTGCGCGGTCTCTTCGACGACTGGGCCGAACGGGCGGGCTGGCTCATCGTCACCATCTGCGCCGGCGTGATCGCCCTGGTGACCGCAGCGAAGCTGCCCGGCGACCGTGGCTACCCACTGCTCGGCTTCGCGGTGGGCGCCGGCTGCGTCGTCCACCTGCTCGGCGACATGATCACCAAGAATGGCGTGCCCATCCTGTGGCCGATCCCGTTGGGCGGGCGCATGTGGCGCACGATCGGCGTCCCGAACGGCGTGGCGGTCAAGGTGGGCGGCCCGGGCGAGGTGTTCGTCCTGCGCGCGCTGTTCACGATCGTGTCGCTGGTCGCGGCGTTCGGCATGTTCGCACCCCACCTGCTGCACCGCTTCGATCTCGACGTCTGGGCCGACGGCTGAGTCAGGCCGCGTCGGCATAGCACTCCACCACCGAGACGTCGAGCGGGAACCGGACGGCGGTCGCGCCGAAGACCAGATCGCGGGCCCGCCCCGCGCTGGCGTGGACCGCCGCCACCACCTGGTCCGCCTGGTCGGCCGGGCAGTGGACCACCACCTCGTCGTGGACGAAGAAGACAAGCTCGGCCTTGGTGCCCACGAGCGCGGACCGCAGCGTCGCCAGCAGCACCAGCGCCCACTCGGCCGCGGTGGCCTGGATGACGAAGTTGCGGGTGAACCGGCCGCGGGCCCGGCCCGACGCGCCGCCCTGCGGGGTCTCCGCCGACCCGACCTCCTCGGGCGGCTCCAGGCCGGTGTCGCGCCAGCCGGTCGATGCCGGCGGGCAGGTGCGGCCCAGCCAGGATCGGACCAGGCCGCCGGCCTCGCCGGTGCGGGCTGCCGCCTCGACGTACTCGAATGCGGTCGGATAGCTCTGGCGCAGCACGGCCAGCGCGGGAATGGCAGCGCCGCCGGTCTGGCCGTACATGGCACCGAGCAGCGCGACCTTGGCGCGGGCCCGGTCGCCGTCGAACGAGTCGGCGGCCAGCGCGGCGTATAGGTCACCGGCGGCACCGGCGGTGGCGAGCCGGGCGTCGCCGGAGACCGCGGCGAGCACGCGCGGCTCCAGCTGGCCCGCGTCGGCGACCACGAAACGCCAGCCCGCGTCGGCGACCACCGCGCGACGGACCACCTTGGGTACTTGCAGCGCGCCGCCGCCGCGGGTCGCCCAGCGGCCGGAGACGACGCCGCCGGGCACGTACTCGGGGCGGAACCGGCCCTCGCTCACCCACGCGTCGCGCCAGGCCCGGCCGTGTGCGGTCCAGATGCGGTAGAGCTCCTTGTACTCCAGCAGCGGCCGTACCGCCGGATGGTCGACCTTCCGCAGCACCCAGGCACGCGTGTTCGGGATGTCGATGCCCGCCTTCGCGAACGCGCGCAGCACCTCGGCCGGCGAGTCGGGATGCAGCCCGTGCACCCCGAACGCATCGTTGACCTCGGCGGCTAGCTCGGCGATCCGGCGCGGCGGTCCCACCGGCTGGGGCGGGCCGAGCAGCTCGCGCAGCAGGTCGTCGTGGATGTCGGCGCGCCACGGCAGGCCGGCGTGGCCCATCTCGGCGCCGATCAGCGCGCCGGCGGACTCCGCGGCGACCAGCAGCCGGAACCGGCCGGGGTGCTCGGTGGCGGCGATGCGGCGCTGCTGGTCGCCGTACACCTCGATGAGGGCTTGCAGGGAATCGAAGCCGGCGCCGGCCGGCGGCGCGGACGCGGTCTCGAAGAGCGCGCCCTGGGTGTGGCCCGGCGGGTCGGGCTGGCGCGGCGGCGGGTCCGGCGGCACGGGCCGCCCGGTCAGCCGCGCCCAGGCCGCGGCCAGCGCGCGCGGCTCGCCCCAGCGCCCGGCGTAGCCGGATAGCAACGCCTCGGTCAGCTCGACGTCGTGGCAGCGCTGGACCCGGATGCCGGTCCGCAGCAATGCCGGATAGACGTCCGCCGTCGACGGCCACACCCAGCGGGGGTGAGCGTCGGTCTCGCGCGCCGCGATCGCGGCGGCGAGGTCGGCGACCGTCTCAGGATCTCCGGCGGGCCGGCCGTCGGCGTGCAGAAGCTGCACTCGGCCGCCCGCATGCGCGGCCGATCCACGCTCCGGCACCACCGCGACCAGCACGCCACCATTGTGTCGCCAGGGTCCGACAACTCTGGCGGTCGACCTCGTACGTCAGACCGGAGACCGCGACCGGATGCGTTCGTACAGGTCGACGGTCTCGTGGGCGGGTGCCATGCCCAGCTCACGGCGCAGCTGGTCGGTACAGATCTCGAACTGGTGTACCGCCGCCTGCGGTCGTCCCATCCGGGTGTGCGTACGCATCAGCAGGCGGTGCAGGTCCTCCCGGCAGAAGTCCAGTGCCAGCAACCGATGCCCGATTTCGAGGGCCTGCACGTACCGGCCGGTGTCGAAGGCGAGCTCGGCCATGCGTCCGAGAAGCTCCAGATGCCGTACCCGGTAGTGCTCGCGCGGCAGCAGGGTCCAGTCCTCGAAGGGATGATCGCTGAGCAGGTCGCCGCGATAGCGCTCGGCGGCGTCCTGGTAGGCGCGCAGTGCGGCCTCGGCATCCCCGGCCGCTTCGGCCCCGGCGGCCCGCGCCACGGAGGCCTGGAACTGTTCGGTGTCCAGAAGCACGTCCAGTTCCGGGTTGATCCGGTATCCCCGGTCGAACTGGATGACGCGGATGGGCGACGCCGTCTGCAGATCGGCCCGCAGCGCGTGCATCGTGACGTGGAGCCGGTTGCGGGACACCTCGGGCGTCGCGTCCGGCCAGAACGCCGAGGCCAACGCATCACTGGCGATCGGCGGGCCGTGGCGTCGCAGGAGCAGGTACGCCAGCAGCAATGTCCCTTTGCGGCCGTGCCAGCGGTCGACCTCCCGGCCGTCGACGCAGACCTCGAGCGGTCCCAGCAGGCGTACCGCGAGGTCCGCGGGAGCGACGTGGTCGGGTTCCGGCGGATAGGACGACGGGCTCGACGACGGCGAGGGCTCGATACCCGAGGTGATGGCGAGCGGGCGCCGGGTACGGGCCGCCGGCCTCCGTTGCCCACCGCGCTGCAACGCGCGGGCCTCTGCCGAGAGGAGCCGATGCCGTAGCCGCTCCGCCCACGGCAGGCGCCCCAGCCAGCGCCGCACCGACAGCGTCCACCCGGCGGCGAGCAGGTCCGGCCCCATCCCGGCGAGCAGGTCACCGGCCGTACCGGGAGAACCGGCGTCCAGACACAGTTCGATGGCGGCTCCGGTAGCGCCGTCCTCGACGAGCTCACCGACGAGCCGGCCGAGCAGCGCGACCTGTGGCCGCTGGCCTTCCCGGCAGACGGTCAGGACGCCCCGGCGCCATCCCGGGTCGAGCCTGCGCCATCCCCCGCTGAGCTCCGTCCACCAGGGAAGGGTGCCGCACAGATCCAGGACCGGCGCGAGCGAGGGGAAACGGGGGTGGTGATAGCGCAGCAGCGCGGTGAGGCCGAGCCGCGCCATGGCTGTCGGCGCGACGTCCTGCAACAGCGATCGAGCCAGCCGGGTGGTGAGTTCGTCGATGCTGCGGGAGCGTTCGATGGTCGCGGCGAACTCGGCGAGCGGCAGGCGCTGGCCGGTCGCCAGAACGGAGTCATACAGCGCCGGCCGTCCGCGGGTCAGGCGCTGGAGCTGCGCCTCCCAGACAGCGCGGCCCGGCGCCGGCCATGCGGGCTCACGCCCCGCCGAGCGCCGCTTCTGGCCTTGCTGCAGGATGACGACGCCGGCCGGTTCGCTGGGCTCCAGCCGGCTCAGGAACAGTTGCGCCTGCGCGCGGTCGCGTGCCTCGATGACAACACACCGGCGGCTCAGGCGCGTTTCGCCGGTGCCCGCGTTCATCGCCGTGATCAGCGCGTCCATGGTCGCCGGATCGAGGTCGTACGGCATGAGGCTGATCCAGCGCGGCGGTTGCCCCGACCGGCTCAGGTCGGCGCTGAGTCTCCGCAGACTGATCTCACCCGGCAGCACCTCGGCCACGAGCGGCAGGGACTGAGTGAGACCGGTGAGAGGCAGGCTCCCGCGCGCCGTCGGGTCGGGTGCGGGCACCGCCCACCGTCCAGCCAGCACGTCTGCCTCCGTTCGCCGGCCTACCCGCCGAGTGTCCACCCGCCATGGTGCTGACCCGCAGTAACGGTCGGGTATCCGGCAAGGCCCGCCGCTTAAGCCCGGGTGTCGACAAGCCGCGGCATTCGCAAAGTCCCGGCAAAGCGTCCGCCTAAGCGGGCCCGGCGAGCGTGGGGGCGCCCGATGGGCCGGTGGGTACGACGCGCGTCCCGCCGTCACCACTTTCATGAGGAGAAATTCATGGCCAACCTCCCGGTCACCGCCGACGTCCAGTTCATTCCCGGCTACGGGAAGCTGTACGTCGACTCGCTGGTCGACCCCAGCGGCAACCCGCTCACCGTGCTGGACATCGATGCGGGCTTCACGTTCAAGGGCCGCGTCGAGCTGCCGGGCTGGCTGAGCGGCAAAGGCCTGGTCCGGCTGTCCGCGGACGAGATCGGCGGCCCGGTGGACAAGACCATCGGCCAGCAAGTGCTGGCGATCACGGGAGCGACCACGCCCACCGACCCGCCGAGCATCACCTACCCGTGGTCGATCGAGGTGAAGTCGCCGACTCTGCCGGACGACTCCAGGATGTACCAGTTCGGCGTGGTCTTCGTCTTCCAGACGCCGGGCGGTGGCCACACCGACATCGGCGGCTTCTACGACCTCGGGGCCTTCCTCGTCGTCTGACCACACCGGCACGTCGCCCCACCCGGCGCCGCCGAAGATTCGGCCGGCGTCGGGTGGACCCGTTACTCGACCGTGGCCGTCACACCGACGAGGCCGGTCGATCCGTGGTGCAGAGCCGCACTCGAGCCGGGATGCACGATCACCAAGCGCGCGCCGACATGGTCGAAGATCAGGCGGCGCCCGCAGCCGGCGACCGTGCACTCGAAGACCGACTCCGTTCCGTCACTGTCCACGCAGATCATCAGGTGCCGTTCGTTCGCCACGAGAGTCCTGTGCCCGCGAACGCTCCCCGCTAAGCCTTCGCCCGGTCGAGAGCCGATTGCAGCGAGATCTTGTACGAGCCGCTGGTGTAGGTGGCGCCGGAGACCGTGTCGATCTTCGCGCTCTGCGCGCTCAGGGCCTCCTGCCGCAGCTGCGGTATCGCTCTGCTGTTGATGCTGGCCGTCCGCGACGGCGAGGTGGGGTAGCTGGCGGCCACATCGGTGATCTTCCCGCCGGAGACGGTGATCGTGACCTTGATCGTGCCGTACTCGTTGGTCGACGGCGCCCCGGCGAACGTACCGCTCCGCAGCCCGCCAGCGGGCGGTGGCTTGGGGGCCGTGGTCTTCGGCGCGCCGGTGGGCGTCGTCGCGCCCGCGGGCCTCGTCGTCTTCGTCTTCGTGGGACCCGGCGCAGCCGACGCCGGCGCCGGCGAGGGCGCGGTGGCCAGATCCTCAGGTTCCTCCGCGACCGCGCCGCCCCCGCCGGTGTCGGCGGCGACATCCTGGACAGCCGTCGGGGTGTGCGTGCCGAGCTTCGCGCCGACCAGCAGCGACGTACCGATGGCGGTGCCGAGCAGAGCGAATGCCGCGCGTCGCACGGGTGCCTCCAGGACTTCAGAATTCGAACGGGTCGACGTGGATCTGGCGGCGAGGGACGCGGAGCCGGCGGAGCGTGGCGACGGACGTGTCGACCAGACCGGCCGGACCGCAGAGGTAGACGTCGCGGCGCCGGACGTCCGGTACCAGTTCGCGCATGCCCTTGACGGTGAACAGCTGCCGCGGCGCCGGGTCGTCGCGGGAGCCGAGCACGTACCACACCCGCGCGTCGCGCGCCTCGGCCAGCCAGTCGAGCTCCTGCCGGAACACCAGCTCGTCGGAGGACCGGGCGCGGTAGATGACCACGGTGCCGCGAGGCAGATCCTCCAGCAGCGCCCTGATCGGTGCGATGCCGCTGCCGCCCGCGATGAGCAGAGCCCTGGGGCGGATCCGCCGGTCGGCGGTGAAGACGCCGGACGGGCCTTCGGCGAAGACGCGGGTGCCGGGGCGGAGGTGCGGCAACCGCTCAGTGTGGTCACCGACCACCTTGACGGTCAACCGCAGCCACCGCTCGTTGGGCGCCGCGGAGAGCGAGAAGGGGTGCGCCTGCCACCAGCATCCGGAGGTCAGGAACCGCCACCGGAAGTACTGGCCGGCGCGCGCGTGGAGCCGGTCGAGGCGACGCCCGCCGACATAGATCGACACCATGTCCGGGGCCTCCGGCACGACCTTGTCCACTCGCAGCCGGTGCCGGAGATTCAGGGCGAGCGGGCCGAGCAGCCGACCCCAGATCAGGCACGCCACGACGAAGACGTACAGGCCGACCCAGTAGTACCGCCCGAATCCGGCGGTCATCAACTCCTCGCCATCGGCGAACTGGTGGCCGTAGCTGAGCAACAGGATCAGGTACGTGGTCAGGTGGACGTAGTACCACACTTCGTACGGCATGATCCGGCGGATCGTCCGGACGGCCAGCAAACCGACGGCGACGAGGATGCCGGTGGCGACCGTCGCGCTGATCATGTCCTCGTACGTCGTGATCATCGACCAGGTCTCGGTGAGCACCTGCTGCTGATCAAGCTTGGCGTATCCGACGATGGTGAGGCCGACATGCGCGAGGATGACGACGAGTACGGCACCGCCCAGCTCCCGGTGCCAGATCAGGAGGGAATGCGCGCCGATCCACCGTTCCAGCCAGCCGACCCGGCTCATCAGCAGAACCTGGGCGAGCAGCAGGAACCCACCGATCATGCCGGTCAAGCGCCCGCCCGCGAGAAGCACGTCACCGACCGACCTGATCGACCCGGCAGGCGTGTTCAGCCACCACAGCTCGGCGCTGGCGGCGAGCGCGAACCAGAACACGATGGAGAAGAAGAGTCGCCCACCGTGGTCGTACGTGTCCGGCGTCTCCCAGTCCCGGTGACTGGTCGCGGCCGGCGGTGCCGGCTGAGTCGGGCGCAGCCGGTCGGGTGCGGGGCTCACGGGGACCGGCGCAGGGCGCGGAGCGGTCAGCGGCGCCGGCCGAGCCAGCCAGAGACTCGGTAACACATCGGTGGCGTCGTCGCGATTTCGGCGCACTGACCAGGCTTACCGGCTGCCATGCAGCCACGCCAGGGCCGGTCGCCCGCTTAGCCAACTCTTAAGCTTCACTTAGCGGCTGTCTAAGGTCTGCCGGTACCTTCCCCCGGGTCAGTCCCGGGCCCGGAATCACGTCGAGGTCGCCCGCCGCCACGGATTGGCCACATGCGGAGCACGTCAGGGTGGCTTCCAGCGTGCCGCCACAGTCGCGGTGGTGGGTCAGCCGGGGCGGGCCAGCCGGGCCGGCGAAGTGCCGGTCGCCCCAATGCATGAGGCCGATGATCGGTACCGCGAGCTCACGGCCCATCGAGGTGAGTTGGTACTCGTAGCGTGGCGGGTGGTCCTGGTACGGCACCCGCTCCAGCACGCCGGCGTCGACGAGGCGGCCCAACCGGTCGGTGAGCACGTTGCGGGCCACGCCGAGGCTGCGCTGGAAATCGTCGAAGCGGCGCAGCCCGAGCAACACGTCGCGGACGATGAGCAGGGTCCACCGCTCGCCCAGCACCTCCAGGCTGCGGGCGATCGAGCACACCTGGTCGTCGTAGGTACGGCCCAGCATGTCAGGAACGGTATCCGGTGTCCGTTGCGTGATGCCACCCGGCCAGGACCAGGTCCGCCACCCGCCGCGGCTGGTCGACCTGGACGTAGTGGCCGGCATCGCTCAATAGATGCAGGTCACTGTGCGGGAACAGAGCCGCGAATCGGCGGGCCACCCGGGCATTGAGGTACCGGTCGCGGGCGCCGAATATCACCCTTACCGATGGGGCGAAGCGGCGTAGCTCGCCGACGCGCCGGCGCCGGTTCAGCACGGTGCCGAGCAGGTCGTCGTTGAGCCGCCAGAACGCCGGCCGCGCCGGCAGGAACTGCTCGTACAGCTGGGCGACGAGCGGGTCGCGGACCTCGGGGTCGCGGATGAAGCCGCCGACCTGCCAGGCGTACAGGCGCCGGTCCACGGCGGGCCAGCGCCGCGCCACGGCGCGGGCGACGGCACGCAGCCCCGGAGTGGAGTACAGCGCGATTGCCGGCGGGCGCCGCAGACGGAGCGTCCAGTCGTAGTAGGTGTTGAGCAGGACCAGCCCGGCGACCCGGTTCGGGTTGGCCAGCGCCCAGTCGATGGCCGGCGGGCCGGACGCGTCGTGCGCCACCAGCACCACCTGGTCACTGCCGAGGTGCCGCGATACGGCGTCGACGACGGCGGACACATCGCCGGTCTGGTTGGTAGCCGTATACGGATAACCGGCCGGCTTGTCCGAGCGCCCCCACCCGAGGAAGTCGAAGCGCACCACCGGAACCCGCCCGGCCAGATGGGGCAGCAGCCGGTCGTACAGGTGGACGTTGTCCGGGAAGCCGTGCATGAGCACCACCGGGACGCCTTCGGCAGGAAGGACCTCGACGTGCAGGCGATGTCCCGCCCGTGCCACGTCGAGCGTCTGCATCGCGATCTCCATGACGTTCCTCCAAGTTAGTTGCGTCAAGCAACGCACTCAGACTAGCGTGAGTTGCATGAAGAAACCAGTGGTGGAGGCACCATGAAGACCAACCCGTGGCGAACCTTCCTGATGATCTCCATCGGGGTGTTCGCGTCAGTGCTGGACTTGTTCATCGTCAACATCGCGTTCCCCGACATGCGGCGCGACTTCGTCGGCACTGATCTGGCCGAGCTGTCCTGGGTTCTCAATGGGTACGCGATCGTGTTCGCCGCTTTGCTGGTACCGGCCGGACGGCTGGCCGATCTGTACGGGCGCAAGCGCGCCTTCGTCGCCGGCCTGTCCCTCTTCGTCCTCGCCTCCGCGGTGTGCGCCGCCGCGCCCTCGGCAATCGTTCTGATCGCCGCGCGGGTACTGCAGGGCGCCGGCGCGGCGATCCTGACGCCCAGTTCGCTGGGCGTGGTGCTGCCGGGGTTCGCCCCACAACGCCGGCCGGCCGTCATCGCCGGCTGGGCCGCCGTCGGCGCGGTCGGTGCCGCCGCCGGACCGGCGCTGGGCGGGCTGCTCGTCCAGGCCAGCTGGCGCTGGGTGTTCCTGGTCAACATCCCGCTCGGGTTGGTCTCCATCTGGTACGCCGCTCGCCGGCTCGACGAGTCCCGCGATCCCGACGCGCGCGGCTTCCCCGACCTCACCGGCACGCTCGCCCTCATGCTCGGCATCGGCGCGCTGACCCTTGCCGTGGTCCAAGGTCGCGAGTGGGGCTGGGACGCCACCGGCACGCTGACCGCATTCGCCGTCGCCGCCGCCATGACCTTCGTCGCGGTGGCCCGGTCGGTGCGCCACCCCGTACCGGTGCTGGAACTGCCGATCCTGCGGGTGCCGTCCTTCGCCCTCGCGGTGGCCTCCGCATTCGCGTTCTTCGCCGCGTTCGCCGCGATTCTGCTGGCCGGAGTGCTGTTCCTCACCCAGGTCTGGGGCCACTCCATCCTGCGCGCCGGACTGGAACTGACCGCCGGACCGCTCGCCGCGCTCGCATTCGCCGGCCTCGCCAGCCGGATCGGCCCCCGACTCGGCATGGCGACCATCGGGACGATCGGTGGACTGCTGGTCGCGGCCGGTGTCGGCTACAACGCGACCCGGCTCGGGCTGACGCCCGACTACGCCGGCGCGCTCCTGCCCGGCCAACTGCTCGCGGGCGCCGGGATCGGCCTGTCCATGCCAGCGTTCACGGCCGTGGCGGTCACCGCCGTCGGGCCGGCCCGGATCGCCACCGCCATCGGAATCTCGGCCATGTTCCGGCAGGTCGGCGCCGCGCTGGGGGTGGCCGCGTTCGTCGCGGTTGTCGGGACACCCAGCCGGGAGCAGGCCATCGACGCGTACCGGAACGGCTGGGCGCTCATGGCGGCGGCCGCGACCATCGGCGCGCTCCTGATGCTCGTGATCCGCCTCATCGAGTCCCGCGCGTCGACGCCGAGCGCGACGGCCGACCCCGCGAACCGCCAGCCGAACCTGGCCGGCCGGTAGCTCGGTCCTAGGCGGAGCCGCCCCGGACCAGGAAATGCCGGTGTGGCGGCGCCGCCCGGCCGGCCTGTCCCTCGTCGACGAACGGAATCTTGCGCACGCACTGCTCGTAAAGCTCTGCCGCCTCCGACAGCGGCAGGTCGTGGAAGTCCAGCAGGGTCAGCAACGATTCGAGCTCGGCGTTGCATGCCTCCGCCGAGCTGACGTGCGCCGGCAGGTCCTGCGCGCGGTACAGGTTCGCGGCGATCGCCGCGGCCAGCGCCACCACGAACGCGGCGATGCACAACGGCTGCCACACGTCCGAGGGCTTCCCGAGGTTGAGTTCGCGGGCGATAGCCTGCATCGCGTCAGGTCCGCCGATCCCCGGGACGGCGGTGAACGCCGCCGCGAGCGAACTGCAGACGATGCTGGTCACGTTCAGCACGTTGCGCCGCGGCCGGGCGTGCCGCAGAAAGTTCCCGATGTCGGCTCGCCGGTGTTGGATCCGGGTCCGTAGTTGTTTGCGCATTTTCAGGTCATCCGACATGCCGCACCCCTGTCGTTGTCGCGGACGCGGTCGGAGCGTCACCGCGTCGGGTACGGGCTGACACGCCCCGATCGGTGCGCCTTCCTCACTATGCGTCCGCGCGACCACTCTCCGCGATCGGTTATCCGTCCTGTCGGAAACCGGCATGACCTGAGAGATTACGGCGGCGAAGCCGACATTTAGCTGACAGATAGTAGTCCCGGGCGATCGCAGAGCCCACGCTAGCGGCATGTCGGTTTCGTTCGATCGGGAGCTCGCGCACCGCAGCGCCGAGAGGCTGCGGGAGAAGCGGCTCGAGTTGTCCGCTTTGCCAATTCCGCTCGGGCGCGGCTGGGAACCTGCGCAGGAGGCGATGGCGGCGGTTCTCAGCGACCAGCCGACCGGCATCGGCGAGGTGATCGAGAAGCTGCAG
>DASYTU010000289.1:0-12330 GCA_036001925.1 Actinoplanes sp.
TCGGGGACCTTGCGGTAGTGCTCGGCCAGGAACTCCTCGATGGCGGTGGCGCGGTCGAACGCCGCTCCGTTGCCGTCGGCGAGGTGGTCGGCGAGGCGCTGGATCTGATCGGGCACGCCGGCGCCGACCTTGAGGAATCGGGCGACCGCGTCACCGGACGGCGCGTCCGCGGTGGTCAGCAGGTTGAGGTCCGGGGTCTGCACCTCGGAGGTCACCGAGTAGGTCAGCCCGGGCGTGAGTCCCTCGGGGCGGATCAGCGTGCCGGTCGCCGCGTCGTACGCCACCCGGGCGCCCTCGACGGCGGTCGGCGCGGGCACCACCGGCAGCAGCCGGCCGGTCAACCCGTCCACCGCGATCTCCTGGTGGACCTCGGTGATCGCGGCGCCCGGCAGGACCGGCTGTCGGGGTAGTATCCGGCCCGCGTTGCGATACGTCGCGCCGACCCGCCACGTGACGCCGTCGTAGTCCGGCAGCACGGCCAGGCACAGCCGCCTGGTCGCCGATCCGGCGACGGCCGGCGCGTCCGTGCCGGTTGGGGCGGCGCTCGGTGTCGGGACCGGTGCGCCGGTGCGCACCTCCAGCAGCTTCTGTTCCGGCGTCAGCGCCCATCCGGAGATCCGGTTCAGCGGACTCTCGTCGAGGCTGTCCACCTGCGGCGGTTCGACGTACTTGCGGGGATCGACCGGTGTGGCCGCGACCCGGCCGCTGACCCAGGGGCCGACCACGGCGATCAGCCCGACGACGATGATCAGCCCGGCGGCCGCCCCGACCAGCGTGCGGCCCCGCACGGCCGCGCGGGCGGTCGCGGGGACGTCGCTCACCGCCGTACCGTTGCTTGGTCTTGCCGTGGTCGCGAGAGCGACCACGACGAGCCCGGCGAACGCGAACGTCGGCCAGCCGGCGGCGGTCGCGTTGGGGCCGACGACGTAGAGCGCGCCGGCGTAGAGCGCGACCGCAGGCAGGCAGCCGAGTAGGACGCGGCCGTTGCGGACCACGAGTTCCGCGCCGGCGAGGCCGGCGAGCCAGGCCGCCACCACCGGCACGACTACGGTGTCCGGGGTGGACTCGACCGGGATCATGGCGGTGAGCAGGCGCGGGATGCCGTTGGCGAGCGCGTCGGCGAAGATGCGCGGCAGCGGATCGGTGAGGTCGGCGCGGGCGGCGGCGATCCGCAGCGCGAGCACGGTGTAGCCGGCGAGCGCCAGCACGGACAGCGGCGCGACGGTCCACGACGGGAGCCTTCGTGCGGCGGCGCCGACCGCGACGGAGCCGACCGCCGCGCCGGCGACCAGCTGGGTGAGCAGCGCGTCGGCGTAGATGCGGCCGAGCGCGACGCCGGCCAGGGCGATCAGCCCGGCGAGCACGACCGGTACGACCGCGGCGCGCAGCCACCTCACCACCCGCGCACTCCGTCCCACGCGCCGGCGAACTGCCGCCCGTCCTCGGCCTCGATGATGATCAAGCCGTCGCCCGCCGAGACCGGGGCCCCGTCCCAGTCGCCGAACAGGCCGGCGATGACCACCGGGTACGGCCCCCGCAGATCGCTCACCGCGCCCAGGTCCGCGCGACCGCCCGGACCGGTGAGGAACACCAGCGTGTCGCCGAGCCGCTGGGTGCGCAGGTGCCGGATCTTCTGGGTCAGGTCGCCCCGCCGCAGCGCAGCCTCGGTGAGCACGTCGAGGAACGGTCCGGTGCTCAACCCGGATACCAGGTGCAGGCTCACCGGCAGGTCCTCGCGGACGGCGGCGGCGACGATCGAGGCGGCCGCCTCGCACGCGGACTCGAACGACTCCGCCGTGCCGTCCCGGACCTCGGGATGCGCGGCCGCGCGATCGTCGAGCAGCACCACGATCGTCGGCTCGCTGGTGTCCAGCTGCTCGCGAACCATGAGCTCGCCGACCTTCGCGGAGCTGCGCCAGTGCACGCGGCGCAGCTCGTCGCCGACCACGTACTCGCGCAGCGAGTCGAACGTGATCGTGCCGTGCGGCACCTTGTCGATGCGTCCGTCGAGGCTGCGGGCCATCCCGGCAGGTACGGCCCGCAGGAGATGGATGCGCGGATGCACCCACACGGTGGCCGGCTCACCGTACGTGCCGGCGAGCGAGATCAGCCCCAGCGGGTCGCCGCGGGTCACCCGGAGCGGGCCGACCGGTACGACGCCGCGCCGGTACGTGGGCACCGGGTAGTCCACGGTGGTGTCCCGCCCGGGGCGCAGGCGCAGCAGCGGGACCGGTACGTCCGTGCCGCCGCAGCGATCGGTGGCGAGCAGGTTCGCGGCGCGCACCCGGCTGGTGTTGCGCACGGTCAGCATCATCCGGGCCGGCTCGCCGCGGGCCACCCGATCGGGATCGGCGACCCGGTCGACGTGCAGCCGTGGCCGCCACCACGCGAAGCCGACCGCGCAAGCGAACGCGACCGCCGCGGCCGCGCCGAGCTGCGCGAGATCGGGGTAGCCGAAGCGGAATCCGGCGCCGAGCAGGATCACCGCGCCGGCGAGAACGCCCCAGCCGCGCGCTTTCACGCGCGTTGGTTGTCGGGCAGCGGCACCGGCACCGAACGGACCGCGTCGCCCAGCACCTCCGTCGCGGTCACGCCGCGCAGCTGGGCATCGGGCGACAGCAGGACGCGGTGCGCGAACACCGGCTCGACCAGCGTCTTGAGGTCCTCGGGAAGCACGTAGCCGCGGCCGTTGATCAGCGCGTACGCGCACGCCGCCCGGGTCAGCGCGATGACGCCGCGGGGGCTGACCCCGACCCGGACCTGGGGATGGTTGCGGGTGGCCGTGGCGAGCCGGACCGCGTACGTGTAAAGAGGGTCCGCGATGTGCACACGCTGGGCCATCCGCACCATCTCGCCCACGGTCGGTGTGTCGGTGATCGGCTCGAGCGCGTCCGGGGAGCGCAACGCGGCGCCGCGCAGCACCTCCACCTCGACGTCCTCGTCGGGGTAGCCGACGGAGAGCTTGACCAGGAACCGGTCGAGTTGGGCCTCCGGGAGCCGGTACGTGCCGTCCATCTCCACCGGGTTCTGCGTCGCCACCACCAGGAAGGGCTGCGGCACCGGATGCGGGACGCCGTCCACCGTGACGCGACGCTCCTCCATGACCTCGAGCAGCGCGGACTGTGTCTTCGGCGATGCCCGGTTGATCTCGTCGGCGATGACGATGTTGGCGAACACCGGCCCGGGGTGGAACTCGAAGCCGCGGCTGGCCTGGTTGAAGATCGTCACGCCGGAGACGTCCGAGGGCAGCAGGTCGGGCGTGAACTGGATGCGCCGCCACTGCCCGCGGATCGACGCCGCCATGGCCCGGGCCAGCGTGGTCTTGCCGACGCCCGGAACGTCCTCGAGCAGTACGTGCCCCTGGGCGAACAGCGCGGTCAGCGCGAGCCGCACCACGTCGGGCTTGCCCAGCACGACCGCGCCGATCCGGTCGGCAAGCTGGGCCGCCACGGCAGCGAAGCCCTGGATGTGCTGGGGCGGTAGGGGTTCGTTGTGCACCAACGCAGACCTCTAGCAGGTGGGCAGGCTGTTGATGTCATCGCCGCCGTCCAAGTTGAGCCAGGCCCACGGGATGTAGTTGCGGCCCTTGTAGTTCACCTGGACCCACCAGGTGCTGCGCTTGTCGTGGTTGTAGATGTAGGCGTACACCGATTCGCCGGACTTCTTGCAGTACGCCTGCAGCCGCGTGCCCGGGCTGGCCCAGCCAACCTGCTTGGCGTCGTCCTGGCGGGTGACGCTGAAGACCTCGTTGCCGTTGCGGCCGGGAACGTCAGCGTCGCAGTAGTGCGCGGTGTCGCCGTTCTGGCCGTTGTTGCAGGTCGCCGTGCCGTACAGTGCGTCGGTCGCCTGGTTCCTGGTCTTCGTGGTCGCGCCGGCCGCGTTGGTGGCCGTCACGGTGAAGGTGTAGCCGGTGCTCGGCATGAGGCCGCTGACCATGAGGCTCGAGCAGCTGCCGGACGCCGAACCGCCGCCGTTGTTGGCCGAGATCGAACAGCTCGCCGTGCCGCCGCCGGCCTCCACGCTGAACGTCACGGTGGCGGTGTTGAACGTCGCCGACGAGCCGGTGATCGTCACGGTGGGCTTGTCCACGGTCTTGGCTGTCGCCGTGCCGGGCTGGCTCTCGCCCGCCTCGTTGACGGCGCGCACCTCGACGGCCACGGTCTCGCCGGTGCCGAAGCCGGTCAGGGTCGCGGCCGTGCCGTCGGTGACGTCCGTCGACCGGCCGCCGGCCGCGACGACGTACTTGGTGATCGGCCGGCCGTTCTCCGCTGGTGCCGCCCATGTCACCCGGATCGCGCCGGCCTGGTCGCCGACCGTGGACGCGTCCACCGCGTCGGGGCGGTCTGGCTTCGCGAACGGCACCACGCTGTTACTGATCGGCGAGGCCTTCGACCCGGCGCCGCGCTCGTTGATCGCGACGACCGTGAACGCGTACTGCTTGCCGTACTCGAGCTGCCCGTCCTTGATGGTCAGCGAGGTGCCGTTGGCGTCGCCGACAGGTGCGCTGCTGCCGTCGGAGACCGCGGTCACGGTGTACTTCTTGATCGCGAGGCCCTGCCCGTTCGCGGCCGGCCAGCTCACCACGACCGTGCCGTCCGGCTTGGCCTCGGCCGTGGCAGCCGTCGGCGCGTCCGGGACCTCGGACGTCGGCCGTACCGGGTTGCTGGTACGCGACGGCCCGTCGCCCTTCGCGTTGACGGCGTGCACCTCGAACCGGTACGTCTCGCCGTTGGTCAACCCGGTCACGTCGAGCGCGCGCTGGTTCGCGCCGACCTGGAACGTCTTGCCCGCGCCCACGACGACGTACTTGCTGATCTCGGCGCCGTTCGGGTTCGCTGCCTGCCAGGTGACCCGTGCCTCGGCGTTGCCGGCGGCGGCGTGCACGTTGCGCGGCGGGCCCGGCTTGCCGACGACGGGCTTGCGCGGCTTCGGCGGCGGCGGTGTCGGCGGCGTGGGCGGCTTGTCGCCGCCGAGGACGTCGTTAGCGTACTTGTCGACCACTCGCACCGTGTGCGCGTTGTCCACGACCCGGGCCGTGGAGGAGCCCGGCGCGTTGATGAACAGGTAGTTTTCGCGGACTTCGAGCTCCAGCGGCCCGCCCGCGTTCTCGAAGCGGATGCTGTTCTGCTCGCGGCCGGCGGCGTCGAACACGTGCACGAGGCCGGTCTCGTCGTCGGCAACGTAGAAGAAGCCCTCCCAGGCCACCGCGGGCTGCATCCGCGCGCCTTCGCCGGGCACCTGGAAGTCGCCGCGCATGCCGCCGCCCGCCACCACGTACACGTGCCGGGCCTGCGGCACCGTGACCGGCACGGCCAGGCCGTCGGTGCGGGGCGCCAGCGAACCCGGGCCGGCCAGCGGCAATGCCGTGGTGGTCTGCTGGTCGTCGGCGACGGTGGTCAGCGCGTTCGTGGTGCGGTTGAGGACCGCGACGCCGGCGTCCATCGTGGAGATTGCCAGGTCGTGGCTGGGCGGCGCGACCGTCGCCGTGCTGATCAGCTTCGGGCCGAGCGCGGCGCCGCCGCCCGTGCCGCCGTTCGGTGCGTCGGACGGTAGGGGGGCGGGCGTAATCGCCGAGACGGTGCCCTCGCTCGGCACCGCGATCCACAGCCGGCCCTTGCCGTCGAAGATGCCGCCGGTGATGCCCGGCGGATACCGCAACGGCTCGCCGATCGGGGTCAGCGTGCGCGGATCGAGCTGGCGCACCACGCCCTGCACGGCGTCGATGACGAAGGCCGCGTCGTCCTGCAGCGCGACGCTCACGCCGATGCCCGACGTGGTCGGCGTGGTCGCGAAGACCTGCAGCGACGTCAGATCCATCGAGCTGACCACGCCGGTGTTGACGTCGCGCAGGATCACGAACCGGTCGCTCTGGCTCACCTGCATCTGGTGGCCCCGTGCCTTGGGCACGTCGACCCGGGTGTCCACCTTGGCCGTCACGCCGTTGATCCGGGCCATCTCGCCCTTCGTGCGACTCCACACCCAGGACGCGGCGTCGTAGCTGGCCACCGCCTGATCGGCCGCGCCGAGCCCCAGCACGGTGAGGCCGAGCCCGGCCACGAGGCTCAGGACCGTGCCGATCGTGACCAGACCCCCGCGAGTGCGCCAACGACGCTTCGGAGGCGCGACGATCACGTCATCTGCACTGGTCACTGCCCTGGTCCTCCCCGTCCGGCCGTGCCCTCGTCAAGGACGCAGGCCATCATAGGGGTAGGCGGACCGCCCTGGACACCCGCAAAGTCACGGTTCTGAATACTTAAGATCGCCGTCGGTAGCCGCTATTTAGGCTGCCTCGGCAATGTGGACGGTGCACGGCTGGTACAGGTCTGCGGCGAGCTCGCGAACTTGCTCGTGCTGTACACCGCCACGATCGCGAAGCAGTAGTCCAGCTGGGCGCTGAGTCCCTGCAGGTCGAACGACGTTTCCCCGGGTCCGACCTGGCCCATCGGCCTGAGCACCTCACCCGGATGGCCGCCGGTGATCAGGAACGTGGTCTTGCCGTCCGCCGGGTCGGTCCAGGTCAGCCGGACGGCCGAGCCATTGTCGTCGAGACGTACGTCGGTGGGCGGCGGGCCGCCCAGAGTTGGCACGTTTTCGCCGTCGCTCCCGCGGTTGGCGAGGACGAAAACCAGCGCGACGACCGCGATTACCGCGGCCATGCCTGCGACAATCGCCGCAAACACCACCGAACCCCGCTTCTGGTCTCTTTGGTACGGCTCTCCTTTTTCGTACGGGGTTGAGACTCCTGCCTGCGTCGGGACGATGTGCTGAACCGGCGGCGGGGGAGCGGCGAAGGGCTGCGCGACGGTCGCCTCGGTGAGGGCGTGGTGGTAAGAGGGCGCTTGCTGGGTCGGTGCTTGTTGGATGGGCTGGTGCTGGATCGGTGCTTGCTGAACGGGGGCGTGCTGAACCGGCGCCGGCTGGACCGAGGGCGGTTGGGGTGGGCCGTCCGTCCGTACCGCTGCCGGGTCGTCTCCGAGATAGGCCCGCGCCCGCGCGACCGCCCAATGGTCCGCGCCGAGGACGGACGCCCCGGTCCCGGCCACCCGGCCGAAGGCCTTGCGGGCCTCGTGCCTGTTGCCCAGCTCCTCCGCCACCACGCCGAGGTCGAACGAGATCTCCACCATCAGCGGATCGGAGTCGCCGAGCCGCCACTGCCCGGCGGCGTACGCCTCCTCGAGGACCCGGCGCGCAGAGGACGGGTCGTCGGCCTGCTGGTGCACCCGGGCGAGCTGATGCAAGGTCGTCAGAACGTCCGGATCATCCTCACCGAGCGTGCTCTTCCCAGCGTCGACGGCTTGCTCGAGCACCGCGCGCGCACCGGCAAGATCACCGGAGCCGGCCAGAGCCTGCGCGCGCTGGCGGACGGCAAGAAGCGGGGACGGCTGAGACACCCCGCCATGCTGCCCGGTACGTGCCGGTCACGCCAGGCCGGCCAGAGGTTATGTCCAAGATTGTTCCGGCTGATGGCCCGCGCGGCCCCGCTGCAGCCGGCTCGGGCTGCCGTGTAAAGTACTCTGCTGAGCGGCCCGCCGGGCTGCCGATGTCGGGTGCAAACCCCACGTCGGCGCGGCTAGGCTGTGCTCTTGCAAGTCCGGGTGGCGGAATGGCAGACGCGCTAGCTTGAGGTGCTAGTGCCCT
The DNA here is from genome assembly GCA_036001925.1 of Actinoplanes sp. GTDB lineage: Bacteria > Actinomycetota > Actinomycetes > Mycobacteriales > Micromonosporaceae > Actinoplanes. Next base: position 7,639 of record DASYTU010000289.1, read on the forward strand.
TTATCGGGCGTGGGGGTTCAAGTCCCCCTCCGGACACACTTTAGTACATGATCCATTTGGTGAGGCCTCTGCTTGAATCAGGCGGAGGCCTGGCTTGTATGTGAGCTTGATTCCGAGTTGTCGGTAGACCTCGGCTTTGTCCGCGAGTTCGGCTTGCCGCAGGATCGTCGCGATGCCGGCCATGGCTTCGACCAGGGTGTTGATTTCGTCGGCGGTCATGGTGCGGCGCCCGGTGATCCGTCGTAGGTCGGCTTCGGCGACGGCTTTCTCGGCTTGGACCTGGGTGATCCACTGCTGGACCAGGACCGGGTCGGTTCCGGCGTCGAGTGCGGCTCGGTACCGGTCGAGCTTGGTCTGACAGGTGTTGATCTTCTCGCGGGCGGCGATGACGCGGTGCTGGTCGGCGTCGTCGTGTTGGGCGTCGGCCATTGCTTGCAGGGTGGTGCGCAGGTTGGCGGGCGAGAATGCCCGGCGGATCCACGGGTCGACGAGTTCGACGATCTTGTCCTCGCGCAGGTAGAGGCTGCGCGGGTGGGCCAGCCGGTTGGCGTCGGCGTACTCGGAGCTGTAGGCGCAGCGGTAGTGGTTGCGGCCGTTGTTGAAGCTGCCGATCATCCGGCGTTCGCACAGGCCGCAGAAGATCAGGCCGGAGAAGGCGTAGCTGCGCTTGCTGCGCCTCGGCTTGCGTTCGACGTCAGGCCGTCGTGCTCCGGCTGCGATCATCGTCTGGACCCGTTCGAAGGTTTCGTCGTCGACGAGCGCTTCGTGGGCCAGGGTGGTGGAGTAGACCCATTCCTGGGTTGGGTTCCAGCGCATTCTGGTTTCGTGGCCCAGCGCGACGTCGTCGACGTCGATGAGGATCTCGGCTTTGCGCTGCTTGTTCCACACCTGCCGGCCGGTGTAGCGGGGGTTGGTGAGGATGACCCGGATGGCGCTCTTGCCCCAGGCTTGGATGTGGCGGTGGGAGTTGCGGGCCGGGTCGGCGGCCGAGGGCGAGAGGATCCCGTCGCGGGTGAGCCGTTCGGCGATGGCGTAGATACCCGCCCCGGCGAGGTATTCGCGGTAGATGCGCTGCACGACCGGTGCGGTGATCGGGTCGGCTTGCAGCCGGTGCAGGCGCTTGCCGTCGGCCGCCTTGCCGGGGTTCGGGTGAGAGCCGGCGTCGGCGAGCCGGTAGCCGTAGGGCGGGCGTCCGCCGAGGAACCGGCCTTCCATCGCGGCTTGGGCGGCCATCGCGGACCGGACGCGGATCTTGATGCGGTTACGTTCGCCTTTGCTCATGCCGCCGTAGAGGGCCATGACCAGTTCGTGGGCGTCGCTGCCCGAGTCGACGGCTCCGCCGACTTCGGGAACCCACAGTTGCACGCGGTAGTGCTCGAAGATCGGGAAGGTGAGACCGAACTGGTTGCCGTAGAAGGCTCGTTGCGGTTCACCGATGACGACCCCTTCGAACCCGCGCCGTGGGTCCTTCAACGCGGCCAGCAGCTCGTTGGCGCGGGGCCGGCGTTTCCACGGCAGCGAGCGGGACGTACCGACATCGAAGAAGTCGGCGGCGATGGTGTGTCCCGCGGGCTCGATGAGCCCGCGGGCACGGGTGAACTGCCAGTTGTAGGACGCTTGGGGGTCTTGGTTGTCTTCGGTGGACACCCGTCCGTAGAAGGCGAATCTCATGGGCTACTCCCCAGGTGGTGGAGGCCGCCGGTCGTCAGGCTGGTCGCGCCCCGCCACGGCTCGTTGGACCAGCCGGAGCAGGGCGCGAGCGACCGCCGGGGGGGAGGACTGGGTCCTGCTGCGGAAGCTCGATTCGTAGGTCATGCAGCGGTGGGACCGCTGTGGGCGCGGCAGCGTAGCGTGACTCATTTGCCTGCCGGGTCGGCCTGTCGTCTCTGTCGCCGGGCGACAGGTCTTTGTCGCGCTGCCCGGTCGCCGTGTCGCGGGTGACAGGGCCAGGTCGCCGGTTCTGTCGCCCCCCGCCACGATCACTGTCGCGGCTGTCGTGGGGTGTCACGGCCGTCTCCCCGGACGACCGAAGATCACCAGCGTGGTGCTGGTGATCTGCCGCGGGGTGCCGGGGTCGCTGTCGCGGCTCGGCGCCGTCGTGTCGCGGGTGGTCGCGTAGGTGAAGGTGTCCCGGCCGTCCTGGGCGTCGAGCGGGACGATGTCGTGCAGATGCCGCAGCCCGGCGGCCTCCGCGGCGGGCAGCAGGACCTGCTCGTGCTCGCCGTAGCTCGTGCCGGCGGCTCCGGCAGTGGCAGCGGTGACGACGACGATGGTGCTGCCGTCATCGGCCAGGTGTTGTTGGCAGGCGCCGAGCAGGCTGGTGGCGTCCTGCCCCGGTGTTGTGGTGGCCGGGCGGGGCCAGCGCAGCATGATCAGCGCGGCCGGCCGGGGCTGGTCGGCCGCCGCGGTCGGGCCGGCCAGATTGGTGACCGTCAGGTAATGGCGTCCGGTGGTCTGGGCTGCGTGACGCAGGTTGACGTCGGCGTCGAAGTCGATGACAGTGCCGTGCACGTCGCTGTAGATCGCGACGAGGTGACGCGCCAGACGCGACGTCAGCGGGCTGTCGCCCGCGTCAGGAGTGGCAGCTGCGTCCGGGTCGTCGGCGGCCTCCGGGGTGATGCGCCAGACGATGACTGGGGCCTTGTCGCGGGGGGTGTCGTGGCTGGCGCGGGTGCCATCGACGCCTGGCGTCGGGTCCGGGTCGGTGGACGTGTAGGGCAGATTCGTGTCGTGGGCAGTCATAGCGGGTTGCCCCCGCGCTGACTGGCCGTGTTCGCATCTCACTAAGGCGTCGTGTTGGGTGCGTACGCGGCGCTGTCGCTGTCCGCGGTGTCAACGGCCGCCCAACACGCCCGGCGGCGTGGGCGGCGGCCCGCCCAACACGGCGACGGATAGGGCGTCGAGTGCACTCAACAGCGCAACCGGCTCCGCCCAACAGCCCCGCTTACGCGCTGTTGGGTGGAGCTGGCTTGTTGGAGTGCGTGTCCTCGCGATCGCCGTGGCCGACGGTGCGGGCGGACCGTGTTGGCCGCCGCCGACCTGCGCTTTCGCGACGGCCGGGCGGTTGCTGCCGATGCCGCCCAACAGCCGGGCGCCCGCGGCCCAGTGGATGGCCATCTGGCGCAGGCGGTGGCGGACGCGGGCGGTGCGGTCGGGTTGATACACCCGGGCAGGCATGCGATCCGTTGGCGGCGCGCCGCCGCCGGATGTTCGGCGCGCCAGGCGCGGCAGCCTCTGCCCTGGGGTGCGTCGCCTCCTCGCATGGTCAACCGAGTCGGTCGCCCAACGGTGCCCAACACGTCATTGACCTGCCCTGTTGGCCGTCGTGGTCGGATGCCACGGTCGGCGGGCCGACGATGCTGGCCGTTGTTGGCCGGTCGTGACCAGGCCCAACAGTCACACATGGCCTTCGGCGACTCCGGTCACTGTTGGGTTGACCTGCCTGAATAGCGGTCCCCGTGCCGATTTTCGTTGATGCACCGCGTATTCGGAGTTCTGCAATGTCTACCTCCTCCTGGCCGTCGACGCCGCTGGACGCGGCGGAGACGGCGTTCACCATGCTGGCCGAGGCGCCGACCCATGTGCCGTTCGATGCACGCGGCTTCGGTGGGCTGCCCGACCGGATTCTGCCGCTGGATGAGCTGCGCAGACTGCTGCTCGCGGCGGGCATCAGCCATCAGGTCCGCGATGCGGTCTGGCGGGAGCTGGTCATCCGTGCCCGCCGCGACGGCCCTGCGTGGCGTGTCGCGGCCGTCGGTGTGGCGATGCCGGGTCTGCGCCGCCAGGCCGGGCTGCTGGCCGCCGGCTGGCACGGCGACACCCACGACCTGGACTCTGAGCTGCTGGTCGGGTTCATGGAGCGCTTGGCGACGGTTGACCTCGACGAGCCGCGGATCTGTGGACGGCTCGTTGACGCCGGCGTACGTGCCGCGCGGAAGATCCGTGACGCGGAGTCCGACACCATGCTGATCCGCAGCGGCGGGCCGGGCTCTCTGCTGCCGATTCGGCCGTGGGACCACCCCGATCTGGTGCTGGCCCGCGCGGTCGCGGTCGCGGTACTCGACCGCGACGAGGCCCGGCTGATCGCCGCCACCAGGCTGGACCACGACACGCTCGCCCGGGTCGCCGCCGAGATCGGCATCTCGCCGCAGACCGCGTCGGACTGGCGGGCGCGGGCCGAGAAGCGTCTGCAGCAGGCGATCGGTGCGGGCGAGTTGTCGTTCGTGCCGTTGCGCTCGCGGCGGCAGCGACCCAACAGCAGCCGTCGGGCACCCCGTGTTGGGCCGGTGTTGGGTGCTCCGGCCGCGGCATAGGCCGCGTTGGGCACCCAACAGAAGGCCTTGGTGGGCAAGACATCGAACCGCAGCGCGGTCGGTGTCCGCGCTCCGGGGATCGTGGCGGCGCCGGGCTGACAGGGCCGTGTTCGCACCCGATCCCTAACGGCTGGAAGGAGCCAAGCTCCCACGGCCTCGCCCGATTCCCGGTGGCGCACCTCAATTGCTGCGATCGCCCCGAGAAGGGGCGGGAGGTGCCCACCATGTTGCGACGCAACATTTCCCGTCTGCTCATCCTCATCACGGCCACCGCCTCGGCGGTGGCCGTGGCCGTTCCGGCCTCCGCGGCCGAGCCGCAGATCCTGGCGGCCAACGACCTGCCCACGATCATCAGCAACATCACGACTTGGATCGTGGG
>DASYTU010000290.1:0-29047 GCA_036001925.1 Actinoplanes sp.
GACCGTCCCCCGGCCGGCAGGCCCGACGGCGCCGCCGGTCCCCCGGGCGGCGGCCGCCCCGTCCGTCGCTCGGGCGGCGGCTTCGCACGGAAGCACCCGGTCCACGTCTTCCGCACCGGCGAGGGGGCGTGGCACGAACTCGACGCCTGGCCGCCGCCCACATCTCCGGCGAAGTATCGCTTCGGCCCCGCCGGACGGCCGGCGGAGTCGGCCGCCGCCGAACCGGACGCGCTCGTGAGCTTCCAGTACGACCCGATCGATCCGACCCCGTCGGTGGGTGGCCGGGTCATGACCGGAGAGATGGGCGTACGCGACAACGGCACGCTCGAAGCCCGGCCCGACATCGTCACGTTTACGTCGGAGCGGCTGACCGCCCCGGTCGATATCGCCGGATCACCGGTCGTGGAGCTCGCGATCGCCGTGGACAATCCGCATGCCGACGTCTTCGTCCGGCTCTGCGACGTGGACGAACGCGGCCGTTCCCGCAACTTCTCGGACCGCCTTCGCCGCCTCGACCCTTCCGTACCGGCCGGCGAGGTACAGCTGCTGACGCTCGAGCTGGACCCGTGCTTCCACCGCCTGCTGCCGGGCCACCGGTTGCGGTTGCAGGTGTCCGGTGGCGCGTTCCCCCGCTACGCCCGCAACCTGGGGACGGACGGCACCCTGATAGAGGGCAGAACGCTGAAGCCGTCGGTCCACACGCTCCACCGCGCCGACGTCGTCCTTCCAGCGGCCTGAGCGGCCTTCCCCTCAGGTCCTCTTGGGATGTTGCATCCACCACTCGGTGAAGTGGCGGGCCTGGCCCGAATTGTCAAGGCGCAGCACCCAAAGGTTGCTGAATACCTTTTTGGGATAGCCGGTCGTGGCTTCGATGATCGCCAAGTCCTCCGTGACGAGCAGCGGATGCCACTCGAACGTCGTCGTGCCCGGCTCGTCCTTGCGCTTCAACCACTTCTTGACGATCTGGTCGCGGCCGAGCCACGGCTTCGCGTACGGCTCCGTCAGGTAAACGGCGTCCTCGGCGAAGAGGTTGCCGATGTCCTCCGGGTCGTTGGACTCCCACGCCGCCCGGTAGTTCTGCATCCAGGCAGTCACCTCATCGAGGCTGGTCATCATCCCACCCTAGTGATGAGTCTCTGCACTATTCGTACGCCAGCTTGTCGAACTCGGTCAGCGCGCCGCTCCACATGAAGTCGCTCACCTGGGTCATGGCGATGGCGATCAGGCGCGCGTTCGGGTCGTTGAACCACGTCGTGCCGTACCCGCCGGACCAGCCGTACCGGCCCGGGCCGGAGATCTCGTCGGGCGCGACGGTCACCGCCATGCCGAGGCCCCAGCCGCTGCCGTCGAGGATCCGGCCGGCTCTCGCGATCTGTGCTGGGGTCAGATGGTTTGTGGTCATCAGCTCGACCGATTTCTCGGATAGCAGCCGGGTACCGCCGTGCACGCCGCGGTCGAGCAGCATCCGGGCGAACGTCACGTAATCGTCCACTGTGGATACCAGCCCGCCGGAGCCGGACGGGAAGACGGGCGGGTGGCTCCAGATCTCCGGTCCGGTGATCGGCCGCTCGGCCATCGTCTGCGTCTCGAGGTCGGTCATGTAGTGCTTCGGCAGCTGCCGCGCGCGTTCCGGGGGCAACCAGAATCCGGTGTCCCCCATGCCGAGCGGGTCGAAGAGGCGCTCGCGCAGCAGATCGCCGAGCCGCTGGTCAGCCGCTCGCGCGAGCAGCACGCCGAGGACGAGCGTGCCGACGTTGTAGTTCCACCGCTCGCCGGGCTGATACATCAGCGGCAGCGAGCCGAACAGACGGATCCACTCATCGGGATCATGCGGCGTCCGCGGATCGGGCTCGCCGAGCACCAGCCGCATCTCGGTGGCCGCCACGTTGATCGGATACGGCGGATCGAATTCCGGCTCGGTGATCAGGCCGAAGCCGAGCCGGAACGTCAACAGGTCGTCGATCGTGACCGGGCGCTTGGGCGGGACCGTGTCGTCCAGCCGGCCGTCGACGCGCGCGAGAACGCGCTGGCCGGCCAGCTCGGGCAAGAGCTGCGCCACCGGCTCCTCGAGGTCGATCACATCGTCCTCGACCAGGATCATCGTGGCCGCCGCCATGATCGGTTTGGTCAGCGATGCGATGCGGAAGACCGTGTCGCGGCGCATCGGAACGTCGCCGCCGAACTCGGTGACGCCGATCGCGTCGACGCGCACGTCGTCGTCGCGGGCGACGAGTGTGACGATGCCGGGGAACTCACCGCGCTCGACCCGGACGGCCATGGCTTCGTGCAACCGAGTGCCAGTCATGTCTCGTAGCCTGCCAGCACCCTCCGACAAAAGCGCCGCGCGCGTGTTGTCGGAACTTCTGTCGGAGGCCGGCGCTACGGTCCCGACATGACTCAGTCCTGGCGGCATCTTCCGGCGCCGGCCCGGCCGATCGCGGCGGCCGCACTCGCGGCCGTCTCCGCGGCGCGGCAGCGCGACGACGAGGCATTGGCCGCGGCGGCCGGCGATCTCGCGGCCCTGGACCCGGCCCTGGTCGGACTGATCGTGGGTACGGCGGTACGCCTCCTGCTGGAGGACACCCATCCCGACGGCCTGGACGGCGACGACATCCGGAACGTCCTCGAGCGTTGCGTGCGATCGGCGGCACAGTGGCAGCCGGAGGTCGACCCGCATGTGGTGCTGATCCTGCTGGCGGGCGCACTGGGGGTCCACGACGACGACGGGGAGGCGCCGCCCAAACCCGACGTGCTGGCCCGCCATGCGGCTCTGCTCATGGCGGACCTGCTCGGCGACGTGCCGGCGCCGCGGCCGTCCGCATCCGGGGCCTCGGGTGACGCCGAGGAACGGATCGCCGGCTGTCTGACCCGGGCGCTCCGCGAGATCGAGCGTGCTCAGCTCAATGACTACTGAACAGGGGTAAGGATTGAGCCACTTGGAGGAGAAGCCATGAAGATCGGCATCATCGGCGCCGGACATATCGGCGGCAACCTGGCCCAACTGCTGGTCCAGCACGGACACGACGTCTCGATCGCCAACTCGCGTGGCCCGCAAACCCTCACCGAGGTCGCCAAGCGAACCGGCGCGCAACCGGTCGCGGTGACCGATGCCCCTCGCGACGCCGAGGTGGTGATCGTCGCGCTTCCGCTCAAGGCGGTTCTCGAATTGCCTGACGGCCTGCTCGACCGCACCGCACCGGGCGCGGCGTTGATCGACACGATGAACTACTACCCGCAGCGCGACGGGCAGATCAAGCCGATCGACGACGGCGAGACGTCCGCACGCTGGGTCCGCGAGCAGCTCGACCGGCCGGTCGTGAAGGTCTTCAACAACATCTACGCCCATCAGCTTCTGGAGCGCCCGCAGCCGCCGGGCACGGAGGGGCGGCGGGCGCTGCCGGTAGCCGGCGACGATGCCGACACCAAGCGGACCGTGCTGGCCCTGGTCGACGAGATCGGCTTCGACGCGGTCGACGTCGGCGGCCTCGACGAATCCTGGCGCTACCAGCCTGGAACGCCGGCGTACGGCCCGGACGTGGACGCCGCGACGCTGGCCCGGCTGCTCAACGAAGCCGGCCCGTCCGACGGGTTCTAGACCGTACGGCCGATCCGTAGCGGCCCGACCTGGCTGCGAACCCGCCGCCGGCCCGGATCTCCCCCGCCGGGCCGAGCAATTCGGGCACCATTGGCCACATGGCCTCACTCGCGCTGTTCCATTCGGTCTACGGACTGCGCCCGGCCGTCCGCGCTGTTGCCGAACGGTTCCGCGCCGACGGACACCAGGTCGTCGCGCCCGACCTCTACGGCGTGACTCCGGCCGACACGCTGGACGAGGGCTTCGCCCTCGCGGACAAGGTCGGCTGGGAGACCATGCTCGAGCGGGCCCGGGACGCCGTCCGCGACCTTCCGGCCGACGCCGTCCTGGCGGGCCTCTCCATGGGTACGAGCATTGCCAACGCGCTGCTGCGCGAGCGTCCACGGACCTCCGGCCTGTTGCTTCTGTCCAGCACCGGGGGCAGCTTCGCGGCGCTGCCCGCCGGCTTCCGCGCTCAGCTACACGTGGCGGATCCCGACGACGAATACGTGCCCGCCGAGGACGTCGAGCGGTGGACGGCAGAAATGACGGCGGCGGACGCGTCGTTCGAGGTGTTCCGTTATCCGGACGTCGGCCACCTCTGGACCGACCCGGGGCTGATCGACTACGACGCCCCCGCGACCGACCTGACCTGGCAGCGCTGCGCCGAATTTCTCCGGCTTTCGTAACGGACGGCGTACAGAGCCCTCTATCAGGCCCCGCGGGGCGCGTACATGATGACCCCAACGCCGGCCAGGCAGAGCGCCGCGCCGATCAGGTCGTAGCGGTCGGGCCGGAAGCCATCGAACAGCACGCCCCACGCGAGCGATCCGGCGACGAAAATGCCGCCGTAGGCGGCCAGGATCCGGCCGAAGTGCGGGTCCGGCTGCAGCGTCGCGACAAAGCCGTACGTGGCGAGCGCGGCGATGCCGGCGCCGACCAGGACCAGGCCGCGATGCTCGCGGACGCCCTGCCAGACGAGCCACGCGCCGCCGATCTCGGCGAGCGCGGCGAGCAGGAAGAGTCCGATCGAACGCAGCACGGTCATGTGCCGCATTCAACACCGGACGGGCGACTGCCCGTCGGCGGTCAGGACGGGCGAAGCCCGACGGAGGTACGCGGGGACACCGGCTCGGCGCAGCCCAGCAGGCCGACCAGACCGGAGACCCACAGCTGGCGGTACACAGTGGGGCTCGGGTGGCTCACCACGAGCTTCACCCCACTGGCGGCGGCGACGTGGAAGCAGGCCACCAGGATCCCGATGCCGATGCTGTCGATCAACATCACCCGTTGCAGATCGAGGCATATCTTGCTCGGCGTAGTGCTGGTCAGCGCGCCATTGACGGCATCCCGCATCATGTGGGCGTTGTCGAGGTCGATCTCTCCGCTCGGCGCGATTTCGATGGTGCCATCGGCCAACTGGCGGGTGGTGATCGGCAGATACACGGCTGCCCTCTTCCTGGCGTCGTACGCCGACGTCGACGTTGCGCGGGTGAAAGCGCTGACCAACATGCGCATTCCGGCGCCTTCCCCGAGGCCGCCGGCCGGACACCGCGTCCCAACAACATTCCGCTGGTCTGCAAGTTACGCCACGTAGGCGCGGAACGCCAGAGTAGTTCAGATGGTCTCAATGTGCTGTAACGGTCAGTGCATCCAGCCAAGGTTTACCACGCGCACACCCGGGCCCGCGACGTGATCGATGCTCACTCGATCCCCCTGCCGCAGCCCTGACAGCGTTCGACTGAGCAGCACGGTCCTGGATCAAGCCCGATCCGAGATCGACATATTGGTGATCTAACTCGGACCTCTTACAGTCGGACAATAAGCTTCGGTGCGCCCTGCCCCGCCCGGTGAGAAGTGCCGTGGCCCGGTAGCCGGAGTAGGAAGGACGGAGCATCGCGGCATCCACCTGGAGGAGACCATGACCGACGAGAACCGCCAGCCACTGGAGGAGACCCAGGAGGTGGCGGACGCCGTGGAGGACGACGTGGCGGTGTCCGCGTTCATCACCGGCGGGGGCCCCGACTCGGATACTCCGGAGTTCCTGCAGCCCGGCGAGGAGCCGGTGCTCCGTACCGGAGCCGAGCAACCGTGGGAACCGGAAGACCTGGCCGTCGCCGAGGGCCGGGACCCCACGCCCGAGAACATCGAGCGCGCCCGCAAGGAGCTGGAGCGCGATGGTCCGGCCGCCATCGAGCGCACGGTCCCCTAACGTGAGGCCAACACTCTAGTCCAAGATCGCGGGGAAGGTTTTGGACCATGTTTCGCCTACCAGTTCCTTGCCGAAGCTGTGGTGGGGCTTCTTGTCCACCAGCTCGAAGCCGGCGGCCTGGTAGATGCGGCGCGCCGACGTGAGCACGTCGTTGGTCCACAGTGTGACCGCGCGGTAGCCCGCGGCCCGCGCGAACGCGAGGCACTCATCCACGAGGCGGGTACCGAGGCCGTGCCCGCGCGCGTCCGGATGCACCAGCAGGATGCGCAGCTTGGCCATGTTGTCCTCCCCCGCGACGAGGAACACGCAACCGGCGCGCTCGCCGTTTGATTCGGCGATCCATGCCGCTTCCCGGTCCGGATCGGCGCCGTTGGCGTAGTCCGCGACGATGCGCGCCACGAGGGCCTCGAAGCCCGTGTCCCAACCGAACTGCGCGGCGTACACCTCGCCGTGTGCCATCACGACCCAGCCGAGGTCTCCCGGCTTACCCAGCCGCCGAATGATCACGATCTCTCACCCCTTACTGAAACGTCTGTTTCAGTGCCAGAATGCTCCCATGGACACCGCCGGGGCAAGTGCTCGCCAGGTCGAACTCCTCGAGGCCGCGTACAGGTACGTGCTCGCGAAGGGGTTGGGCGACCTGTCGCTGCGACCGCTCGCCGCCGCGATCGGCTCCAGCCCGCGCGTGCTGCTCTTCCTGTTCGGCTCCAAGGACGGCCTGGTCCGAGCGCTGCTCGCGCGCGCCCGCACCGACGAGCTCGCGATGCTCGGACGTATCCGGACCAGCGGCGGGATGGCCGAGATCGCCCGCGAGGTATGGGCCTGGCTGTCCGCGCCGGAGCATCGAGCGTTGCTCACGCTGTGGACCGAGGCGTACGCACGCTCGCTGGTCGAGCCGGACGGCGCGTGGTCCGGCTTCGCCCGCGACACGGTCCAGGACTGGCTTGCGCTGCTGGCGGAGGCACAGCCGCCGGAGGAGCGGGATACCCCCGCCGGCGCGGCCCGGCGCACGTCGGTCTTGGCGGTGCTGCGCGGGGCGCTACTCGATCTCCTCGCCACGGGCGACGAGGAGCGGACCACCGCGGCCGTCGAGGAAGCGCTCAGCTAGGCGGGCACCTCGACCGTACGGCCGGTCCGGGCCGCCTCGTCCGCCGCGGCCAGGATCGCGGTCACCTCGGCGCCGAAGCGCGCGTCCATCGCCGGGCGCAGGTCGCCGGCCGCGGCCGCGATGAGCTCGTTCAGCGCGTGCCCGAACGCGGCGACCGGCTCGAACGGCTCCTGCGGCGCGGTGACGACACCCGCCTCGCCCGCGAACACGGCCTCCTCGCGCGCGGCCGCCGGCGGCACGTCCACCGACAGGTCCAGGGTGCTGATCGCGCCGGACGCGTGCCGCAGCAAGACGTGCGACATGTCCCGTGACCCGACCATCGCGGCGACCTCGGTCACCGCGCCGAGCACCGGCAGGATCAGCGCCACCGCGTGCGGGCCGACGTCCCAGAGGCCGCCGCTCTCCCGGCGCCACGCCGACTCGCCGAACGGGTTGCCCTCCGTGTAGATCGAGCCGACGTGGTCCACCCGGGCCTCGATCCAGCCCCCGGTCCGCACGGCCTGGTCGATGAACTGGCGGAGAGCGGGCATGAACCGCCGGGTGAAGAAGACGATCGAGGCGAGGTTGCGATCGGCAACCGCGGCGGCGATCTCGTCGGCGTCGGCGGGCGCGAAGGCCACCGGTTTGTCGAGCAGCAGGTGCCGGCCCGCCCGGGCCGCCCGCAGCGCGATCGGGGCCTGCACGTCCGGCGGCAGCGCCACCGCGATCGCGTCCACGTCCTCGATCAGTCCGTCGATCGTCGGGTACGCCTTCGCGCCGTACTCGGCCGCGAGTGCGGCCGCCTTCGCCTCGTTCCGCCCCCACACACCGACGAATTCGACGTCGTCGTGCGCCGCGAGACCGGGGGCGTGCGCCATGTGGGCCCATGGCCCCGTACCGAAAAGTCCGAACCGCATCCGCCCGCCGCCCTTCGCCGGTGATCCCACCCCGGCCGAAAGCTAGCACGCGCGCGCTGATCAGTACGCTGTCCCGGTGAACGGTCCTCTGTCCGTCGCGACCATCGTCGCGGCGCTGGCGCTCGGAGTGTGGTGCCTGGCCCGAGCCGGGTTGAACCGTGCGCCGAGCCGGTTCGACCTGCTGGCGACCGCGGCGCTCGGGCTCCTCGTCGCGGTGCTCGTCGTGGTCGCGGTCGTCGGCCTCTTCGACGGCTCCCGGCCCAGCGAGACGTCCACGTTCATCGGGTACCTGATCACCGCGATCGCGTTCGCGCCGACGGCGTTCGTGCTGGCGCGGCTGGAGCCGACCCGTTGGGGCAACCTGATCCTCGGCGTCGCCTGCCTGGTGATTCCGGTTCTCGTGCTGCGGCTGCAGCAGATTGCGTCGGTGACCGGTGGCTGAGCCCTCTTCCGCGACGCGACCCCGGGACGCCGCCATCGGCACCGGCCCCGGGCGGGTCCTGTTGCTCGTGTACGGGATCTTCGCGCTGTCGGCGAGCGCCCGCGCGGGCGTGCAGATCGCCACGAAGTTCCACGAGGCGCCGCTCGCGTACCTGCTGTCCGCTGCGGCCGCGGTGATCTACATCGCGGCCACGGTGGGACTGGCGATCGGCGGCAGGCGGGGCCGGCTGATCGCGTTGACCAGCTGCTCGATCGAGCTGATCGGGGTGCTCGTGGTGGGCACGCTGAGCATCGGCGACAAGGCGGCGTTCCCGGACGCGACGGTCTGGTCCGGCTACGGCAGCGGCTACGGGTACGTGCCTCTCGTGCTGCCGATGGTCGGTCTGTGGTGGCTGTGGCGCAACCGCCCGCGCCCCTGACTTGACCCGTCCCACCAAGCGCACCAAAGTCGGATTGCGCCCGTCGTTGTCGAGGGCGTCACAATGACTAGGCGCAGCCGAGGTCATTTTGGCGTCCTCGGCAACGGCATAAAGGGGCGCAATCCAGGTCGTCGCGGAGCGGCGACCGGCTACACAGCACCGATCGTGTGCGGGACGAAGTAGCAGGTGTTCTTCGTTATCAGGCCCTCGACGCCCAGGCCTTCGCGGATGCCCATGCCGGCCGGCTCGCCGTCGATCAGCCATGAGCCGATCACCGGGTGCACGGTCCCTTCCAGCCCGTCGAACGACGGCAGCTCGAGCAGCTCCTGGACCACGTACCGGCCGTCGGCGCCGTACTCGGAAGGGTTGTCGGTCAGCGTTACCCCGTCCTTGACCAGCGTGATCGAGCCGCCCTCGCGGCCCCAGACCGGCTTCTTCGCGTACGAGGTGAGCGACGCGGCCCGCGTGGATTCGGCGAAGTACGCCGGCAACAGGTACTTGCCGCGTTCCGGGTCGTCGCCGAACAGCTTCCACAGCACCGGCAGCAGCGCCTTGTTACCGAGCAGCGCGGCCTTGTACGGCGGCTCGATCCACACCGTCCCGTGCTTCGTCGGGTCGGCCATGTTCCGGAAGAACGCCTTGCCACCCTCCTCGTTCCAGAACCACTCCCATGGATACAGGATGAAGATCACGTCGATCGGCTCGGCCTTGTGCTCCTGGCCGGGCGCGGGGACGAACAGCACGCGGTCGCCGGCGACGTCCCACCCGATCTGGCTCATGGCGATGAGCTCGACCGGAAAGCCCGCCTCCTCGGCCGTGGCCATCAGGTAGGCCACGTTCATCCGGTCCTCGCCGGTGGTCTCCGACGTCTCGTACGCAAAATAGATCTTGGGTTTCTCCGGCAGCCACGGACGGGCCTCGCGCAGCTTGCCGATGTTGCGCCGCCAGGCGCCGGGGTTGGCCGGCTCGCCGTCGGTCGCCTCCCAGCCCACCAGGCGGTCGTGGATGGAGTTCCACTGCCGCCACGGGTGCTGGGTCAGATTCGTCTGGTCCAGCCAATGCCACTGGATGACCGCGGCCTCGACCAGCGACGTCGGCGTCTGTGCGTTGAACTCCAACAGCTTGGGCGTGCCACCGGCGCCGTTGTACCAGAGGTCGAAGCGGCCGTAGACGGTCGGCGAGTAGTCGGGCGTCTGGGTCGGTAGCCGGCCGTCCGGGTCCTTGTCGGCATGCGTCCAGGTCTGCGGATCGCCGTCCCACCAGGTACGGATGATCTGCTCGTGGGTGTACTCCGGAATGCCGATCCGCGCCAGGAAACACGTGGACGGATTGCACACCGACGCGAAATAGCCGTCCCGCCGGCCCGCGGGGGTGTTCCGCGGGCAGTGCTGAACCATCCAGTCGCCGGCCTCGAGACACATCGCGTACAGCGTGCCGGTGGCGGTCTCCAGCTCCTCGATCTCGCCCTCGGTGAAGTCGTAGTACGGCCCCTCCTGCCAGTACGACTCCATGGTGCCGTCGGGCAGCTCGGTGTCGTTGTAGGTCAGGCCGAGGCTGTAGTTGGTGAGCCGCCAGCCGTCCCGGACCGGCCCGTACGGGATTCGCCGCACCGCTCAGCCGCCAGACTTGCTCGACGACTTGCCGGTGCCGGCACCGCCCTTGCCCACCACGCTGGTCTTGACCGTGCCGTTGGCGATCCGCCCGGTCGTTGGGAGGCCGAACGACGCGCGCGCGGCCCGGTCGTTGTAGGCGAACTTGCTGCCCCCCGGCGGCAGCCGGTAACCGACCGGGTAACCAGGTCGGTAAGCCGACGAGTGCCAGATGAAGAACGGCAGGAGGCCGAGGCCGGCGTTCCCGCCGTCGTCGCAGTTGTCCTCGTCCACGACGACGCCGTTCTCGTCGGCGCAGTAGAACCCCTCGTCCTGGGTGTCGTTGCCGCTGTCGCAGGCCGCCACGCCGCCGGCCGCGAGCAGCATGAATGTGCTGGTCAGCGACACGCTGCGAGAGGTCATCCGTCGATTCACAATGCTTAACTCTACCGTCACGCGGCAAGCCGGACGGTCAGTCGCGTGGACCGCCGGCGACGTACACGACCTGCCCGGACACGAACCCCGCGCCCTCGCTGACCAGGAACGATATGGTGTTCGCGACGTCTTCGGGCCGGCCCGCCCGGCCGACCGGGATCTGACTGACCGCGGCCTTCTGGAAGTCCTGGAAATCCATCCCGACCCGGGCTGCCGTGGCCGCGGTCATGTCGGTGACGATGAAACCCGGCGCGACCGCGTTGGCCGTGATGCCGAACCGGCCGAGCTCGATGGCGAGCGTCTTCGTGAAGCCCTGGATGCCGGCCTTCGCGGCGGCGTAGTTGGCCTGTCCGCGGTTGCCGAGGGCAGAAGTGCTGGAGAGGCTGACGATGCGGCCCCAGCCGGCGTCCACCATGTGCTTCTGCACCGCCCGGCTGAACAGGAACGCCCCGCGCAGGTGGACCGCCATCACGGTCTCCCAGTCGTCGTCGGTCATCTTGAACAGCAGGTTGTCGCGCAGCACGCCGGCGTTGTTGACCAGCACGGTGGGTGGCCCCAGCTCCGCGACCACACGCTCGACGGCCGCCGCCACCTGGACCGCGTCGGAGACATCGGCTCCGACCGCCAGCGCGGTGCCGCCGGCGTCGTGGATCGCCGTCACGGTGGCGGCGCACGCGGCCTCGTCGAGGTCGACGACCGCGACCGCCATGCCGTCGGCCGCAAGCTTGCGCGCGGTTGCCTCGCCGATGCCCCGGGCCGCCCCGGTGACGATCGCGACGCGGGTGGGCTGGGTCATGGCGGGCCTCCGGATCGTTTGGTCGGACGGCAGAGCCTAACCGAACTCACGAGTAACGTCGCAGCCGGATCCAGCGATAGCCATATCCGCCGACCGTCACCGCGTCGAGCTTGCCCAGGTCGCCGTACTCGCGGTCGGCCAGCACGTCGTTCGGGTACTCGGCTTCCTCGGCCAGGCTGCTCAGGTCGACCGTGGCGTCGTGCTCGCCGAGGTTGTGCACGAACAGCATCGTGCCGGTGACGCCGTCGGCGCGGTGCACCAGCACGCCATGCGGCACCGGTATGTCGACGTGGGCGAACTTGCCGTCCCCCACCTCGGGCGCCTCGCGCAGCGTGCGGATCATCCGCTCGAACCAGGACAGCAGCGAGTTCGGGTCATGGCGCTGGCTCGCGACGTTGACCTTCTGGTAGCCGTACTCGCCGGTCGAGATCACCGGACGCACGAGCCGGTCGGGCTCGGCGGTGGAGAAGCCTCCGTTCGGCAAGAAGGACCACTGCATCGGCGTACGGATGGAGTCGCGGCCCTTGAGCGACAGGTCCTCGCCCATCCCGATCTCCTCGCCGTACCGCAGCACAGGGGTGCCGCGCAGGCTGAACTGCAGCGCGTAGGCGAGCTCGATGCGCCTGCGGTCGTTGTTGAGCATCGGCGCGAGCCGGCGCCGGATGCCGCGCCCGTACAGTTGCATGTTCTCGTCCGGGCCGAACTGCTCGAGGACCTCGGCGCGCTGCTCGGCGGTGAGCCGGGAGAGGTCGATCTCGTCGTGGTTGCGCAGGAACGTGGCCCATTGACCGCCGGGCGGGGGCACCGGGGTGTCCTGCAGCGCGTCGATGATCGGCTCCGGGTCCCGGCGGGCCAGCGCGAGGACGAGCCGGCCGTTGAGCATGAAGTCGAACAGCATGTGGATCCGGTTGCCCGAGCCGCCGATGTCGCCGAAGAAGTGCTTGAGCTGGTCCGGCTCGACGTTCGCCTCGGCCAGCAGCACCGCGTCGCCCTTGCGCCACTGGATGTGCTGGCGCAGCTCGGTCAGGTACTTCAGGTCCTTGGGCGGGTTGGGCTCGCCCGGCTCCATCTCCTCGATGATGAACGGCACCGCGTCCATCCGGAAGCCGGAGACGCCGACCTGCAGCCAGAACGCGCAGATCTTCTTGATCTCCTCGCGTACCTGCGGGTTCTTGATGTTCAGGTCCGGCTGGAATTTGTAGAAGCGGTGGTAGTACCACTGCTTGGCGGTCTGGTCGTAGCTCCAGGTCTCGTCCTGCTCGCCGGGGAAGACCATGCCCTGGCGGCGGTCCGGCGGGGCGGTCTCGGACCAGACATACCAGTCCCGGTACGGCGAATCCGGCGACGATCGCGCCGACTGGAACCACGGGTGCTCGTCGGAGGTGTGGTTCACGACCAGGTCGATGATCACCTTGATGCCGAGGTTCCCCGCCCGATGCAGCAGCTCGGCGAAGTCGCCGAGGTTCCCGAACCGCGGGTCCACGTTGTAGAAGTCCTCGACGTCGTAGCCGTCGTCGCGGTCCGGCGACGGGTGGATCGGGTTCAGCCAGATACACGTGACGCCGAGCCGCGCCAGGTAGTCGAGGCGCCCGACCAGGCCGTGGATGTCGCCGATACCGTCGCCGTTCGAGTCGGCGTACGTGTCGATGTCGAGGCAGTAGATGACGGCATTCTCATACCACCGGTCGCTCATGCTCCTTAACTTGTCCCCGGTTCCGGGAACCGAAACCGCGCACCCACACGACAGGGCGCACTTTTTCGAGCGCCAGGAAGCTGGTGATCGCGGCCAGGTGCGGCGCGAACGAGATCGTGATGGTCGCGAACGTGATCGCATGGAACGAGTAGAAGAACGCCACCGCCCAGTTCCGCCACCGCGGCCTCAAGACGAAGATGACGGGGCTGGCCAGCTCGAGCGCGATGATCCCGACCTGCGCCAGGACCAGCAGGTACGGCACGCCCGCGATCAGATCGGCGAAGTCGGTACCGCGTCGGATGATCGCCCGGGCCAGCACCGAGCTGGTCACCCAGTCGAGTCCGCCGAACCGCAACTTCGCCCACGCCGCGAGGAAGTAGGTGCACACCACGGCGATCTGGGTGACCCGCAGCGCCCAGCCGCCCGCCTCGGTACCCGTCTGGTCGCCGTGCCGGGCCCGGCCGGCGGTCGGCAGCGCCGCGAGCGCGACCAGCATGCCGAACCGGTCGTGGTCGACTTTGCCGTAGCTCATCGCGATGATCATCCACTCGAAGTAGAGCGCGAAGACCGTCCAGCCGAGCAGCCGCGGTGCCCGACCGGTTGACGCGGCGAGCGACGCGGCGAGCAGGATCCAGAAGATGGCGTGGACGAGCAGCGGCGTCGGCACCGGCAACGGCAGCAACCGGCCGATGAGTAACGGCTGGTAGAGATCGCCAGGCGTGCTCGCGTGGTTGCGCACCCAGGGCGTGAAGATCACCAGGTCGGCGGCGACGAAGAGATAGATCAGCGTACGGAAAGCGGCGACGCGCCCGCGCGGCACCGGCTCGGTGAGCCAAGCGACAAGGCGGTTCACGGCGCGGTCCACTGGGCGATGACCTGGTCGTGGCTCCTGCCGGTGGGACGGGCGTGCTCGATGCCGACCCAGCGGATGACGATCCGCACTTCCTTCAGCGGTGCGGCGCCCGGTGTCCTGGCGGCGTAAGCGATCGCTACCTGCCGCAGCCGGCTCGGGTTGTCCACGTACGCCTGCTGCTGCCCCTCGATCTCGGCGCGGCGCAGCCCGCTGTTGGTCTCGGTCAGCTCGACCGTGCGGCCGGTCGTGTCGACGCCCTCGACCCGGGTGTCTGGCGCGTCCGCGTCCGGGTCGGGCGCGGTCGAATACATCCGGAACGGCCCGAACGGGAAGTCGTCGTCCCCGCCCCACAGCGTGCCGGCGAGCAACAGCGCCGTCCCGAGCGCCGCGACCGCGACCCGGACCGCCCGGCCTCGCCTGGTTAACGTGTCCATCGCGCGGCGACCCTACCGCCGCCGCGCCACCCCGGGCCATCCCGACGCGGCACGGCGGCGCACGTCGGCCCTGCCCACACGTTCGTACCCACGCGGCGCGTTCTTCGCCATCGCGATCGCCGGCTGGGTGGTGAAGAAGCTGCGCAAGCGCGCGGCCGCGAACCGTTGACGGATCCGCGGCCGCACGCTCGCCGGTGCTAGAACCCGGCGCTGATCCGGGTGAACTCCCAGTCGGGCTGGGCTATGCCACTGCAGGTGGAGACGACGCCGCCGCCCGGGCAGCCACGGTCGCGGTTGACCGCCCAGAACGTGAACCGGGCGAAGCCCTTGCTCTTCGCGTAGTCCCGGATCCGCGTCCACGTCTGCGGCGACGTCACCTCCTGCTGGTCGGACAGGCCGTTCATGCCGGAGATGCCCATGTGCGAGTACGCCTGCGCGTCGGTGTAGCCGAAGGTCGTCTTGAGCTGGTTCTTGAGGCCCTCGGACGCGCCGACCGTACTGGCGTACATGTCCGCGCCGCCGCCGAAGTCGAACGGCATCTGCGCGAAGATGTCCACGTTGGCGCCGAGCGCCTTGGCCTGGTTGATCAGCCGGACGCCGGTGGGCGACGGCCCGTTCGGCGTGGTCCCGAACGTGAGGATCGTCTTCACGGACGGGTTGCGCTGCTTGATGATCTTTAGCGCACCGACGATCCGGTCCTGCACGGTCGGGTTCTCGAACTCGTCGGTGTTCTCGATGTCGATGTCGATCGCCTTGAGGGCGAACGCGTCGATCACCTTCTGGTACGCGCCCGCGAGCAGGTCCGGGGTCGCGCAGTTCGGGCCGAGCTTGTTGCCGCTCCACCCGCCGAACGACGGGACGACGTCGCCGCCCGCCGCACGGATTGCGTTGATCGTGCTGGCGTGCGCGCCGCCGGTCAGGCCGCCCTCGCCGTCCCACACCGGGTTACAGCCGTTGGCCAGCACGAACGCGATGGTGAAGGCCTTCACGCCGGTGGCGTTCATGACCGTCGACGGCGGCGGCGGGTTGCCCCATCCGGGATAGATGTACGGCGCGGCCGCCATCTTCGTACCCTTGCTCGGCGGCGGCGTCGGGCCGGTCGTGGGCGGGGTGGTCGGCGGCGTGGTTCCGCCGCAGGCGCCCTGGTCGGCCCAGACGTCCCACTGGCCGCTGTGGGTGGCCGGGCTCTCGTTCTGGGTCCACCACTTGGCGCGGTAGTTGTGGCCGCTCTGGGACGCGGTGTTACCGCCGACGTAGACCTGCGAGGCGCTCCACGCCGGGGCGCACGCCGTGGCGGCGTTCGAGGTGGCCATCGGCAGGATCGCCACGGCCGCTCCGGTCAGCGCCACGGCGACGACGGCGGCGTACCTCTTCTTGAACTTCACGGGGATGTCACTCCTGTCGGGGTGGGGGAACTCAGGGCAGGGTGGCGAGGTGCGGCTTGACCGTGTTGGCGAACGCGTTGCCGCCGGTCACGTCCCAGTTGATCGACCAGGTCATGGCGCCGCGGATACCAGGCCATGCGGCCGGCGGCCGGAACGAGCCGCAGTTGGTGCCGCGGGCCAGGCAGTCGAGCGCGGAGTTGACCACGGACGGCGAGACGTAGCCGCCACCGGCCGCGCTAGTGGTCGCCGGCAGGCCGAGGGAGACCTGATCGGGACGGAGCCCCTTCTGCAGCTGGATGCAGGCGAGCGCGGTCAGGAAGTTCTCGGTGCCCTGGCCGTACGCGGCCATCTGGTCGCAGCCGAGCATCGAGCCCGAGTTGTAGTACTGCGTGTGGACGACCGTGAGAATGTCCTTGATGTTCAGCGCCAGGGCGAAGTAGCCGGCACCCGTGCCCTGCATGTCGATCGTCTGCGGGGCCATCGTGATGATCAGGTTCGCGCCCGCCTTGCTTCGCAGGCTACGCAGCGCCTGGGCCATGTAGGTGGGGTTGATCCCGTTCTCCAGGTCGATGTCGACGCCGTCGAAGCCGTACGTCTGCATGAGCGAGTAGACCGAGTTGGCGAAGTTGGTCGCGGCCGTGCCGTCGGCGACCGAGACCGAGCCGAGTTCGCCGCCGACCGAGATGATGACCTTCTTGCCGCGCGAATGCAGCGTCGCGACGTCCGCCTTGAAGTCCGCGTCGGTGTAGCCGCCGACGGCGGCGGACAGGCCGGAGTCGACGGAGAAGGAGACCGCGCCCGGGGTGCCGGTGGCGTTCGCGAACGCGACCGCGATCAGGTCGTAGCCGGCCGGGACGTCCCTCAGCTTCAGCCCGACCGCGTTGTTCTTGAAGTCCTGCCAGTAGCCGGTGAGGAAGTGCGCCGGCAACGTCCCCGTGCCGGGCGGCACGGTCGTGGGCGGGGTTGTCGGTGGCGTCGTGGGCGGGGTCGTCGGTGGCGTGGTGGGCGGGGTCGTCGGCCGGGTGGTGGGCGGGGTGGTCGGCGGCGTGGTGGGTGTCGTGCCGCCGCCATCGCACGGGCCGTTGTTCGCCCAGACATCCCACTGGCCGCTCCGGGCGGGGATCTCGCCCAGGGTCCACCACTTCGCGGTGTAGTTGTTGCCCTGGTAGGAGACCTTCGAGCCGTTTGTGTAGACCGTCGAGGCACTCCACGGCGGGGCGCAGGCGGCCGCAGCCGACGCGGAGCCGGCCAGGTAGACCGCCGCACCGCCGGCCACCAACGCGGCGACCGTCGCGAGAATTACGGATTTGGAGCGCTTCATTACCGTCCCTTCGATCTGAGCTGGGGACGATTATTAGGAATCTTAACAGTGAAGTCCAGCGTTGATGTTCTTAACTTTCCCTTAAGCACGACAAAGGGCCGGGCGCCCGATTGGGTCCCGGCCCTTTGTTTTACGTATTGATTGAAGTCGCTACCTGCGGAATTGGAACCAATTGACGTTCACGAAGTCGCTCGGCTGACCGCTCGTGAAGGTCAGGAACACGGTGTGCCGGCCGGACACATTGGACGCGTTGCCTGGGACCGACCGCCACGACTGCCAGCCGCCGGTGTTGGCGATCGCGAAGCTGCCGATCGGCGGGTTGCTCCGGCTGTCGATGCGGACCTCGACGAGGCCGCTCACGCCGCCGGCCGCTCCCGAGGCCACCCGGGCCACGAAGTCGCGGACGCCGCCGCTGCCGAAGTCGACGTTGTTGTACTGCGTCCAGTCGCCGTTGGCGATCCAGCCGATGTTCTGACCGCCCTCGGAGCAAGCCTCCGTCTGCACTCCGGACTGCGCGTCGAACGACTCAGCCTGGATCGTGCCGTACGCGTCTCTCGTGCCGCCGGGCGGCGGCGTGGTGGTCGGCGGCGGCGTGGTCGTGCCGCCTGAGGACTGGTACACGGCCACGTAATCGATGATCATCGGCACGCCGGACTGCGTCGCCGCGGTCGGGCCCCCGCCGAACGCCGCTGGGAAGCCGCCGCCCATCGCCACGTTCAGGATGACGAACATGCCGTGGTGCGTCGCGTTGTTCCAGGTGGTGGCGTCCATCTGGCTGGAGTTCAGGCTGAAGTACTGCGAACCGTCGAGGTACCAACGCAACTGCTCGGGCGAGACGCTCCGGTCGTACTCCACCGCGTACGTGTGGAAGCCGGTCTGGCAGCCGGGGCAGGCGCGCTCGCCGCTGCTGAGGCCGGTGAACTCGTTGCAGGGCCCGCCCGGAGCGACGCCACAGTGGAGGGCGGCGAAGACGCTGCTCCGGCCGTTGATGTCCTCCATGATGTCCCACTCGCCGATGCTGGGCCAGTTCGTGGCGCCGACCGGCCGGGCCGCCGCGCCGAGGGCCCAGAACGCAGGCCAGTAGCCGGCCGCCGCGGCGCCGCTGACGTTGGGCTGCTGGAGCCGGCTCTCGATGCGCACCTTGCCGCCCACCGGCGCCGCGAAGTCGGTGCGCTGGGTCTCGACCCGGCCCGAGGTCCAATGCCCGGACCCGTCCCGGATCGGCTTGATCACCAGGTTGCCGTTGCCGTCCTGGTAGACGTTCTGCGTCGAGTCGGTCATCGTCTCGACCTCGCCGGTGCCCCAGTTCGGAGCGCCGCCGGGATACGACGTGCCGATGTCGTACAGCCAGTTCGAGCGGTTCAACCCGGTGCCGGCCGCACCGGCGAAGTCATCGCTGAACACCGTCGTCATGCCGGGCGGGGCGCCGGGTACCGCGGCATCGGCGTTCATCACGAACGTGGCGGAGGCGCCGACGGCAACCAGCACGGCAGCCGCCGCGAACAATCTCCGCCCACTGAGCAGGCGTCTAGCTTTCATGGGACGGGCCTTTCCACGGGGGAAATGAAAGTGGGGACGGCGCGCCTGAGAGCGCTCTCTGAAAGTTAACTGCGCGTTTCTGACGGTTGTCAATATGCGCGATCACCCATTGCCCGTTGTTACCGGGCGCCGCCAGATTGCGTGTTCGAGGGCCGTCCACGCGGTCGACGTGACGACGTACAGCGCCCCGGCCAAGGGGAGATAAGCGACGATCAGGACGGTTGCGTAAGGCATCAGCACAATGGCCCGGGCGATCCAGCTGAGCTCGGTCGCGTTCCGGCGCATCCGGCGGGACGACCACCACGCGAGCGCGCCGGCGACCGCCAGCAGGACCGCGAAGACCGGCAGTCCGGCGAGCACGTGCGCCGTGAGCGGTACGCCGAACAGGCTGCCGGCCAGCAGCCCCGTCACGGCGCCGAGCCCCGGCTGGACCAGGCGAAACATGATCATGAAGAAGGGTGCCTGAGCGAGGCCGGGCAGCAGACTGGCGAGCGGTCCGGCGCCGGCCGCGCGCTGCAGGGCGAGGGTCTCGGTGGCGAGCTTGAGCGGATCGTCCTTGTGCTTCTCGCGAAGCTTGTCGACCTGCGGTGCGAGGGCGGTCCGGCGCCGCTCGCCGCGTACCTGGAGGTAGGTGAGTGGGCTGATGAGAAGCCGGACGGCGAGCGTGAACACCACTATCGCGAGTGCGCCGGCCAGACCGCCGGCGACAGGAGTCAGGAGGATCGCGAGGCCCTCGATGGCGGAGTGCGCGACGCCGACGGCGGCGCCGAGCGCGGCGGAGATGGACATAGGCGTACCCCTGCGGTCCGAAGAAACGGGTTGGACGCGGAGGCGGCTCGGACTTGCCCGGAAGGGGCTCTACCGGGCCGCCACGGGGTACGCGGACGGAGCCCTGGGGCGCGGCCGACCGGCGGCGTCCGGGTCGAGCAGGCGGGGGACGCGCCTGGTCCTGGTGCCTGGCCGGGCCTGAGCGTGACCGGCGGCGGGAGCGGTCGGGAGCACCGGTACACCGGCGGCCGCGAGGACAACCAACAGCGCCGCCGCGACCACGGCCAGGCCGAGCGCGACGTGGGCGGAAGGCGCCGGGGACTGCAGCGCGGCGAGCACCCAGAAGCCCCAGAACAGCATGACGACCAGGCTATCTCCGTACGTCCAGCCCCGGTTTCCCTGTGTCCACGATCGGGTACCGAGCGTGCATGGAAGCTGCCCCCAGCCCGACCACGATCTCCGGGGAACTGGCGGAGCTGGCCGAATCGCAGGACCTGCTGACGCTCGGCGTCGAGGAGGAGTACCTGCTCGTCGACGCGGTCGAGCCGTGCGGCGTCGAGGCCGTCGAGGACGTGTTCGACCATCTGCCCGACGATCTCAAGGACTCGGTGCAGCACGAGTACATGCGCAGCCAGATCGAAGTGGCCAGCCCTCCGCAGCTGGAGGTGCCCGGCCTTTGGGCGGCGATGACCCGGCTGCGCACCGGGCTCGCGGAGGCCGCCGGCCGGGCCGGGACGCGCATCGTCGCGGTCGGCGCCGGCCCGGCCGCCGGGCCGCACACGCGGATCGTCGACCGCCCGCGCTATCGCCGGATGCGTGAGCGCTTCGGCGATCTCTCCCCCGGCCAGGGCCTGAACGGCATGCACGTACACATCAGCGTGCCCGACCCGGAGACCGGCGTGCAGATCCTCAACCACATGCGGCCGTGGCTGCCGGTCCTGCAGGCGGCGACCGCGAACTCGCCGCTCTCCGCAGGCCACGACACCGGATACGCGAGCTGGCGATCGATGCTGTGGGCACGCTGGCCCACGGTGGGCCCGACGCCGTACCTGGAGTCGTACGAGCAGTACGGGACGCTGGTCTCCGACCTGATCGCGAGCGGCGCGATGCTCGACGAAGGCATGCTGTATTGGTACGCCAGGCTTTCGGCGCGCTACCCCACGGTGGAGATCCGGATCGGCGACGTGTGCCCGACGCTGGACGACACGCTGCTGCTGGCGATGTTGACCCGCGCGCTCGTCGCGACGCTCCTGGATGAGGTCCGGGACGGCGTGCCGGCACCGAACGTCGCGCAGCCACTCCTCGCGGCGGCACACTGGCGGGCGGCGCACGACGGGTTGGAAGGGCTGAACATCGACATGGCGACGCGGGACACCCGACCGGCCTGGCGGCTGATGCGGCAGCTCTTCGACTACGTCCGCCCGCAGCTTGACCGGCACGGCGACCTGGAGATGGCCACGATGGCCATGGGCCGGCTGCGGGCCAGGGGCACCGGCGCCGCCCGGCAGCGGGCCATCCTCGCCCGCAACGGGTCGGTGGCCCAGGTCGTCGACTGGCTGGCGGACGCCACCCGAGGCGCGGCGTGAAGCTGGTCGTCATCGGCGGAGACGCGGCCGGGATGTCGGCCGCGTCGCAGGCCCGAAAGCGGATGGGTGCGGACCGGCTGGAGATCGTCGTGTTCGAGCGAGGGCACTTCACGTCGTACTCGGCTTGCGGCATCCCGTACTGGATCGGCGGTTCCGTTTCCGGCAGCGACGCGCTGGTGGCGCGGGAACCCGCGGCTTTCCGGGCAGCCGGCATCGACGTACGGATGCGGCACGAGGTCGTGGAGATCGACCTGGACCGGCGTCGCGTGATCGCACGCGACGTGGCCGGCCAGGACCTGGTCCGGGAGGGATTCGACCAGCTGGTGTACGCCACCGGCGCCGTCCCGGTAACGCCCGAGTGGGCGCGGATCGACAGCGGCGGTGTGTTCGGCGTGCAGACGCTCGACGACGGCACCGCCATCCACGCGTGGCTCGACCGCGATCCCAAGCCGCGCAAGGCGGTGGTGATCGGCGGCGGCTACATCGGCGTGGAGATGGCCGAGGCAATGGTCCGACGCGGCCTGGACGTCACGCTGCTGGAGAAATCGGCGCAGCCGCTGTCCACGGTGGACCCCGACATGGGTGAGCGGGTCGCCGGAGCCATCCGCGGCCTCGGCATCGAGATCCGCACGAACGCCCACGCCCAAGGCCTGGAAACGGCGGATGGTCGAGTCCGTGCCGTGGTCACCCCGGACGGCGCACTTCCGGCCGACATCGTGGTTCTCGGTCTGGGGGTACGGCCGAACACCGCGCTCGCCGCCGAATCCGGCATCCCGGTCGGAGTGACCGGCGGTGTCCGCACCGACCTGCGGATGCGCGTCATCGGGGTGCCGGGTGTCTGGGCCGCCGGCGACTGTGTCCAGACGGTCCACTTGATCAGCGGTCAGCCCGTACACGTGCCGCTGGGAACGCACGCGAACAAGCAGGGCCGGGTCGCGGGCATCAACATCGGCGGCGGGTACGCGACGTTCCCCGGCGTCATCGGCACGGCGATCACCAAGGTGTGCGATCTCGAGGTGGCGCGCACGGGACTGACCGAACAGGAGGCCACCGCGTCCGGGTACGAGTACGTCACGGCGTCGGTCGAGTCGACCAGCAGGGCCGGCTACTACCCCGGCGCGGCGCGCATGACCATCAAACTGATCGCCGAGAAGCGCACGGGCCTACTGCTGGGCGCGCAGATCGTCGGCCGCGAGGAGGCGGCG
Source organism: Actinoplanes sp. (assembly GCA_036001925.1). Classification (GTDB taxonomy): domain Bacteria; phylum Actinomycetota; class Actinomycetes; order Mycobacteriales; family Micromonosporaceae; genus Actinoplanes. The sequence continues at coordinate 22,255 of DASYTU010000290.1, forward strand.
AAGCGGATCGACTCGTTGGCCGTGGCGATTTGGAACAGGATGACAGTCGAGGAGATGACGGCGCTCGACCTCGGCTACGCTCCGCCGTTCGCCCCGGTCTGGGATCCGGTGCTGATCGCGGCGCGCAAGGCCACGGATGCCATCCACGCCGAGGGTTAAGTCCTCTCTGTACCGGCGGCCCCGCCCAGGGAAGATGACCATGCGTGGTCGATAGATCACGATCACGGTATCGCGTTCGCGATGATCACACGGTAGGCATGACGGATGCCGCCGCAGCCCCCCGAATCCCCGGCGTCGGCCCGCCGTTCGCGACGTGCGGCCGGCGCGGTGCCGAGCACGTTCGGGGCCGGCGCGTTCCCGGACGGCGTGGTCGCGGACGGCTCTTTTGCAAACCAGTACGTCGCGGATTCGGGAGTGACCGGACGGCATCGGCGGCCGGAGTCGCTCGAGGACCACATCCGTCTGCGCGCCGCGCCGGGCGCGCCGAGCCCGAACGCTGCTCGGTCAAGGACCGTTGATCCGGGGCGCGGCGCCGACCCGGGGCTCGGCGCTGACCCGGGGCTCGGCTTCGACCGCGGGCTCGGCTTTGACTGGAGGCGCGGCGCTGACCCGGGGCGCGGCGCTGATCCGGGGCTCGGCTTCGACCGCGGGCTCGGCTTTGACTGGAGGCGCAGCGCTGACCCGGGGCTCGGCGCCGATCGCGGGCGCATTGCCGCGTGGGGCGGTGAGATGGCGCGCGGACGTCGGTCCAGCGGGGCCCGCAACCGGCGCGGGAAGCATGCCAAGCCGTCCGAGCCACTGACGTTCACGGCGCTCCCGCTACCGGCGGTGCGGGACGTGCTGCCGGCCATGCGCAACACACTGCCGGCCATGCGCAACACACTGCCGGCCGTATGCGATGCGCTGCCGGCCGTGCGGGATGCGCTGCCGTCCGTGCGGGATGCGCTGCCGTCCGTGCGGGATGTGCTGTCGGAGGGGCGCCGCGCGGCGGGTGCCTTCCGGGACTGGGCTCTCTACACCGGCGACCAGCGACCGGTCACCGGTTCGCACCGCGCGCCCGGCACGCTGCCCATCGAATCCTGGCTGCTGATCGGCAAGCAGCGGCAGCAGGCACTGCTCGCCACGCTGGTCGCTGCCGGCCTGGTACTGATCATGATCCCGGTACAGCGGGGTAGCGGCGTCAACCCGGTGAACGCGGCCGAGCACGGGTACGCGTCGACCGGCTCGAGCCACCGGCCGGGTAGCAAGGCGCCGGACGCCACATCGAAGCCGCCGCGGCAGGCGACGACGCCCGGCAAGCCGGCTCCCGGGCAGCCGCCGCCCGCGCAGCCCACCGCCGGACCGCCGGCCTCGGCCGCGCCGGCCGGATCCAGCCCCGCCGCCGACCCGACCATCGCGGTGCCGCACGGCAGCGGACCGGCGCAGTCGCTGCGCCGGACAGGGTCGGACGCGATCGCGTTGACATTCGACGACGGTCCCGACCCCGTCCAGACTCCGAAGATCCTCGCGCTACTGGCGCAGTACGACATCAAGGCGACGTTCTGCCTGGTCGGTCAGAACGTGCAGAAGCATCCGGAGATCGTCCAGCAGATCGTCGCGGCCGGGCACACGTTGTGCAACCACACCTGGAACCACAGCTTCACCATCGGCGAGAAGACCCCCGCGGCGATCCGCGCCGACCTGGAGAAGACCGACGCAGCCATCCGGGCCGCTGTGCCGGACGCGCGGATCCCGTTCTTCCGGGCTCCCGGCGGCTACTTCACCGACCGGCTGGTCTCCGTCGCGTACGAAGAGGGCATGGCCTCGCTCTACTGGGAGGTCGACCCGCGCGACTGGGACCATTCGACCGACGCCGACGATACGGCTCACACCGACCGGGTGATCGCCGCGGTGCAGAAGGACGTCCGACCGGGGTCGATCATCCTGTCGCACGACTACCACCAGCCGGACACGATCGCCGCGTACGAAAGCCTGCTGCGGTGGCTCACGCAGAACTTCGAGATCGGGATACCGGTCCCGCCGCCGCCCGCCGCGCCGGAGTTGCCGACGCCGTCATCGCCACCGGCCGCGTCGCCAGCTTCCGAGGCCTCGGACGAGCCGCGTTGACGGCCGGCTGGCAGGTCGGGCACCAGTAGAGGTTGCGACCGGCCATCGACCCACGGGCGATCTCCGTGCCACAGACCAGGCATGGCTGGCCGGGGCGGCGATACACGTACACCTCGCCGCCGTGCCGGTCCTCCCGGGGCGCCCGCTGCATCGCCTCGGGCGTGTGCATGGTGTGCACGGTGTCGATCCGGCCCCGCGCGACGCCCTCCTTCATCAGCACGCGCAAGTCGTTCCAGAGCTCGTCCCACCGCTCCGCGCTGACCCCGCGACCCGGCACGGCCGGAGCGAGCCCGGCGCGGAACAGCACCTCGTTGGCGTAGATGAGGCCGCAGCCCGCCACGATCGTCTGGTCGAGCAGCAGCGCGAATATCGGCTGAGAACTGCGCCTGATCCGGGCATAGGCGGCATCGGGATCCGCGTCGTCCCGCAGCGGGTCGGCGCCGAGGCGGCTGCGCAGCGTCGCGACCTGCGCCGGGTCCAGCACCTCGCAAGCTGCGGGCCCGCGCAGGTCAAGCCAGTGCCGGTCGCTCAGCATCCGCATCCGTACCTGACCCAAGGGGTCCGGCGCGGGCGGCACGCCGTCCGTGAACCTCCCGTACAGTCCGAGGTGGACGTGCAGCGCCAGCCCCGAGTCGAAGCGGTGCAGCAGGTGCTTGCCCACCGCCTCGGCACCGACGAGCGTGCGCCCGGACACCAGCGCCGCGCCGGTGGCGAACCGGCCCTGCGGGCTGCTCACCTCGACGGCGTGCCCGGCGAAGAGCTCCCGGTGCCGGGCGGCGAGGCGGTGGATGGTATGTCCCTCTGGCACGGCCACCAAGGGTAGCCATCCGTCCCGGCGGCACGGCCGGGCGCATTCTGCCCAGAGCGGATTCGCCCACGGGTGAATCACTGGGGTGTTCGGGGTTGGCCGGGGGAAGCTGAAAGAGTTCCGAACGCCAGGTGAGAGGGTGGGGCCATGACTGTTGATGAGATCGCGATGCGGACAAATGGCGCATCCTTTGACGACCAGGTCTTCGAGCGGCTGCTCCGCGAGCGGATCATCTTCCTCGGCAGCGAGGTCAACGACGAGGTGACCAACCGGATCTGCGCCCAGTTGCTGCTGCTGGCCTCGGCCGACAGCGAGAAGGACATCGCGCTGTACATCAACTCGCCCGGTGGTTCCATCAGCGCGGGCATGGCGGTCTACGACACCATGCAGTACGTCAAGAACGACGTGGCCACGATCGCGATGGGCATGGCGGCCTCGATGGGCCAGTTCCTGCTCTGCGCGGGCACCCCCGGCAAGCGGTATGCGCTGCCCCACGCGCGGGTGATGATGCACCAGCTCTCCGGCGGCATCGGCGGCACGGCGGCCGACATCGCCATTCAGGCCGAGAGCATGCTGCACATCAAGAAGGTCATGAACGAGCGGATCGCCTTCCACACCGGGCACACCCCGGAGGAGATCGAGATCGACTCCGACCGCGACCGCTGGTTCACCGCGGAGGAGGCCAAGGCGTACGGGATCATCGACCACGTGATCCGCAAGGCGACCGATGTCGGGGCCGCTCCGTCCCTGGTCTAAGGCCGGTTGACCGCACGACGGGCACGCACGAGCGCGCCCGTTTTGCGTCTCGCGTGTCGGTGCGTGCCCATCGGGGTATGGCTATGGCATACCCCGATGGATAGGAGGTGCTGACGTGAGGATCCCGACGTTCTCCCGCCACTCCAGTACCGATACCGCAGACGACGAACGCCCGACCGTGGCCACCGGCGACACCGCTCCCGTACGCGAGCGGATGGACGCTCCGCCGCCGCCCCCGCACGATCGCGGTACCGCGACCGTGACCGGGCCGACGGACGCGACCACGACGCGGTGGGCCGACACGAACCGCGCCGACGCCAACCGGGCCGAGGCGAACCGGGCCGCGGCCGAGCGGGACGCCGCGAACCGCGACGCCAACGTCCAGTTCGCGAGGCGCGACCGGTTCGAACGCGAGGTCGAGCGTGAAGAGGACCGGGCGCCGGTCATGGCTGGCCCCAAGCCACGCGCGAGCCTGCTCGCCACCATGGGGCTGATCTGCGCCGTGGCGGCCGTCATGCTGGTGCTCTCCGGGCCGCTGCTCGGGTACGGCATCGGCGTCGCCGTGCTGGCGCTGATCCTCTCGCTGAGTGGCATCCACGCCACCGGCCGCCGGCACGTCGCCGGCAAGTCCGACGCGCTGATCGGCATGGTCCTCTCGCTGGCCGCGATCGTGGTCGGCGTGCTGGCGCTGACCGGCTCGCTCTCCTGGCTGGGCACCGACATGCAGCCGGTCAACAGCCTGCGCGAGTGGCTCGACACCCACTTTGTGAACCGTTTCTGACGACTAGATCCGGACATCCGGAACCCCGGGGCGGCGCGATGCGCCGCCCCTTACACGTACGCAACGAATCGTCGTGACGCGGCCTGATCACGCAACGATCGAACGCGGCGCGCATGGTTGTTCTAGGGCGTACGCCGGTGGTTCGCGCATACCGTTGCCGGCATGACGCCCACCGCCACTGCTGCCGCCCCGGTCACCCACCGCGGGCAGGCTCAGCCGCGCCGGTACCTCATGTGCCGGCCGACTCACTTCGCCGTGACGTACCGGATCAATCCCTGGATGGATCCGACGGCGCCGTACGACAACGCGCTGGCCGTGAGCCAGTGGGAGAACCTGCGGCAGACGTTCCTCGACCTCGGCCACACCGTCGAGCTGATCGAGCCGCTGCCCGGGCTGCCCGACATGGTGTTCGCCGCGAACGGCGCGACCGCCGTCGACGGCAAGGTGCTCGCCGTGCAGTTCCGCGACCCGGAGCGGGCCGACGAGGCACCGGCGTACAAGGCGTGGTTCGAGTCCGCCGGCTTCGACGTGTACGACTCGAAGCACACCAACGAGGGCGAGGGCGACATCCTGCTCGCCGGAGACTTCCTGCTGGCCGGCACGGGGTTCCGGACCGTACACGCCGCGCACGCGCAGACCCAGGAGATCTTCGGTCGGCCGGTGATCACGTTGCAGCTGGTCGATCCCGCGTACTACCACCTGGACACCGCGCTCTGCGTGCTCGACGAGCACAACGTGGCGTACCTGCCGTCGGCCTTCTCGCCCGGCTCGCAGGCCGTACTGCGGCGGCTCTATCCGGACGCGGTCATCGCCACGCCGGCGGACGCCGCGGTGCTGGGGCTCAACGCCGTCAGCGACGGCCACACCGTGGTCCTGCCCCGGCAGGCCACGGCGCTCGACGCCGCGCTGCGCCAGCGCGGCTACCAGACCATCGGGGTCGACGTGTCGGAGCTGCGCAAGGCCGGCGGCGGACCCAAGTGCTGCACGCTGGAGGTGCGGTCGTGACCCGCACCTCGATTTGGAGGATGGCATGACGACCAGTGCGATGAGCGAGCGCACCGAGCGCAGCGAGGGCCACGAGGGCATGGCTGAGACGGCGCTGCCTCTGCGCACACCGGGCGCGCTGGCCGACGCCGAGCGCTGGACCGCGCACAACTACCACCCGCTGCCCGTGGTGATCGCCGAGGGCGACGGGGCCTGGGTGACCGACGTCGACGGTCGCCGCTACCTGGACTTCCTGGCCGGGTATTCGGCGCTGAACTTCGGCCACCGGCACCCCGCCCTCATCGCGGCGGCTCACGCCCAGCTGGACCGGCTGACGCTGACCAGCCGCGCGTTCGTGCACGACCAGTTCGCGGAGTTCTGCCACAGCCTGGCCGACCTGTGCGGCAAGGACATGGTCCTGCCGATGAACACCGGTGCCGAGGCGGTCGAAACCGCCATCAAGGTGGCCCGCAAATGGGGCTACCGGGTCAAGGGCGTGCCGGACGGGAAGGCCACGATCGTGGTGGCGGAGAACAACTTCCACGGACGTACGACGACGATCGTCAGCTTCTCCACCGACCCGGACGCGAAGAACGACTACGGTCCCTACACGCCCGGCTTCCGCGTGGTGCCGTACGGCGACGCGGCCGCGCTGGCCGCGGCGGTCGACGACACCACGGTCGCCGTGCTGCTGGAGCCCATCCAGGGCGAGGCCGGCGTCCTGGTCCCGCCGCCCGGCTACCTGGCCGCGGTACGCGATCTCTGCACCGAGAGAAACGTGCTGTTCATGGTCGATGAGATCCAGTCCGGCCTGGGCCGCACCGGGTACACGTTCGCCGTTGAGCACGAGGGCGTCGTCCCCGACATGTACGTCCTGGGCAAGGCACTCGGCGGCGGCATCGTGCCAGTGTCCGCGGTCGCCGCGAACCGCGACATCCTGGGCGTGCTGCGGCCTGGCGAGCACGGCTCCACCTTCGGCGGTAACCCGTTAGCATGCGCGGTCGGCATCGAGGTCGTGCGTTTGCTGGCGTCCGGCGAGTTCCAGAAGCGCTCGGCGGTGTTGGGCGAACGGCTGCACGAGGGGCTGAACGCGCTGATCGGCAAGGGCGTGGTGGCCGTACGCGGGCGCGGCCTGTGGGCCGGAGTCGACATCGACCCGGCACTGATGAACGGCCGCGAGGCGTGCGAGCGCCTGGCCGAGCGCGGCGTCCTGACGAAGGACACCCACGGGTCCACGATTCGGCTGGCCCCGCCGCTGGTGATCTCGGAACAGGACCTGACCCAGGCCCTAACCGCTCTAGCCGCAATCCTCACCTAACCGCCGGCCCAGCCGCCCCGCCCGGCCGCCCTGCGGCCGC
>DASYTU010000291.1:0-9313 GCA_036001925.1 Actinoplanes sp.
GCTTCGCCGTCGCGCCGTCGCGCCGTCGCGCCGTCGCGCCGTCGCGCGTCTAGCGCCGCCGGCGCGTGTGCCGCCGGTATGCGCTCACCGCCGGGTCTCCCGCGATCCAGAACCGCCACGGCACGTCGTGCGCGGCGGTGACCCCGACCCGCGGCCCGGCCACGATGTCACCGACCTTCTCGCCGTCCGGCGGTGGCGTCAGCGTGGCCGGCCCGGTGCCGTCCACAACGGACGTACCGTTGGCGCTCCTGTCAAGCGCGAGTACCTGCATGAGCTTGGCCGGCCCGGCCGCAAGATCGTGAGCAGTACGAGCGGCCGGCCGTCGCTGCCGTGCCGTCTCGAGCCCGTCCACGACCGCGCCGGCGCGCAGCAGCACGGCCGCCGCTTCGCCGGGCGATCCGCAGACGACGTTCGCGCACAGGTGCATGCCGTAGATCTGGTAGACGTAGAGAAAGCCGGCCGGGCCGAACATGACCTGGTTGCGGTTTGTCGGCCCGCGATGCGCGTGACTGGCCGGGTCCGCGCCCAGACCCGAGTACGCCTCGACCTCGGTCAGCCGCACGGTGACGCCGTTCGCGCTCAGGCGCCACCCGAGCAACGTCTTGGCGGTGTCGGCGACGGCGCTCGCCGGCGCATCCAGCCAGCTATACCTCACGCCCACAGCGAAACACCTTCCACATCATGAATCCGAGCCGGGTGCGGTACTCAGGATCTTGGTCAGGAGCTCGTGAAGCTCCTGCCGGCCGTCGCGGCCCAGCACGATGTGTACGTCGCCCTCGACCTGGCGCATCGCCGCCAGCAGCAGCGGCACGCGCTCCCGGCCGAGGTCGGTGAGCTCGACGGCGTTGCGCCGCCGATCGTGACGGTCCTGGTCGCGCGTCGCGCGGGCCGATGTGATCAGCGGGCCAGCCCGCCGATCAGGTTGACGGAACCCGACACGATCACCACGCCGAAGACGTAGGACAGGAGGGCGTGGGAGAGCACGGTGCGCCGGATCCCGGGATCGCGGAGGGTCGTGTCGGACACCTGGTAGCACATGCCGATGGTGAAGGCGACGTAGGCGAAGTCGCGGTAGTTGGGGCGCTGTTGCTCGGCGGAATCCCCGAAGTCGATATCCGGGGGCACCGATCCGTAATACCGGTGCGCGTAATGCAGGGTGTAGACCGTATTGACCACGGTCCACGACAGCGTGACCGTCAGCACGGCGACGCCGATGAGCAGCACCTGAACCGAGCCGCTATGGTGCCCGGCAAGGATGAGGGCGAAGCCCACACCCAGGAGGCTGACGGCGCTCGCCCCGACCAGTAGCACGGTGGCGGAGCCGCGGCTCTCGTCCTCGCGGGTGGCGAGCTGCTCGGTGTTGGCACTGTCCGCCTGGGCGATGATCGGCCAGGTGGTCGCGAGCAGGGTCAGCGCGGCGGCGTCCCAGCCTCCCACCACGGCCAACTCCCACGCGATGAAGGGCAGCAGCGCCAGAGCGACGACCAGCCCGATGCACGCGACGATGACGGCTCGCCGCATGGGCGGGGCGTGCCAGCCCAGCGACCGGTGGAACAGCGTTCGTGGCGGGACAACGGTCATGGACGCTCAGGCTATCCGGTCGGCCAGGTCCCGCACCGCGTCGACGAGTTGTTCTCCGGCTAAAAGCGATGCGTCGTTGTGGTCGGCACCGTTGACGGCGATGAGCCGTACCGGTCCCGCGGCGTCGCCGGCGACGGCCACGCTCTGCGCTGGTGGAACGATCGAGTCGGCGGTGCCGTAGATGACGACCGTGGGCGTGGTGACCCGCGGGAGCAGGTCGGCTACCGGGAAGCGGTCCCGCGCCAGCAGCCGTACCGGTAGCAGCGGGTAGTGCTCCTGGCCGACCGCCGCCAGGTCGGTGAAGGGAGATCGCAGCACCAGGCCGGCAGGCGGGTGTTGCGTGGCGAGTGCGGTCACGACCGCGGCGCCCAGGCTCTCGCCGTAGTAGAGCAGCCGGCTGGCCGGGACACCGGCTTGCTCGATCAGGTACGTCCGCGCCGCCCGGACGTCGTTTGCGAGGCCTTTCTCGCTCGGGCTACCCGGGTTGCCGCCGTAGCCGCGGTAGTCGACGAGCAGCACGGTCAGACCCTGCTGGGCCAGGGCCGCGGCGAGTGGCGCGCGAGCGAGCCGGTTGCCCGCATTGCCGGGGGCGACGAGCACGGCCAGGTGCCGGTCCGCCGTTCCCGGCCCCGGCGGGACAAGCCAGGCGCCTAGGCGCAGCCCGTCGCCGGTGTGCAGGGTGACGTCCTGGCCGCCGGGAATGACGCGGCCGGCCGGCGGCGGCGCCGACCGATCCGGAAAGTAGATCAGCCGCCGTTGCAGCAGCCACACCGCCGCGGCGAGCAGCGCCAGGAGCAGCAGCACGACCAGCGCGACCCGTACCGGAGCCGGGACTTTGACCACCGCCTCATTGTCCGTCCGCTACTCGGATCGACGGCAGACCGCAGCCAGGGGCCGCCGCATGCCCACCACGTGCCCGCCGGTCCCGATGACGAGCCGCCGGTACAGGCCGCCGGCCAGGCCGGAAAGGCGGCCCGACTCCCAGCGCGCAACCGATCTGCATCAAAGCCTCCGCGAGGTCTGATCGCGAGCCTAGGCGCCTGCGCACAATGAAGGACGTGCTACCGCAGGTCCGCCGCCTTCCGAACGCGCCCGGGGTCTACCGATTCCGGGACGGCCGCGGCCGCGTCCTCTACGTCGGCCGGGCGACCGAGCTGCGCAGCCGCGTCGCCTCGTACTGGGCGGACCCGCGTGACCGGCCGCACCTCGCGCGCATGGTCGACGGCATCGCCCGCGTCGAGGCGGTCATCTGCGACTCCGTGCACGAGGCGGCGTGGCTGGCGCGGGCAGCCGGCTGACCGGCGCCGAGCGCGACATGGCCGACCGCCTCGGGATCCGTGTCCGCGACCGCGGCGCCCTGGCCGGCGAGATCGCGGCCGTCCTGCGCCGCGAACCGGACGCGGTCGGCCGCACCCGTCGCGGCCTGGAGGCGCTGCGCGACCGGGCCGCCGCCGAACTCGCCTTCGAACGGGCCGCGAAGATCCAGGCGGAGATCGAGGCGCTCGACTGGATCACGTGCTCGCAGCGGGTCGCGTTGCTTGACGGCCCGGACCTGACCATCCAGGGCTGGGCGGACGGTGTGCTGGTCGAATGGACGATGCGGGCGGGCCGGCTCGGCCGGTGGAGGCAGCGCCGTGCCCGCGAGCCGCGGACCGCCGCGACACCGGCGGCCTGGGTGGCGTTCGCGCGGCGGAACGCCGAACTCGCCGCCCGCCTTATATCTCGCTGAGTCGAACCTTAAGCGCGCCTGAGATGCGGCGCGGCGCCGATCGCCGCCGCCCATAGTGAGGTGGGCGCCGTCCCCCAAACAGCGTCCGATCCCCGAATGCCACGAACACGGTCGACCGTCTCGACCGCGCCCACCCAAGAGGTGACCGAGTCCGTGTCGATGTCCGCAGCCCGATTCCGGTCCACTTTGGTGGCCGGCGCCACCGCCATCGTGATCGGCACCGGCTTCACAGTCGTGGGCCTCAACCGCCATTCGGACGCGACATCTAGTCTGCGGTCGGTGGACGCGCCGCTTTCCGCCGACGCCGCGCAGAACGATCCCGGCAATGCCGGCCTGCTCGACGCCCCGGCTCCCGCGTCGAGCGGCCCCGCCGTGCCCAGCGCTACGCCGAGCAGCCCGGCCCCCACGACCGCCAAGCCTCGGGCGACCACCAAGGCCCCGGTCAAGCCGAAGCCACGGACGACCACGCGACCGCCGTCGGCGCCCGCGTCCAAGGACGCCCCAGCGACCGACGACGCGATCATCGACGCGGTCCTGTCGCACATCAACGACGCGCGCGCCCGGGCGGGCCTGGCGGCGTACACGCTCAGCACCAACCTGTCCGAGGCGTCGGCGCTGCACAACCAGCTGATGATCAACGGCTGCGGCCTGTCGCACCAGTGCCCGGGCGAGGGCGGCATCGGCGAACGGTTCAGCGCGCAAGGTGTGCAGTGGACGGCGGCGGGCGAGAACATCGGCTTCGGATCGTCCGGCTCCAGCAATGCCGCCATCATCCAGGCCGCGAACGGCCTCACCGACAGCATGCTCGCCGAGACGCCGCCCAACGACGGCCACCGCAAGAACCTGCTGAGCAGCAGCTTCAAGCGGATCGGCCTGAGCGTGGTCCGCGACAGCAGCGGCAAGACCTGGATGACCCAGGACTTCGTGAACTGAGCCCGGCGGCCGGCCTAAGGTGTGCTGCCGTGACGAAAATCTTCCAAGGCATCGCCGGCACGTTGCGCCGCATTGTCCGGCGCAGCCCGCCGCCACCACGGCAGGTCCCCACCGCGCGCCGCGGGCGGCACCTCGAGTACGCGCCGAACCTCGACGGCGACGCCGACCCCGGCGAGATCGTCTGGACCTGGGTCAGGTACGAGGACGATCCGCACCAGGGCAAGGACCGGCCGGTGCTCGTGGTCGGCCACAGCGGCCGTACCCTCCTCGGTTTGATGCTGTCCAGCCAGAGTGAGCGGGACGGCCAGCGCAACTGGCTCGCGCTCGGCCCTGGAGCGTGGGATCGCGAGGCCCGGCCGAGCTGGATCCGGCTCGACCGCGTCCTCGAGGTCGACCAGGACGGCATCCGCCGCGAGGGCTCGGTCCTCGACCGCGCCCGCTTCGACCGGGTGGCCGCCAAGCTCCGGACGGAGTACGGCTGGAGTTAGGACCGACCTTGATCGGACAGCGCGTCGCGTTCTCCGGTTAGCGTGAAGGGTATGGATGCGGACACGATGGTCGGTTTCGGCGGCAAGCAGGCGTGGCTGGCCGTCCGCGACAGCGACTCCGCGACGGTGCTCGACGCGCTGGGCCTGCGCGATCTCGGCGACGTGCCGTGGCGCGAGGGCATCGACATCGCGCACCTCACCGACGACCGGGTCGCGCTGACGCCGCCGCTGCCGGGCGCCCGGCAGACGTCGTGGGTGCTCGCGGCCGGCCGCTGGTTGTTGCGTCCGGACGTCGCCGTCGACGTCGCCGAGCTGTCCGCACGGATGCACACCGAGGTCCAGTTCTTCGCCACGCACCGGGTCACCGAGTTGCATCGCTGGCAGCGCGCGGCGGACGGCGAACTGGTCCGAGCGTTCGGCTACGTGGGGCAGACCGGCGACGTCACCTTCTGGTACGGCGACCCGGATCCGGCCGAGCGCGCCGCCGGACTTCCTGAGATCATGGACGCCGAGACCATCGTCCTGGTCTCCGAGCGCGATGTGCTGCGGGTGGCCGACGCCTGGAGCATCGATCCCACCACGCTCACCGGGCGGCCCGCCCCGGGCCCGCTGCGCATCGGCGCCGCCGACTGAGGGAAGGCACATGCAGAAGTACGTGATTATGGGCGTCCAGGGCAGCGGCAAGGGAACCCAGAGCGCGATGCTCTGCGGCGACCTCGACATGGTGCACATCAGCGTCGGTGACATCTTCCGCTGGCATGTCCAGAACCACACCAAGCTGGGCGCCCAGGTGCGCCGCACGATGCACGCCGGCGAGTTGGTCAGCGACGACCTCGTCGAGTCGGTGGTCCGCGGGCGCCTCGACCAGCACGACTGGAACTTCGGCTTCGTCGTCGACGGCTTCCCGCGCAACGGACGGCAGGCCGAGTTCTTCATGGAGAGCTACGACATCGACGGTGTCATCCACCTCGAGATCCCCGACGACGTAGTACGCCGGCGCGTGCTCAGCCGCCGGCTCTGCCCGAACTGCGGCATGGACTACAACCTCATCGCCGATCGCCCCGTGGTCGAGGGACGCTGCGACATCTGCGGCCATAAGCTGACCACGCGTCCGGACGACACACCGGAAGCGCTGGACGCCCGGCTGCGCGCGTACGACGAGAAGACCCGGCCCGTGCTGGAGTTGTTCCGGCGCAAGGAGGTCGTGCACGACGTGGACGCCCGGCCCGCGCCGGAGGAGGTGCAGGCCGCCATCCGCAAGGCACTTAACCTGCCGCCTTACATCTCGTAGCCGCGCTTGCTGAGCTCGGCCTCGACCGCCTCGCACACCCGCTCGACCACGGCGAGCCGCGCGTAGTGCTTGTTGTCCCCGGGGATCACGTGCCAGGGCGCCCAGGTCGGATCCGTGCGCTCGAGCATCTCGTTGACCGCCGCCTCGTACGCCGGCCGCTTCTCCCGGTTGCGCCAGTCCTCCTCGGTGAGCTTCCAGGCACGCAGCGGATCGTTCGCCCGGTCCTGGAAGCGGCGCAGCTGCTCCTCGGGTGAGACGTGCATCCAGAACTTGACCATGATCATGCCCTCGGCGGTCAGCGTCCGCTCGAACTCCACGATCTCGTTGTAGGCGCGCGACCACTGCTCCTTCGTCGCGTACCCCTCGACCCGCTCGACCAGCACCCGCCCGTACCAGGAACGGTCGAAGACGGCCATGCCGCCCCAGCCCGGCAGCTTCGGCCAGAACCGCCACAGGAAGTGATGCCGCTTCTCGTCGTAGGTCGGCGCGGCGAACTGCGACACCCGCACGAACCTCGGGTCCAACGGCGCGACCAGCCGCTTGATGGCGCCGCCCTTGCCCGACGCGTCCCAACCCTCGAAAACCACGCAGAGCGGTGGCCCGATCCGCTGCTCAGCGGCCTGGCCGCCGAGGATCAGCCGCAGGCGCAGCATGCGCTCCTGCGCGTCCTCCAACCGTGCGATGGCCTTCTTCTTCGACAGCTCGACGGGGGCTTCCGCGGATCCGAGGCGACTCATATGAACAGCCTTCCATTCACGCATGACACCGGCATCCGGAAACCCGGTGCGACCGGGTCATCCGCATGCGGAAGAATTGCCCACGTGACTCTCGTTGACGACCTGTTGTGGCGCGGACTGGTCCAGGACTCGACCGACCTCGACGAGCTGCGCAAGGCGCTCGATGGCGGACCGGTGACGTTCTATGTGGGTTTTGACCCGACCGCCGCCTCGCTGCATGTCGGTCACCTGATGCAGGTGATGACCGCCCGCCGGCTCCAGCTGGCCGGGCATCGCCCGTTGCTGCTGGTCGGCGGCGCCACCGGCCAGATCGGCGACCCGCGCGAGTCCAGCGAGCGCACCCTGAACCCGCCCGAGGTGGTCGCGTCCTGGGTCCAGCGCATCCGCGACCAACTGGCGCCGTTCGTGACCTACGCCGGTGACAACGCTGCGACGCTGGTCAACAACTTGGACTGGACCGGTCCGCTGTCGGTGGTCGAGTTCCTGCGCGACGTCGGCAAGCACTTTCCGGTGAACAAGATGCTGGCCCGCGACGTCGTACGGAACCGGCTCGAAAGCGGCATCAGCTACACCGAGTTCAGCTACCAGCTGCTGCAGGCGAACGACTTCTACCAGCTGCACGTGCGGCACGGCTGCCAGCTGCAGTTCGGCGGTTCGGACCAGTGGGGCAACATCACCGCCGGCGTCGACTTCGTGCGCCGCCGCGGCGCCGGGCCGGTGCACGCGTTCACCACGCCGCTGGTCCTGAAGGCCGACGGCACGAAGTTCGGCAAGAGCGAGACCGGCTCGGTCTGGCTCGACCCGGGCATGACTTCGCCGTACGCGTTCTACCAGTTCTGGGTCAACGCCGACGACCGGGACGTCACCAACTACCTCCGCTACTTCAGCTTCAAGCCGCGCGAGGGGCTGGAGGAGCTGGAGCGGGCGACCGCGGAGCGTCCGCAGGCGCGGCTCGCCCAGCGCGCGCTCGCCGAGGAGCTCACGGCCCTGGTGCACGGCGAGGACGAGGCCCGGCAGGCCATCGCGGCCAGCCAGGCGCTGTTCGGCCGAGGCTCGTTGGACGAGCTGTCCGCGGACACGCTGCGGGCCGCGCTCTCCGAGGCCGGGCTCGTTTCGGTACGGGGTGAGCTGCCGACCGTGGGCGCGCTGCTGCGCGAGAGCGGCCTGGTGAGCAGCGCCAACGAGGCCCGGCGGACGATCGCCGAGGGCGGCGCGTACGTCAACAACGAGCGGGTCACCGACGGTGAGGCCGTGGTGCCGCCGTCCGCCCTGCTGCAGGGCCGGTTCCTGGTCCTGCGCCGCGGCAAGCGCACGTTTGCCGGCGTTGAGCTGGTCAACTAGTACGGCAGCCTGGGTTCGTTATATAGATACGGGTTGGTGCGTGGCGCGGCCTCGGCGCCGGTAGTGGCTGGTCTTGGCGCGGGCTTGGTGGCGACGCCGCCATACAGACCAGCGCAGCCGGTGGCTGATCGGGTGGATGGTGTGACCCGGACCCGCAATGGGACCGGTTGCGCGCGTCGATGCGCGAGCCAACCGCGGCCGCACCCTGGACGTCGCCGAAGAGGTCTTCGGCAAGGGCGGCGAGTCCGCATCGACGGAGGAGGTGGCCCGCCTGGCCGGGGTTGGCATCGCCGCGGTCTTCCGCCACTTCCCCACCAAGGCGGCACTGCTGCAGGCCGTTCTCGTCAGGCGGTTCGATCGCCTGCGCGAGCAGGCCGAAGCGTTGCTCGATACCACGGATCCCGGCACCGCATTCTTCGACTTCTTTCGCCACCTCGTCGCCGATGCGGCAACGAAGATCGCCATAGCCGGGGCTCTACTCGACGCCGGCGGTGACAGCGACGGCGAAGCCGCTCAAGCATCAAACGGACTACGCCGGGCCGTCGGCGCACTTCTACAGCATGCCCAGCAAGCCGGCGCCGTCCGAGACGATGTCGAACTGCCCGAGGTCTACGCCTTGCTGGTTGCCACATCCCGAGCCGCCGCGCACACAGACCTCGACGACGAGGTGAAAGCCCGGGCGCTCGCCATCATCTTCGACGGCCTCGCGCCACACCCGAACGCACCGGTGCAAACACGCCACCAGCCCGAACCATCCCAGCCCGATAGCCGACCATCTACATAACGAACCCAGGCTGCCGTACTAGGTCGCCCGTGATCGTGTGACGGCGGTCGCAGCACCCCGATTTGGCGGCCCTCGAACGACCCTGTAAGGTTCTACGAGCCGCCAGGGAAACGGGCGAGCCGCGGACGATCGGACACGGTCGAACCGCAGCGGCCGTCCTGACGGAAACCCCGAGGGTCGACCACTTGGACAGTGGTGTGCCTTCGGTGTGTGGTTGTTCTTTGAGAACTCAACAGGGTGCTTGATAAGCCAGTGCCAAGTTTTGTTTTACCCCGTGGCCCCTTTTGTGGGGTTGGGGATTCCTTTGGCAGCTTTTTGTTGTCAGGATTTCTCTGGTTTTTGTTGGAGAGTTTGATCCTGGCTCAGGACGAACGCTGGCGGCGTGCTTAACACATGCAAGTCGAGCGGAAAGGCCCCTTTGGGGGTACT
>DASYTU010000292.1:0-39932 GCA_036001925.1 Actinoplanes sp.
CCACACTCCCGGAATCTGGACCGGACTGGCCGACAATCCCCAGGCGTGAGAGGCTAACGGCATGACCGCTGCAGTTGACCGCCGCTTCGTGGCTCGTCGCCACGTCGACTACGGCCGCGTCCGCAGCGCTATGTGTCCGGCTTTCTGACGCCGCCCGATCTCTGATGTCGGGCGCGCACGACGCGCCGGCCTTCTCCAGACACTGATGTCGCGAGCCCATCCGGGTGGCCGTGAGCGCGCAGCGCGCCCACGAGAAACCCGAAGGGACCGCCGACATGGCGCTCGACAGCACCCAACAGGGCCTGTCACCGAGGCAGACCGCCCGGCCCCGCAAGGCCCGCGGCGAGGGCCAGTGGGCGCTCGGACACCGGGAGCCGCTGAATCCGAACGAGCGGATCAAGAAGGACGACAACCCACTCAACGTACGGGCCCGGATCGAGAACATCTACGCGCGCGGCGGCTTCGCCTCGATCGACCCGCAGGACCTGCGGGGACGGTTCCGCTGGTGGGGCCTGTACACGCAGCGCAAGGCGGGCATCGACGGCGGCCGCACGGCCGTACTGGAGCCGCACGAGCTCGAGGACGAGTACTTCATGCTCCGCATCCGCATCGACGGCGGGCAACTCAACCTCGCCCAGCTGCGGACGATCGCACAGATCTCCACCGAATTCGGGCGCGACAGCGCGGACATAACCGACCGGCAGAACATCCAGCTGCACTGGATCCGGATCGAGGACGTGCCGGAGATCTGGCGCCGGCTCGACGCTGTCGGCCTGCAGACCACCGAGGCCTGCGGTGACTGTCCCCGCGTCGTGCTGGGTAGCCCGGTCGCCGGCATCGCCGTCGACGAGGTCATCGACGCGACGCCCGCGATCGACGAGATCATCGAGCGGTACATCGGCGACCCGCGGTACTCGAACCTGCCCCGCAAGTTCAAGTCGTCGGTCTCCTGGCTGGTGGACACGCCGTATCAGGTGAACGACATCTCGTTCCTCGGCGTCGAGCACCCGGTGCACGGTCCGGGATTCGACCTCTGGGTCGGCGGTGGGCTCTCCACCAACCCCCGGCTGGCCGAGCGGCTCGGCGTCTGGGTTCCGCTCGACGAGATCCCCGACGTCTGGGAAGGCGTGGTGGGGATCTTCCGCGACTACGGCTACCGCCGGCTCCGTACGCGCGCCCGCCTCAAGTTCCTGCTCGCGGACTGGGGCGTCGAGAAGTTCCGGGAGATCCTCGAGAAGGAGTACCTGGGCCGCGCACTCGTCGACGGTCCAGCGCCGGAACTGCCGGCGAAGCCGATCGACCACATCGGCGTGCACAAGCAGGTGGACGGCAAGAACTACGTCGGTGCCACCCCGGTGGTCGGGCGTTCCTCAGGTACGCAGCTGGGCAGGCTGGCGGACCTGGCGCACGCGTACGGCTCGGATCGGGTGCGACTCACGCCGTACCAGAAGCTGTTGGTTTTGGATGTGGCGGACGACCAGGTCGAACCGCTGATCCGCGGCCTGCACGGCATCGGGTTGGACGCCCGGCCGTCGGCCTGGCGGCGCGGCACCATGGCCTGCACCGGCATCGAGTACTGCAAGCTCGCGATCGTCGAGACCAAGGCCCGCGGGGAGGAGTTGGTCGCGCGGCTCGAGGAGCGGCTCCGCGACTTCGACGCGGACATCTCGATCCACATCAACGGCTGCCCCAACGCCTGCGCCCGCACGCAGGTCGCCGACATCGGCCTCAAAGGTCAGCTTGTCCTGAACGCGCATGGCGAACAGGTCGAAGGCTTCCAGGTCCACCTCGGCGGCGGCCTCGGCATGGCGAAGGGCGAGACCGCCGGTTTCGGCCGCAAGCTGCGCGGCCTCAAGACCACCGCGGAGGAGCTTCCCGAGTACGTGGAGAGGCTGGCCCGCCGGTACCTGGACGGCCGCTCCACCGGCGAGACGTTCGCCGACTGGGTAGTCCGCGCGGACGAGGAGCTCCTGAAATGAGCGACGCTCGATCGACACCGCTCTACTGCCCGTACTGCGGTGAAGAGGACCTGTACCCCAACGAGGCTTCGCACGGCGCCTGGGAGTGCCACTCGTGCGCGCGAGTTTTCTCGGTCAAGTTCAACGGGCTTCTGGCTGAGCGGCTGAAACCCGCAAGGAGCCAAAACGGCGATGTCAAGGGAGTGAACCAATGACCGTCGTGACCGCTGCCGGCCTGGGTCTGGTGAGCCTGGGCGCCCCGATCACCGCTGCGGACCCGAGCCGCCGCGCACCCGAGGAACTCGAGGCGCTCGCGCTCGCCGCCGCGCGCGACCTGGAGGGCAAGCCGGCCGAGGAGATCGCCAAGTGGGCGACCGACACGTTCGGCGCGCGCTTCTGCGTGACCAGCTCGATGGCGGACGCGGTCGTGGCGCACCTCTTCTCCCGGGTCGCGCCGGGTGTCGACGTGGTCTTCCTGGACACCGGCCTGCATTTCCCGGAGACGCTGAAGGTGCGCGACACGGTCGCCCGGACCATGAACGTCAACGTTCGCTCGATCCGGCCGCGGATGACGGTCGGCCAGCAGGACGGCGAGTTCGGGCCGCGGCTGTTCGCGCGCAACCCCGACGAGTGCTGCTTCCTGCGCAAGGTCGAGCCGCTCGAGCGCGCGCTGGTGGACTACGACGCCTGGGCCACCGGCCTGCGTCGCGACGAGTCGCCGACCCGGGCCAACACCCCCGTGGTGGCGTTCGACGCCAAGCGCGGCAAGATCAAGGTCAACCCGATCGCGGCGTGGACTCAGGCCGATGTGGACCGGTACATCACGCGTTGGAACGTGCCGGTGAACGAGCTGTTCAAGAAGGGGTACGGCTCGATCGGCTGCTGGCCGTGCACGCGGCGTACGAAGGCGGGGGAGGACCCGCGGGCCGGCCGCTGGGCGATGTTCGAGAAGTCCGAATGCGGCCTGCACGTCTAGCGGTGGTTCTGGTTGCCCACGGCAGCAAGGACCCCCGTGCCGCGATCTCGACTCGGGCACTCGCCGAGGCGGTAGCCGGCGCGCACCCCGAGTGGGAGGTGCACGAGTCCTACCTGGACCATGCCGGTCCTCGGCCGCTGGACGTCCTGGCCTGGTTGAGTGCGGCCGGGCACCGGCGCGCCGTGCTGGTGCCGCTGCTGCTGACAGCCGCCTATCACGGGCGGGTCGACGTGCCCGCTGTGGCTACCGCAGCGCGAACCGCAGGCCTCCGTATCGACGTGGAGATCGCGGACATCCTGGGGCCGGTGTCGACGCCCCTCGTGGACGGTCTGATCCGGCGGCTGCCGGAGGGCGATATCGACGCCGTGGTCCTCGCGGCCGCTGGAACGAGGAACGCGGCGGCCCGCGCGACGGTGGCCGACGCCGCAGCAGAGCTGGGCCGCCGGCTGGGTGTGCCGTGCGAGGTCGCCTACGCGTCGGCGGCGCCGCCGACCGCCGCGGTGGCGGTATCCGCCCTCCGGGCGGCCGGCGCATCCCGGGTGGGTATGGCGGCCTACTTCCTGGCGCCCGGCCTGCTCTACGACGTCGCGGTGGAGTCCGCGCTGTCGGCCGGCGCGGTCGCGATCGCTCCGCCGCTGGGCGACGCTCCCGAACTGGTGCGGCTGGTTACGGCGCGTGTCGGCTCCGCGTTGTCGCGCCGGCTGGTCGCTGCCTAAGGTGAGCCGCCGCGCACCAACGTCCGGAAACCGGGTCCGCCGCAATTTCGAGATCATTTCGGGAACCCATGGTGACCGCATTCGCGCGCTGCGAAGTCGAAGCGGTGCGCAGCCGCCCCGAAACAGCACGACGCCCCGGGAGTCATCGCCCGGGGCGCAAATGCTGTGAGGGTTTGGTTCAGGCAGTAGGAGCGCCGACCCGGAGGCCGCCGCGGCGCTTCACGGCACGCCGTTCGTCTTCGCTCATACCGCCCCAGACGCCGGCGTCCTGACCGGACTCGAGTGCCCACGAGAGGCATTCCTCGGTCACGGTGCACCGCCGGCACACGGCCTTGGCCTGCTCGACCTGCAGGAGCGCGGGGCCAGACGTCCCGATCGGGAAGAACAGCTCCGGGTCCTCGTCGCGGCAGATCGCATGGTGACGCCAGTCCATGGCGGCAACACTCCTTGTTTCGAATGGATGGCAATGAATGCGGTGCGGTTACCTTTATGCACACGCCGTGGCGGGCGACGGACCGCGTCCGTACGATCACCTACTGCGTAGCAAGCTATTTGGGTGCGGAAGCCGTTCCTGCGCTTCTCGATTAGGAGCGCGCGCGGGCGGCAACCGGTTACTTCATATCGCTTGTGAATGCTTTCACGAACTCACGTGTTGTCAAGGGTAGCGCCAAGAAAATCTCCGAGCGGGTGAGCTAGGTCACGACCCCTTTGTCCGGTTCTGTAGGCACTTCCAGAGCCGGATGACGAGAGCTCCCATCAATGTAGTACCGTGCCGGGCCTGTTGCCGACCCTTTTGCACGGCTTTCTGTAACGGATCGTGAGGATCTTCCCGCGCGGGTACTCCAGTCGTCAGCAGATCACACGTAGCGCCTCGGGTACGGACACGAAGTGCACCTTCTGGCGCTCGCCCAGGTAGTCACCGTCCAGTTGGAACGGCTGCGGCCGACTCGCCACGACCGTGAACTCGGCTTGATCATGCAGCCGCAGCACCTGGCCGCCGTGCGGGTCCGCCTTCTGTGACACGATCTGCCTCACGGTGCGTGCCGTACTGCCGACGTACAGACGCCGCAGGGCCAGAACGTCGAGACCCCGGTCGAAGGACGCTTCCGGATTGGGATTGATCGGGCGATCGCCGACGTACGTCCAGGGCGCGGTGTTCTGGATGATGACCGTGCCCAGCTCGGTCTCGGTCGGGTCGCCGGGGCGTTCTATCGACAGGGGCGGGGATTTGCGGTCCTCGTCCGTGAAGAACTGCCCGATCATCGAGCGCACGTACAGGGCCGGCGTTGACGTACGGCCGCGCAGCCGGGCCTGCTCCACCCGCCGCACGACCGCCGCGTCCAGCCCCATGCCGGCGCAGAAGGTGAAATACCGGTCGTCGGCACGGCCCAGCCCGATGACCCGGTGCCGTCCGTCGCGCAGTCCCGCCAGGATCACGCCGGTGCCCTCGATCCAGTCGCGGGGCAGGCCCAGCGCGCGAGCGAAGACGTTCGTCGATCCGCCGGGCACCACGGCCAGTGCGGGCAGCCGGTACGCCGGCGCCACGGTCCGGCCGGACAGCACGTCCTCGGCCGTCATCAGCCCGTTCACGGCCTCGTTCACCGTGCCGTCCCCACCTAGCGTCACCACGACGTCGACGCCGCTCTCAGCGGCCGCCCGGGTCAGCGCCGCGGCATGACCGCGCCGGCTGGTGTATGCGACGGTCAGCTCCACCTGGCTGCGCAAGGCCCGGACGAGTACGTCCCGGCTGCGTTCACTGGTCGTGGTGGCCTTCGGGTTAACCACCAGTAACGCTCGCATGGGCGGCACTGTACCGGGCGACCCCTCCGAGTCGATCGCTATGGTGCTTATGTGACCGGCGAGAAACCCGACACTTCGGCGCCCGCGACGCTCGTCTGGGCGGTGCGCCTGCTCTTCGCCGAGGCGGCCGGACTGGCGGTGCTTACCGCGTACCTGATCATCTTGGATCTGACCGCGGACGCCGGCAGCCTGACGGTCGCGATCGCCTTGACCGTCCTGGCGGCGATCGGTGCCGTTTTCGTCTATTTCGTCGCGCGGGCGCTGGGCCGGCGGGTGGCCGGCGCGCGGGGCCCGGCCATCGTGGTGCAGCTCATGGTGATCGCGTCCGGGGGTTTCCTGCTGCAGACCGGGCCGCTCTGGGCGGGTCTCGTGCTGATGGCACTCGGCGCCCTGGTGGGGGTGCTGATCGTCCTTCCGGCCAGTACGCGGGCGCTGGGCGTCGATTAAAAGGTCTCCCGACCGGTTCCAAGCCCTACGCTGTATTCGTGACTGGATCAACGGTGCGACCGCCGGCGTATCAGGTGCTGGCGGACGAGCTGCGCGCCGATATCACCTCGGGGCGGCTGCAGCCCGGCGAACGGCTGCCGCCCGAGCCGGAGCTGTGCGTGCGCACCGGTGTCAGCCGCAGCACCGTGCGTGAGGCGTTGCGGCTGCTCGCCAGCCAGCACCTGATCGTCACCACGCGCGGCGTCACGGGAGGAAGCTTCGTGGCCCACCCGAACGCCCGGCAACTGTCCGAGGCACTCTCCACCGGGCTCACGCTGCTCACCAACTCGGCCGGCATCGGCTTTGCCGACCTGCTCGAGCTGCGCCGGGTGCTGGAGGTCCCAGCCGCCGCGCTGGCCGCGGTACGGCGTACCGAGGCGCATCTGGCGGAGATCAGGGCGGCACTCTTCGATCCGGCGATCGACGACTTCGACGTGATGCTGCGCGCACACTCCGAGTTCCACGAGGCGGTGGCCAAGGCGACCGGCAATCCGCTGTTCGAGCTGGTCACGCGGCCGCTCTACCACGTCTCGTACGGGGAGGACGTGACCGAGAGCCTTCCGGCCGGGTACTGGGCACGCATCGACGCCGACCACCGGGAACTGCTCGCCTGCCTCACGGCCGGCGATCCCGACGCGTCCGCGGAAGTGGGCCGGCGGCACCTCGACTACATCATCGCGGCAAACCAGCGCTGAGCGTCAGAACTCGGTCCGCCGGGTGAGGAGGCGGATGGTGGCGTGCCGGCCGGAGGTTTCGGCGGATGCCGACGTCGTCAGCGCGGTCAGCACCTTCCAGGCGAACGAGGACTCGGCGGGGAGCCGGGCGCCGCGGACGGTCGACACGGTGACCTCGACGCCGAGGGCGTCGTCGGTGACCGCGAACCGGCACTCCAGTTCGGCGCCGCGGGTGGCGATCGCGAGGAGCATCGCGCACGCCTCGTCCACGGCGATCCGCAGGTCCTCGATCTCGTCGAGGGCGAAATGCAGCCGCGCCGCGAGGCCTGCGGTCGCGGTCCGGAGCACGCCGAGGTACCCGCCGTCGGCGGGCACCGTGAGCAGTACGACGTCGTCTTCGATCGCCGGCTCCGGTTGCGTCTGCGTCGCTCGGGTCACCCTACCCATCCTCCTAATGGACGAGACTCTAGCGGCAAATGGAGGAGGCCGGGGAGGCCCGTTCAGCGAGCGGCCGGCACATCCTCGCGACGTGCCGGCCGATTGGTGATTGCAGGGCTCACGCCTGCTTGGTCTCCCAGAAGATCTTGGAGATCTCCTCGATCTTGGCGAGCAGCTGGTCCGCCACGGCCGGGTCGACCGACCCCTTGGCGCCGGCCGCGCCGGCAAGCTTCGTGGCCTCGTTGAACAGCTGGTGGAGGTTCGGGTACTTCTCGAAGTGCGGCGGCTTGAAGTAGTCGGTCCACAGCACCCAGAGGTGGTGCTTGACGAGCTCGGCCCGCTGCTCCTTGA
Organism: Actinoplanes sp.; assembly: GCA_036001925.1. Classification (GTDB taxonomy): domain Bacteria; phylum Actinomycetota; class Actinomycetes; order Mycobacteriales; family Micromonosporaceae; genus Actinoplanes. Next base: position 7,400 of record DASYTU010000292.1, read on the forward strand.
TGAAGATGGCGCGGGTGCGGAACTCCGGATCCGTGTTCGCCTGGTACTTCTCGGCGATGGCCTTCACGGACTCGGCCTCGATGCGGGCCTGCGCCGGGTCGTATACCCCGCAGGGCAGGTCGCAGTGCGCGCTGACGACGGTGCGCGGCATGAGGATGCGCGGAAGTCGCATCAGGACCCCTCCATACGTTTGCGATGATCCGCGAATGACACTACCCCCTTCCCTCCCCTGCTAACGCGATGGAGGACTGATGCCTTGAGGGTGCGACTGCCGCTGCTCGCCGTACTCGTGCGGGGCCCGTCCATGGCGCCCACGCTCCGCGCGGGCGACGCCCTGCTGGTCCGTCGCGGTGGTCGCGTCCGCGCCGGCGACGTCGTGGTCGCGCGCTTCCGGAGCCGGCCCGAGCTGCTGGTCGTCAAGCGCGCGGTGCGCGAGCAGGACAACGGCTGGTGGGTACGGGGCGACAACGAGTTCGTCACCGACGACTCGAGAGCGTACGGAGTGGCGGATGTCATCGGCCGTGTTCTGTGCCGTTACTGGCCGCGGCCGTCCTGGTTACGTTAGTCTCCCGTAACCGCAGCACACCGAAGTCTTGCGGTTGCTTCCCGGGTGACCCCCGCATCCCACGTCGGTCGGCGCAGACGCGCGCCCAGGCCGGCTGGCACGCCGACGTCCCGATGCGCCTCTGGAGGTCCCTGTGTCCTACTTCAGCTTCGAGCTCGATCCTGCCCTGGCCGCCGACCCCGTCTTCGACCTGCACCGGCACGGAAAGATGGCGGTCGCCAGCACCGTCCCACTGTCCAGTCGCGACGACCTGTCGCTCGCCTATACGCCCGGCGTCGCCCGGGTCTGCGAGGCGATCGCCGACGACCCGACGCTCGCCGCCGACTACACGTGGACCGGCAACACCGTCGCCGTGGTCACCGACGGCTCGGCCGTGCTGGGCCTCGGCAACATCGGCCCGAAGGCCGCCATGCCCGTGATGGAGGGCAAGGCGGTGCTGTTCAAGCAGTTCGGTGGCGTCGACGCGGTGCCGATCTGCCTCGACACCCAGGACGCCGACGAACTGGTCGCGATCGTCAAGGCGCTCGCGCCATCGTTCGGCGGGATCAACCTCGAGGACATCAGCGCGCCGCGTTGCTTCGAGATCGAGCGCCGCCTCGACGCCGCCCTCGACATCCCGGTCTTCCACGACGACCAGCACGGTACGGCGGTCGTCGTGCTGGCCGCGCTCCGCAACGCGGTCGCGCTGCTCGGCCGCCGGTTCAACGATCTGCGGGTGGTCATCAGCGGCGCGGGCGCGGCGGGCGTCGCCATCACCCGGATGCTCATCGCAGCCGGCATTGACGGCGGCAACATCATCGTCTGCGACTCGCAGGGCATCCTGCACCCGGACCGGACCGGCCTCACCGCGACCAAGGTGGAGTTGGCGGCGGCGACCAACTACTCGGGCCGGACCGGCGGTATCCGCGAGGCGCTGATCGGCGCCGACGTCCTCGTCGGGGTCTCCGGCGGCTCGATCGACGAGACGGCGCTGGCCGGCATGGCGCCCGAGGCGATCATCTTCGCGCTGGCCAACCCGACGCCGGAAGTCCCGCCGCATATCGCGTCCCGGTACGCCGCGATCGTGGCGACCGGCCGCAGCGACTTCCCGAACCAGATCAACAACGTGCTGGCGTTCCCGGGCATCTTCCGCGGCGCGCTGGACGCGCGGGCGACCACGGTCACCGAGCGGATGAAGGTCGCGGCGGCCGAGGCTATCGCCGAGGTGGTCTCCGACGCCTTGCGTCCCGACGGCATCGTGCCGTCCGCGCTCGACCCGCGGGTGGCCCCGGCCGTGGCGGCCGCCGTCGCCGCGGCAGCGGAGCACGACGGGGTGGCCCGCCGGGTGGGCGCACCGACCACCCGGGCGCCGCAACCCGTCTAGGCTCGGTCCATGCGTGCCGCCTACGCCTCAACCGCAAAGCCGGACGAGCCGCTCGCCGCGCTCACCGTCGGTGACCTTCCCGAACCCACGTACCCGGACGGGTGGGTCACCGTCGATGTGCGGGCCAGTTCGCTGAACCATCACGACATCTGGTCCCTGCGCGGCGTCGGCCTGCCGAGCGATCGGCTGCCGATGATACTGGGCTGCGACGCCTCGGGCGTCGACCCGGACGGCAACGAGGTGGTCGTGTACCCCGTGGTACCGGACTCGACCGATCCGCGTGGGCTGTCGCTGCTCTCCGAGCGTTACCCCGGGACGTTGGCCGAGCGGGTGTCCGTACCGCGGGAAAATCTGATCCCCAAGCCGGCCGGCATGTCGTTCCTGGACGCGGCGTGCGTGCCCACGGCGTGGTTGACCGCGTTTCACATGCTGACCGCTTCCGGTCGCGTCGACGAGGCCGAGTCGGTGCTCGTCCAGGGCGCGGGCGGCGGCGTGGCGACGGCCGCCGTGGTGCTCGCCAACGCGCTCGGCAAAAGGGTCTACGCGACCAGCCGCGAGGCCTGGAAGCGAGGGCGGATCGCCGCGCTCGGCGCCACCGCGCTGGAGAACGGCGCGCGCCTGCCGGAGCGGGTCGACGTGGTGATCGAGTCGGTCGGCGCGCCGACGTTCGACCACTCGATGAAGTCGTCGAAACCGGGCGCGCGCATCGTGGTCTGCGGTGCCACCGCCGGCCACCAGGCCACCGTCGACCTGCGGCGGGTATTCGCGATGCGGCTCGAGATTCTGGGCAGCACCATGGGCACCCCGACGGAGCTGGCCGCGCTGCTCGACCTCATGGTGTCCAAGGGAATCCGGCCGGTGATCGACTCGACGTACGGCTTCACGGCGGTCGCGGACGCCTTCGCGCGGCTCAACTCCGGCGAAGTGTTCGGCAAGGTGGCGATCGACCACCTGCATTGAGGCGGGACGGCCCGGAGCTTCCTCCCGTTGAGTTCCTGAGCTTCCTCCCGTTGAGTTGTCCGCGATCGGGGGAATTTCGACGCCCCGAGACGTTTGGCCTGGCAGGTTTGCCGGCAACCTAGGTCGCCAAGGCGTGCGCGCCTTGGCTATGGTCGTCCGCATGCCTGACAACTCCGTCGACCCCAGCGGCAACACCGAGGCGTTCCGGGCCTTCACCCAGAACGCTCCCGACGAGCCGGCGACCGCCTCCCGAGCCCCGATGATCATCGGGGCGGTCATCGTCGCGATCGTGGTCATCGCGTTGATCGTCTGGCTTGCTAGCTAACCTCTCGGCCGGGCGACGCCAACCTTCGGCCGGGCGCATCGGCCCCGCCCCCATTTCAGTCGATCATGGGGTTAGCGCCAGACAAATCGGACGAAACACCGTCACAATCCCATGATCAACTCTCAGGTGGAGGACGATCATGGGGTTATGGCTGCCCAAACCGGACGAAACACCGTTCTAACCCCATGATCGACGTGGAATGCCGGCCGTCTTCACTCATCGTCACCGCCGACCGAGCACGCCGGCTTAAGTGGAAGATTGGTGTGCTCCATTGCCACTAGTCTTCCGCACAGCCAAGGCTCCCGCGTGGCGGTCGCGGACCGTAATCGCAGCCCGCTGGTCTGGGTGGCCTCGCTCCGCTCGGCGGCTCGCGCCTGGTACCGGTGAGATACCGCAGTCGCTGCGGTCCCTCCGCTTGGTGCGGTCGCGCGGCTCTGCCTCCGCGGGGCGCGACCACCCCGGGATGAAGGACGGTTAGGCGTCGAGATTGAGCGCCGCCCGAACCTGGTGCGCGATTTCGAGCTCCTCGTCGGTCGGGACCACGCACACCGTCACTCGGGAGCCGTCCGGTGAGATGATCGGGCCGCCTTGCTTGTTGCGCTCGGCATCGATCGCGATGCCGAGCGGTTCCAGGCCCGCCAGAGACGCGGCCCGCACCTCGGTCGAGTGCTCGCCCACCCCGGCCGTGAACGTGATCGCGTCGACCCGCCCCAGGACAGCGATGTACGCGCCGACGTACTCCTTGATCCGGCGGCAGTAGACGTCGAAGGCCAGCGTTGCCGCCGGCTCGCCGGCGTTGCGGCGGCGTACCACCGCGCGCATGTCGTTGTCCCCGGTCAGCCCTTTCATGCCGGCGTACCAGGTCAGCGACCGCTCGATCTCGTCGATGGGCAGACCCGCGACCCGATGCAGGTGAAATATCACCGTGGGATCGATGTCGCCGCTGCGGGTGCCCATCACCAGGCCGCCCTGCGGCGACATGCCCATCGACGTGGCGACGCTCCGCCCGCCCTGGACCGCGCACGCGCTCGCCCCATTGCCGAGGTGCAGCGTGACGACGTTCGCTGCCGCAGGGGCGAGGCCGAGCAGCCCGGCGGTCTGGCGGGCGACGTAGGCGTGCGACGTGCCATGGAAGCCGTACCGCCGGATCTGCCACCGCTGCGCCAGCGATGTGTCGATCGCCCAGGTCGTGCCGGAGGGCGGGATCGTCGCGTGGAACGCGGTGTCGAATACCGCGACCTGTGGCACATGGGGCAGCAGTTTGCGGGCCACCGCGATGCCGGACAGCGCGGGCGGGTTGTGCAGTGGCGCGAGCGGCACCAGGCTCTCGATCGTCGCAATCACGTTGTCGTCGAGGATCGTCGGCGCTTCGAACGCGCTGCCGCCGTGCACCACCCGGTGCCCGACCGCGGCGAGCCCGTTCAGATCGACCGCGTCCATGATCGTGCTCAGCGCGGACGAGAAATCCACGGCGTCGCCGCCGGACTCGCCGATCCGCTCGATCAGACCCTTCGCGACCGTCGCCGGGCCGTCGAAGAGCCGGTATTTGACCGATGACGAGCCGCAGTTGAGCACGAGAACGCGAGTCACAGGCCCCTCTTTCGTCCGCAACCGCGAGGCGCGCTCATCGTGTCTTCTTTGTTCGCGCTGCGGGGCTCGCTGCGCTCGCTCCTCGCGCTCACCGTGTCTTCTTTGTTCGCGCTGCGGGGCTCGCTGCGCTCGCTCCTCGCGCTCACCGTGCGGCCTGGATCGCGGTGATCGCCACCGTGTTCACGATGTCCTTGATCGTGGCGCCGCGGGACAGGTCGTTGACCGGCCGGCGCAGCCCCTGCATGACCGGCCCGACCGCGACCGCGTTGGCCGACCGCTGGACCGCCTTGTAGGTGTTGTTGCCGGTGTTCAAGTCCGGAAAGACGAAAACCGTGGCCTTACCCGCGACCGTGCTGTCCGGCAGCTTCGTGGCCGCGACCGCGGGGTCGACCGCCGCGTCGTACTGGATCGGTCCTTCCACCGGCAGCTCCGGCCGGCGTGCACGGACCAGCGCGGTGGCCGCGGCGACCTTCTCGACGTCCGCCCCCGCGCCCGAGCTGCCGGTCGAGTAGGACAGCATCGCGACGCGCGGCTCGACGCCGAACGCCGACGCGGTCTGCGCCGACGAGAGGGCGATATCGGCGAGCTGGGCCGCGTCGGGGTCGGGGTTGACGGCGCAGTCGCCGTACACCAGGACGCGATCGGCGAGCAGCATGAAGAAGACGCTGGACGCGACGCTCACCCCGGGCACGGTCTTGATGATCTCGAACGCGGGCCGGATCGTCGCGGCCGTGGTGTGGTTGGCGCCGGACACCATGCCGTCCGCCAGCCCCGACGCCACCATCATCGTGCCGAAGTAGTTGACGTCGCGGACCACGTCGTACGCCAGGTCCAACGTGACGGCCCGATGCTTGCGCAGCTCCGCGTACCGTTCGGCGAAGCCGTCGCGCCAGTCGCTCGTCGCCGGGTCGACCAGCCGGGCCGCGCCGATCTCGACGCCGATCTCGCGCGCCCGCCGGGCGATCTCGGCCGGATCGCCGAGCAGCGTCAGGTCGGCGACGCCGCGGCGCAGGAGCGTCTCGGTGGCCCGCAGGATCCGCTCCTCGGTTCCCTCGGGCAGCACGAGATGCCGCTTGTCGGCGCGGGCGCGGTCGATCAGATCGTTCTCGAACATCAGCGGTGTCACCCGGCTGGACCGCGCCACATCGAGCAGCCGGGTCAGCTCCGCGGTGTCCACATGCGACTCGAACGCGCCCAGCGCGGCCTCGATCTTGCGCGGCGTATTCGTACTCAGCGTCGCCTCGATCCGGCCCGCCGCCGAGATCGTCTGGTAACTGTTGGTCGGCACGACGAGCATAGCGAGCCCGGTGTTGAGTCGCTCGATCACCCGTACCGCGCGCGGATCGGGGAACTCGCCGATCGTCAGCACCATGCCCGCCAGTGTGACGTTGCCGGCCGCGTGCGCCGCGCTCGCCGCGACCAGCACGTCTGCCCGGTCGCCGGGCGTGATCAGCAACGCGCCGTCGACGAGATAGTCGAGCACGGCCGGCACATGCGCGCCGCCGACCACGTACTCCAGCACGTCGCGATCGAGCGCGGCGGGCCCGCCGGTCACGATCGTGGCGTCCAGCGCCGCCGCGACCTCCGCCACCGTCGGTGCGGCCACGGCCGGCACCTCGGGGACCGCCCAGGCCGGGACCGGCAGGCCGGCCGGCAGCACCACGCCGTCCGGCACCCGGTTCGCGATCACGGCCAGGACCGTCGCGCCAAGATCGACGAGCGAGTGGTACGCGCTGCGCGCCGCGCTGCCGAGCGACTCGCTGGTGCGGCCCTCGCCGCTGACCACCGGCACCATGACGCTGCCGAACTCGGTGGCCAGCCGGGCATTGAACGCGAGCTCCCGTGGCATCTCGTCGCGACCGTCCTGATGGTGGTGCCCGTCCGCGAAGTCGCTTCCGATCACCACGACCGAGCTACAGCGCCGCTCCACCTCGCGGTAGCGCTCGACGATCCGCGAGATCAGCTCCTCCCGCCGCCCGTCGGAAACCAGTGCCAAGGCCTCCGCGGTGGTCACGCCGTACGAGTCCTCGTAGGGCGCGACGAGCGGGTAGCGCTTGGTCAGCAGCGTGAGGAGCGGATCCTGCTCCGAGCCGCTCACCAGCGGCCGGAACACCCCGATCCGGGCCACCTGCCGGGACAGCAACTCGACGAGGCCGAGTGCCACCGTCCCCTTGCCGACGCCGGGCCCGAGGCCGGCGACGTACACGCTCCGCACCACGCCCTCAACCTACCGGCGCGGTACGCGGATCTCAGCCCAGCAGGGCGTCCAGATATGCGCCCGGTCGAGCGAGGAAGCCCCGCCAGTGCGCCACGATCTCCAGCTCGTCCCACGCCGCGTGCCGGATACCGTGCGCGCCCAGCTCCAGGATCGTCGCGCCCGGCAGCGCCGTCAGCAGCGGCGAGTGCGTCGCGACGACGATCTGGGCGCCGTCGGCGCGCAGCGCGTCGAGCCGGCCCAGCAGCCCCAGCGTGGACGTGAACGACAGCGGCGCCTCCGGCTCGTCCATGAGGTAGAAGCCGTACCCGTTGAACTTGCGCTCGAGCAGTTCCAGGAAGCCCTCGCCGTGGCTGCGTTCATGAAACATGCCGGGGTCGCCGACCTCGTCCTGCAGGTACGTGTATAGGCCATGCATCGTCTCGGCGCGCAGGAAGTAGGCGTGGGCGCGCCGGCCCGGCGTCCGGATCAGGCGTAACGCCTCGCCCAGCGGCGACTCGGTCACCCGGGTGCGGTGCATCGCCCCGCGCGAACCGCCCTCCGGGTTCAGGCCGTGCGCCGCAGCGAGCGCCTCGACCAGCGTGGACTTGCCGGAGCCGTTCTCGCCCACCAGGAACGTCACGCCGGCCGGGATGTCGAGGCCGTGGTCCAGGATCGCGGCGACCGCCGGGATCCGAGCCCACCAGGCATCGCGGTCGATCTCGACGCCGGGTTCGGCCTCGACCCGCCGGATCGGCCGGGGGTCCCTAGTCCTCATCGTCCTCGTCGTCGCGGGCCAGCCACGTCGCGAAGCGCTCGATCGGCGTCTCGAACTCAGGGTGGGCATCTACGAAGGTGCGCAGCTGCTCGCCGACCCACTCGAGCGTCACGGTTTCGTCGCCGCGCCGCTCGACCAACTCCTCGATGCCACGGTCCGTGAAGTACACGCGTTCTCCCAGGTTGAGAGGGCGCCCCGCCGTCACGGCGGGGCGCCCCAGTTCTAGCAAATCGTTACGGCCGGGGTAGCGCCGCCTCGATGAGTGCCGCCTGCTCGGCCGCGTGCAGCTTCGCCGAGCCCACCGCGGGGGCCGCGGCCGCGGGCCGGGAGATGCGGCGCAGCCGCACCCCTTCGAGGTGCTCGAGTAGGTTCAGCGCCACGAACGACCACGCACCCTGGTTGGCCGGCTCCTCCTGCACCCAGGCGAAGTCCTCGGTGTTCGGGTACTGCGCCAGCACGGCCTTGAGCTCCTCCACGGGCAACGGGTAGAGCTGCTCCATCCGGATGATCGCGGTGTCCGTGATGCCGCGCTCGGCCCGCGCCTGGTACAGGTCGTAGTAGACCTTGCCGGAACAGAGCAGCACCCGCTTGACCGCCTCGATCTGGAGCGGGTTGCCGTTGATCCCGGCGTCGCCCAGCACCGGCTGGAACGTGCCCTGGGTGAAGTCGGCGATCGACGAGACCGCCAGCCGGTGCCGCAGCAGCGACTTCGGCGAGAACACCACGAGCGGCTTCCGCTTGGTGGACAACCCCTGCCGGCGAAGCAGGTGGAAGTAGTTCGCGGGCGTGGTCGGGTTGGCCACTCGCATGTTGTCCTGCGCGCACATCTGCAGGAACCGCTCGAGACGGCCGGACGAGTGGTCCGGTCCCTGGCCCTCCTGCCCGTGCGGAAGCAGCAGCACCAGCGAGGACTGCTGACCCCACTTCACGTCGCCAGACGAGATGAACTCGTCCACGATCGACTGCGCGCCGTTGGCGAAGTCACCGAACTGCGCCTCCCACAGCACCAGCGCGTCGGGGTTCTCCACCGAATAGCCGTACTCGAAGCCCATCGCCGCGTACTCGCTGAGCAGCGAGTCGTGGACGAAGAACCGGGCGTTGCCGGTGGCCAGCGTGGACAGTGGCAGGAAGTCCTTGCCGGTGTGCGAGTCGACGATCGACGCGTGCCGCGACGTGAACGTACCGCGCCGCGAGTCTTGACCCGCCAGGCGGACCGTGACGCCCTGGTGCAGCAGCGAGCCGAACGCGATCAGCTCGCCGAAGCCCCAGTCGATGCCGCCCTCGACGGCCATCTTGGCCCGGCGCTCGAGCAGCTGCTGGACCCGCTTGTGCGGGGTGAAGCCCTCGGGCAGGTCGACGTGCGCCTGGCCGACCGCCCGCAGGGCGGCCGCGTCGATCGCCGTGTCCACCTGTGGCTCCGGCTCCTCGGCGAGGGGCCGCGGTCGCGGCGGCGAGCCAACCGTGTCGCGGGTGGCCTTGAAGACCTGCTCGAGTTGTTGCTGGTAGTCGCGCAACTGCTCCTGGGCGTCGTCCAGGTTGAGGTCGCCGCGACCGATCAGCTCCTCGGTGTAGAGCTTGCGGACGCTGCGCTTGGTGTCGATGATCTTGTACATCCGCGGGTTGGTCATCGACGGGTCGTCACCCTCGTTGTGGCCCCGACGCCGGTAGCAGACCAGGTCGATGACCACGTCCTTGTTGAACGCCTGGCGATACTCGAACGCCAGCCGCGCCACCCGCACGACGGCCTCGGGGTCGTCGCCGTTCACGTGGAAGATCGGCGCCTGGATCATCCGGGCCACGTCCGTCGAGTACAGCGACGAGCGGCTGTACTCGGGTGCCGTGGTGAAGCCGACCTGGTTGTTGACTACCACGTGCACCGTGCCGCCGGTGCGGTAGCCGCGCAGCTGGGACAGGTTCAGCGTCTCGGCGACCACGCCCTGGCCGGCGAACGCCGCGTCGCCGTGCACCAGTAAGGGCAGCACCGTGTAGCCGTGCAGGCCGAGGTCGAGACGGTCCTGCTTGGCCCGCACGATGCCCTCGAGCACCGGGTCGACGGCCTCCAGATGGGACGGGTTGGCGACCACGCTCACCGTCGTCGAGTGCTCGCCGTCCGGCGTCGTGTACTTGCCGGTCTGGCCCAGGTGGTACTTCACGTCGCCCGAGCCGTGCGAGGTCCTCGGGTCCATCTGGCCCTCGAACTCGTTGAAGATCTTCTCGTACGGCTTGCCGACGATGTTCGCGAGCACGTTGAGCCGGCCGCGGTGAGCCATGCCGATGACCATCTCATCGAGGCCGGACTCGGCGGACGCCTGCAACACCTCGTCGAGCAGCGGGATCAGCGACTCGCCGCCCTCGAGCGAGAACCGCTTCTGGCCCACGTACTTGGTCTGCAGGAACGTCTCGAACGCCTCGGCAGCGTTCAGTCGGTTGAGGATGTGCTTCTGGGCGTCCGAGTCCGGCTTCGTGTACTTGATCTCGATCCGGTCCTGGATCCAGCGCCGCTCCTCCGGGCCCTGGATATGCATGTACTCGATGCCGACCCGGCGGCAGTACGTGTCGCGCAGCACGCCGAGGACGTCGCGCAGCTTCATCTTCTGCTTGCCGGCGAAGCCGCCGACCGGGAACATCCGGTCGAGGTCCCACAAGGTCAGGCCGTGCTGGAGCACGTCCAGGTCGGGGTGCCGGCGGATCTCGAACTCGAGCGGGTCGGTATCGGCCATGAGGTGGCCGCGTACCCGGTAGGCGTGGATCAGCTCGATGACTCGAGCCGCCTTGTCGATCTGCCCCTCGCTGGTACGGGCCACGTCGCGCACCCAGCGGACCGGCTCGTACGGGATCCGCAGCGACGTGAAGATGTCGTCGTAGAACCCATGCTCCCCGAGCAGGAACTCGTGGATGGCCTTGAGGAACTCGCCGGACTGGGCGCCCTGGATCACCCGGTGGTCGTACGTGCTGGTCAACGTGGTGACCTTGCTGACGGCGTGGTCGGCCAGCGTCTCGTCGGACATGCCCGCGTACGGCGCCGGATACTCCATCGCACCCACGCCGATGATCGCGCTCTGCCCGGCCATCAGCCGCGGGATCGAGTGCACCGTGCCGATGCCGCCGGGGTTGGTCAGCGAGATCGTCGTCCCCGCGTAGTCGTCCATGGTCAGCTCGCCGCGGCGGGCGCGCCGGACCACGTCCTCGTACGCCTGCCAGAACTTGCGGAAATCCATCTGCTCGCAGTTCTTGATCGACGGCACGACCAGCGTGCGGGAGCCGTCCTTCTTGGCCAGGTCGATGGCGATGCCCAGGTTGATGTGCTCGGGCGTGACCAGCACGGGCTTGCCGTCCACCTCGGCGAACGAGTTGTTCATCTCCGGGTGGTCGATGACGGCGCGGACCATCGCCCAGCCGATGAGGTGGGTGAAGCTGACCTTGCCGCCACGGCCGCGGGCGAGGTGGTTGTTGATCACGATGCGGTTGTCGACGAGCAGCTTCGCCGGCACCGCGCGCACCGAGGTGGCGGTGGGCACCTCGAGCGAGGCGTCCATGTTCTGCACGATCCGGGCCGCGACACCGCGCAGCGCGGTGACCTTGGCGCCGGGCGGGACCGCGCCGTTCGGCGCCTTGGGGGCCGGCGTCGGGGCGGGCTTGGCAGCGGGGGCGGGAGCGGGAGCGGGCTTCGCGGGCGCGGGCGTCGAGGCCGGGACGGTCGGCTTGACCGGGGCGACGGTCGTGGCGGCCGGAGCGTCCGTACCGGCGCGCTTGGCCGATGCGGTCGCGTTGGCCGCGGTCGCCTCGTCGGGCGTCACGATCGAGCCGCTGGCCATCGCCGGCTTGTAGTCGGCGAAGAAATCGTGCCAGGCAGGATCGACGCTGGTCGGGTCGGCCAGGTAGCGCTGGTACATCTCGTCGACGATCCACTCGTTGGGACCGAAGTCCGCCAGCGGATTGTCCTGCGAAGTTTGCTGGGTCGACACTGCCGTGTTCGCCTCTTTCACCGTTTGTCAGCACGCGACGCGATCGTCACACGGGACGGAAAGGATTCCCGTCAAGGCTACGCCGTGACAGAACCGCAACCGTCCGCGCGTTAACTGATGTCCCGGCGCCTCATGATTGCCGTGCCGACGACGCCGGCGACCGCGGCATATCCGATCAGAACGACAGCGCCGACCCAGCGCGGCGGATTGCCGGGCAGGTCGGTGCCCGCGATCATCAGCTGCGACGCGACCGTCGGCACGATCACCTGCAGCTTGCTGATCCATCGGGCCACGTACTCGGTGAGTAGGAAGAACACCAGGCTGGCACCGAAGTTGCCGATCACGTACGTGATTGACAGCGTCAGTGTCGCGGCGAGTTGGTTGCGGATGAGCACGCCGAAGCCGACGCCGAGGATGGCCCACAGCGCGAACGCCAGCGCGTTGAGCCCGATGGCCCGCCAGATGGCCGGGTCGCCGAGCTGCGCGCCCAGGTCCATGGACCGGAGAACGAACGGTACGACGATCAGGTTCAGGATCGTCGTGCCCAGCCAGAACACGAGACCCAGCAGTACCGAGGCGGCCAGCTTGGCCAGCACCACACGCTCCCGGATCGGGGTGACCAGGAACGTGGTGGTGGCGGTCTGGTGGTAGAACTCGTTGGTCACCACGATCGCGCCGAGCAGCATGACGATCAGCACGCCGAGGAACTGCCCGCTGGTGTAGAGCGTGGTGGCCACGTTCACCGCCTCGCTCGCGACCCGCAGCTGCTCGGCCTGGTCGGCCGACATGCCCGACTCGGCCGGGTCGACGCCGCGCGAGGCGTTCGCCGTGCCCCAGTTGTAGAGGACGGCCAGCGCCCACAGCGGCAGCATGATCAGGCCGAACACCCACCACGTCGAGGTGGTCCGGATCTTCAGCAACTCGGCCTTCAGAAGATTCATCGGATGCTCGCCCTTCCGGCCGTGAGCTGCAGGAACACCTGTTCGAGGTCGGCCCGCTCGCCGGTCAGCTCGTGCAGCTCGACCGAGGCGGTGAAGGCCGCGTGCCCGACCGTGGCGGCGTCCGCGCCGGTGACCAGCAGCGCGCCGTCGGGCAGCGTGCTCACGGTGGCGTTCAGCTGCGCCAGCGCGGCGGTCAGCTCGGCGACATGGGGGGTGCGGACCCGTACCTGGGAAAGTCCCGTCATCGAGCCGAGCACCTCGTCGACCGGGCCCTGCCGGATCAGCTGGCCCGCGGCGAGGATCACCACGTCGTCGGCGAGCTGTTGCATCTCGCCGAGCAGGTGGCTGGAGACCAGGATCGTGCGGCCCTCGGCGGCCAGGGCCTTGAGCAGGTCGCGCATCCAGCGGATGCCTTCCGGGTCGAGTCCGTTGGCCGGCTCGTCCAGGATCAGCACCCGAGGGTCGCCGAGCAGCGCGGCGGCGATGCCCAGCCGCTGTTTCATGCCCAGCGAGTAGCCCTTGAACTTGCGGTTAGCCGCCGGGGTCAGCCCGACCAGTGCCAGCGCCTCATCGGCCCGTTCCCGTGGCAGGCCGGCCGCGGCGCACATCACCCGCAGGTGGTTGATGCCGGTCCGACCGCGGTGTGCGCTGGACGCCTCGAGCACCGCGCCGACGTGCCGGATCGGCTGATCCAGGTCGACGTAGCGGCGCCCGCTGATGGTGGCCGATCCGGCGGTCGGCTTCACCAGGTTGAGCAGTACGCGCAGCGTGGTGGTCTTGCCCGCGCCGTTCGGACCCAGGAAGCCGGTGACCCGGCCCGAGCGCACGCTGAACGACAGGTCGTCCACCGCCCGTACCTTCTTGTACTGCTTGGTGAGGTTCCGGACCACGATCTCCTCGGACCCGGGTTCGAGCTGCCCGACGGTCAACGGTCGCTTCCTTTCATCGGCGCGGACGGATCAAGGTACCGAATCCACGGCGATCCAGGTGGCCCGTGCCGTGGCGAGGCGGGCACCGTCCGCGGAGTACACCGACGAGTTGACCATCGCCTTGCGGCCCGCCAGCGCGGCCGCGGCGCCGACCACGACACACGTCGCGCCCGGCGCGGGCAGCGCGTCCACCGCGGCGGCGATCCGGCCCAGCAGGTAGACCCGGCCGGTCTGCAGCGCCGACCAGCCGCCGGGGCAGTCGAGCGCGGCCCACAGGGTTTCGACCGAGACGTCCGCCGGAACCGTCCACGGTGCCGCCATCCGGCCGTCCGGCAACGGGCCGGCGAAGATCCGCAGGCCGTCCCCGGGCGGCCGATCGGGGCCGCAGACGTAGCAGGTCGGGAACGGGTGGTCCACGAAGCCCGGATACGCCCGCGATGCGGCCACCGCCTCGGCCACCGTGGCCGGGGCCACGCCATCCCCGGCGTCGGCCACGGCCGCGACCTCGGCGACCAGCTTCGCACCGTCCGTCACCCGCCCGTCGATCAGCTGGAGCGGGGTAACGAGTGGCGGTGGCAACCGCAGCGTCACCTCGAACGGCTTGCCGTCGTGGCGGGCGCCCGCCGCAACCGCGAACGCGCCCGCGGACCAGCCGCCGTTGCCCGACGTCGGCGGCCCGTTGAACCGCTCCGGTATCTGCATGGCACGACGGTCTCACAGCGGTACGACAGAGGCGTTCATGTTCCGGACATCCGTCACCACCTCGGCATACATACCGGCGGCAAGTCCGGCCCTTACACATTTGTCATGGCCGTTCTCCTGACCGCCCCCGCCTCGACCGGGACCAGCGGCTACACCCTCATGATCGCCAACGACGCCAGTCACGTCGCGGCCGCGCAGAAGCTGCGCCACGACGTCTTCGCCACCGAACTCGGCGCTCACCTCCCCGGCGCCGCGGATGGGCGCGACATCGACGAGTTCGACCAATACTGCGATCACCTCGTCGTGCGCGACGACGCCACGGGCGCGGTCGTCGGCACGTACCGCATGCTTCCGCCGAAGGCCGCCGAACGGGCCGGCCGCCGGTACGGCGACGGCGAGTTCGACCTGAGCCGTCTGAGCCCCCTGCGCGACCAGCTGGTCGAGACCGGACGGTCCTGCGTGCACCCGGATCACCGCTCCGGCGCCGTGGTCAATCTGATGTGGGCGGGCATCGCTCGCTACCTGCACCTCAACAACCTGCGCTGGCTCGGCGGATGCGCCTCGGTGCCGGTCGACGACGGCGGCCACACCGCAGCGGGCGTCTGGGCCCGGCTGTCCGGCAAGCACATGTCGCCGCCCGCGATGCGCGTGCGCCCGCGCCTGCCCTGGCTGTCGGAGGCCACGCCGGTGGGCGACCCGAAGACCGCGCTTCCTCCGCTGCTACGCGGCTACCTGCGCCTGGGCAGCTGGGTGTGCGGCGAGCCGGCGTACGACCCGGACTTCCGCGTCGCGGACTTCTACGTGCTGCTGTCCATGGACCGGATCGACCCGCGCTACCGGCGGCACTTCCTCGGCGCGACCAGATGAAACCCGCGGTCGTGAACCCAGGGTGGCTCGGATGATCTGGCAGCCCGTCTCCGGGTGCGGGACCGGGTGCCGCACGGGCGGCGAGGAAACCGCGAGCGCAGCGACGGCGGTGGTGCGGTTGGTGACGCTGTCCGCCGTACTCGTCATGGGTCTTGTGCTCGTGCCGGTCCTGCGCCGGGTCGCGCTGCGGCCGGTCGCCCGCGTGATGCTCGCGTCCCTGGGGGTCCGGCTGCGCTGGCGCGGCGCGCTGCCGCGTGCCGGCACGCTGCTGGTCGCGAACCACGTGTCCTGGCTGGACGTCGTCGCGCTGCTGGCGGTGTCGCCGGTCCGGCTGGTCGCGAAGTGCGAGGTCCGCGGTTGGCCCGGGATCGGCGCCCTGGCGGCCGTGACCGGCGCGATCTTCGTGGACCGGACACGGCCGAAGACGCTGCCCGCGACGGTGGCCGAGATCGCCGGGGCATTGCGCGCCGGTCGTTCGGTCGCGGTCTTTCCGGAGGGTACGACGTACTGCGGCGCCCGCCGCGGGCGGTTCCGGCCGGCGATGTTCCAGGCCGCCGTGGACGCGGGCGCACCCGTGGTGCCGGTCTCCATCGCCTATGACTCGACGGCGCCGGCGTTCGTCGGCGACGACACGCTCTGGTCGTCGGTCCGTCGCGTGGCCGGCCTGCGCGGAACGACCGTGACGCTGATCGGCGCCCCGGCGCTGCGCCCGGCGGCCGGCGCGGATCGGCGCTCACTGGCCCGGGCCGCGCAGGCGTCGGTCGGCCTCGTCCCGTCGGCGTTGGTGCTGGCCGCCTGACCAGCGTCCCTGAGCTGTCTCACAGAAAACTTTCAGCCAGTGTGCAGGCAGACTGCAGCGGCTGGGAGAAAGATGGTGGCCATGGCCACGCAGACGCAGTCCAAGCAGAGTGAGGCGAAGCTCCTCGTCGTCGAGGACGACGCCAACATCCTCGAGCTGCTCTCCGCCAGTCTCCGCTTCGCCGGGTTCGACGTCAGCACCGCGACCAGCGGCAGTGCCGCCGTCAGCGCGGCCAAGAACGCCAACCCCGACCTCGTCGTGCTGGACGTGATGCTGCCCGACCTCGACGGGTTCGAGGTGATCCGCCTGATGCGCGAGGGCGGCGCCCGTACTCCGGTGGTCTTCTTGACCGCGCGCGACGGCACGGACGACAAGATCCGCGGGCTGACGCTGGGCGGGGACGACTACGTGACCAAACCGGTCAGTCTCGAGGAGCTCACCGCCCGGATCCGGGCCGTGTTGCGCCGCACCACGGCGGGCGACGAGACGCCGAGCCGACTGACGTTCGCCGACCTGGAGCTGGACGAGGAGACGCACGAGGTCTACCGCGCCGGGCAGCGGGTGCAGCTGTCGCCGACCGAGTTCAAGCTGCTGCGTTACCTGATGCTGAATGCGAACCGGGTGCTGTCCAAGGCGCAGATCCTGGACCACGTGTGGAAGTACGATTTCCGCGGCGACGACAACATCGTGGAGTCGTACATCTCGTACCTGCGACGCAAGGTCGACAACGTGCAACCGCGCCTGATCCACACGCTGCGCGGCGTCGGGTACGTCCTGCGCAAGCCCAGTACCTGAGCGCGGGCGTGGCCATCCATACGCTGCCCGCGGTCGCCGAGCCAGCGGCGGCGAAGCTGCGCAGCACGCCGCTGCGGGTCAAGCTGCTCGCCGCGGTCCTCGTGCTGGTCTTCGCCGCGCTGTCGCTGATCAGTGTCGCCAGCACGTTCGCGCTGCGCACCTACCTGATCGGCCGGATGGACGAGGAACTTCAGGGCGTCGCCGCGGTCCTGGCGGTGAAGCTCGATGGCCTCACCGTCCGGCAGCTCACCCAGGCCGAGGTCACGCTGCCGACCGAATATGTGTTCGCGCTGCGGACCGCGGGCGGGGTCGGGGAGCCCTATTACAACTCGGCCGTCCTGCGGGCCGACGACCTACCGCCATTCATCACGGGGCTCGACGCGATCAACGATCGGCAGCAGCACCAGCCCTACACCGCGGTGTCGTCCAGCAACCGGGTGCACTGGCGGATGGTCATCGTGTCCATGGACAACGGCGACTACCTGTTCGTCGGCCGGAACATGTCGGAGATCGAGTTCGCGGTGACCCGGCTGATGTGGATCGATCTGCTCGTCGGCTTGGGAGTCCTGATCGCGATGGCCGCCGTCGGCGCCGCGATCGTCCGTTCGAGTCTCGTGCCGTTGGTACAGATCGAGCAGACCGCGGGCGCCATCGCCGCCGGCGACCTCACCAGACGCGTGCCGGACCCGGAGCCCGACGCCGCGGAACCCCGTACCGAACTGGGCCGGCTCTCCCGCGCGCTGAACGCCATGCTCGCCCAGATCGAGGCAGCCTTCACCGCGCGGGCGCAGTCCGAGGCGGCAGCCCGCGCCGCGGAGGCCGCCGCCCTGGCCGCAGCCGACGCCGCGCTGGTCTCGGAGTCCCGGGCGCTGCGCTCCGAGCAGAAGATGCGGCAGTTCATCGCGGACGCCTCGCACGAGCTGCGCACACCGTTGACCACCATCCGCGGCTTCGCGGAGCTGTACCGCCAGGGCGCGGTCGCCGAGCCCGCGGAGGTCGCCAAGCTGGTGCGCCGGATCGAGGACGAGGCCGCAAGGATGGGCCTGCTGGTCGACGACCTGCTGCTGCTCGCCCGGCTGGACCGCGAGCGGCCGATCGTGCTCGCGCCGGTCGAGCTTCCGGTGCTCGCCGTGGACGCGGTACAGGCGGCCCAGGCCACCGCGCCGGACCGGAAGATCGACCTGGATATCCGGGATAATCCGGAGAAACTGGTCGCGTATGGCGACGACGCCCGGCTGCGGCAGGTGATCGGCAACCTGATGACGAACGCGCTGGCGCACACGCCGCCGGACGCCTCGGTGACGCTGCGGCTCTACGCCGAACCGGGCAACCGGGCGGTCATCGAGATCGCGGACACCGGCCCGGGACTCCCGGAGGAGCAGAAGGAGCACGTCTTCGAGCGGTTCTACCGCGCCGACGAGGCGCGGACCCGGCGTACCGATCAGGCCGCGACCGGGACGGGCCTGGGCCTGGCCATCGTGGCCGCGATCGTACGGGCGCACCGCGGCACCGTCGATGTGATCAGCGAGACCGGCGAGGGCGCCACGTTCCGAGTGACCCTGCCCACGCAGCGGCCGGAGGATCCGCCCGACGAGTAGCCTGCCCCATTCACAGAAAACATCCAGGGGTAACACAGGCCGGTCGGAGCGCAGATGGGCAATGTGATGGACATGAACGAGCACGAGACCGATCCGCAGCGGCCCGAGGGTTCTCCGGGCGCCACCCCCGAGAGCAGCACCCCGACCGCGGGCCGGTCTCCGTCCGGCGAGCAGCTCGCGAACGGTGAGCAGCCGACCGCCCCGCAGCCGGTCGCTCCCCAGTCAACCGAGCCCCAGTCAGCCGAGCCCCAGTCAGCCGAGCCCCAGCCAGCCCAGCCTCAGTCGGCGTACCCGTGGGGCGCTCCGGGGTGGCAGCCGCCCGGCCAACAGCAGTACCCCGGTTACTACGGCCAGCAGCACGCCTACACCAGCCAGCCGCAGTACGCGGCCCAGGGCGCGCCGGGAGCCTGGGCCGGCGGAACCGCGGAGCAGCAGCAGGTCCCGGCCTGGGCACAGCCGGTGGGCACCGACCAGCGCGACCCGGCCCGCGCCCGGCGCGGCCGCCGGATCTTCGTGGCCGGCGCCGTGGCGGTGCTGATCGCGCTCGGCGCGGGCGGCGTCGGCGCGGCCACCGCGCTCGCCCTCGACGACAACGGCGGTACGGCTACCGTGCAAACCGGCAATTCCTCGGTCACCCGGGTCGTGGACCGCTCATCGCTCGCTCAGATAGCCGCGGCCGTGCAGGACAGCGTCGTGTCGATCACCACGGACTCCGGCGAGGGTTCCGGCGTGATCCTCAGCGCGGACGGCTACATCCTCACGAACAACCACGTCGTGGCGACAGCGCAGGGCAACACCGTCCAGGTGATCTTCGCGAACGGCAAGAAGGCCACCGCGACCATCATCGGCACGGACCCGCGTACCGACCTGGCCGTGATCAAGGCGTCGGGCGTCTCGGGCCTGAAGGCGGCGACGTTCGGCGACAGCTCGCAGATGCAGGTTGGCGACACCGTGCTGGCGCTGGGCAGCCCGCTCGGTCTCGAAGGGTCGGTGACGGCCGGCATCATCAGCGCCAAGGACCGGACCATCCAGTCCAACAGCGACCAGACGCCGCCGAACCCGTTCGGCGGCCAGCAGCAGCAGTCGGCGACCACCATGTCCGGGCTCCTGCAGACCGACGCCCCGATCAACCCGGGCAACTCCGGCGGCGCGCTGGTCAACACGAACGGACAGGTGATCGGCATCAACTCGGCGATCGCCACGCAGGGCCAGAACTCGGGCAACATCGGCTTGGGCTTCGCGATCCCCAGCAACAAAGCCAAGGTGGTCGCCAACGACCTGATCGCGGGCCGGAAGGTGAGCCACCCGGCGCTCGGCGTCAGCGTCACCGAGGCCGAGGGTGGCGGCGCGCTGGTCAGCAACGTCACGGCCAACAGCGCCGCGGCGAAGGCCGGCCTGCAGCAGGGCGACGTCATCACCTCGGTGAACGGGAAAGCCATCAACGACTCCGACGACCTGGTCGGGATCATCCAATCCGCGAACGTCGGCGACAAGGTGACGATCGTCTTCACCCGCGACGGGGCGCAGAAGACGGTGACCGCGACGCTGGCCGAGGCCGGCTGATCGAGGCATCGGATGCCGCCCGGGCCATCGGGCGGTATCCGCTCCCAGGCGGTGGGTGGTAGTGGTCAAGGGGGTTGGCCACACCACCCACCGCACCCTTTATGCCTACTTTGTACCGAAGCGATCGCCGTTTCGCGGACAGGGACTCGCGTTTGAACGGCCCGAGCCCATAGTCTCCATTCGCCATCGGCGAGTGAGAGGCCAAGAGTGACGTACGTCGAGACCCGGATCAACGTCTGGGAAGCCCTGGCTGGGCGGGCACCGGGCAAGCCGGTCGGACCCGCCGAACCCGGCCTGTGGGACGCCGTCGTCGAACGTCTCAACCCCGCCCGGGCCCGGCCGGTGCTGCGGGCCGGCGTCGAGGCCGTGGAGCTCACCAGCGTACGCGGACCCGCGTACGTCATGCTGCGCTCGCCCGATGACGGCTCCCGCGCCTGCTACCTGCGGCTCACGCCGGAGGAGTGGCAGCTCGCGCAGCTGATGGACGGCAGCTGTACGGTCGCCCGGCTGGTCGCCGAGTTCGCCCGTATCGCCGGCCGCCTCGCCCCCGACCAGGTCCGCCGCGTGGTCGCCGACCTGGCCGGCAACCGGATGCTCGAGGAGCTGCCGGTCGACGCGTTCCGGCCCCTCCTTGGGATCCAGCGGCGTACGCTGCCGGCCCGGGTGGGCGGCGGCCTGCTCGCCGCCGCAAGCGGCCGCCGGATGGTGGTCGTCGACATCGATCGGCTGGTGACCGGGCTCTACCGCGCGGGTGGCCGGATCTTCTTCGGTCGGGTCGCCGCGATCGTCCTGGCGGCGATCGCGGTCGTGGGCGTGGGGCTGTTCGTCGCCACCTGGTGGCGGGGGAGCCAAGCCGTCTTCCTCACCAACGGCTCGTACGTCGTCGGAGCGGTCGTCCTGCTGCTGCTGAACGTGTTCGCGCTCGCCTGTCACGAGCTGGGCCATGCGCTGGCCACCAAGCACGCCGGCCGCGAGGTGCCGGCCGCCGGCCTGCTCGTCTACTTCGGCATCCCGTCGGTGTTCGTGGACACCACCGACGTGTGGATGGCCGGGCGGCGGGCCCGGATGCTCGCCACCGCGGCCGGACCGGCGACCGGCCTGGTGCTGGCCGGCTCGATGCAGCTGGTCGGGCTGGCCGTGCCGGCGCTCGGGCCGCTGGTCTTCAAGCTGGCCTTCGCCTGGTACCTCAACGCGTTGTTCAACCTCAACCCGTTCCTCGCGCTCGACGGCTACTACCTGCTGATGGACTGGCTGGAGATCCCCAATCTGCGGGCTCGCGGCCTGTCCTGGGTCTCCGGCCGGCTCCGCGGCCGCCCGCCGCGCTGGTCCGGCCTGGACCGCGAGGGTCGCCTCATCGCCCTGTACGGCATCCTGGCCGTGCTCTGGCTCGCCATCGCGGTCAACCTCGGCTACCGGATCTGGGCCGACCGGGTGACCGGTCTGGTCACCGGTCTCTGGCACAACGGCGCCGGCGCGCGGCTGCTGCTCGTGCTCGTGATCCTCGGATTGTGCGCGCCGCTGGTCTACCTCGGCCTGGGTCGGCTGGCCGGCTGGTGGCGGCGCTCCCGCCAGCGCGCCGCCGAGCGCGAGCGCGAGGCCGACACCCCGCGCCGGCTCGCCGCGCTGCGCGCCTCCGACCTGGGCGGCCTGCCCGAGCAGGCGCTCGCCGGCTTGGCCGCCCGGGCCCGCTGGCTGCACCCGCCGACCGGCCGCCAGCTCATCCTCGCGGGCGGCTCGCAGTCCGCGGTGTACGTGGTCGTCGACGGCGCGTTGCAGGGCCGCCAGCCCGGCGATCCGGGCGGTACGATCCGCCACCACGTCGGACCCGGCGGCGTCGTCGGCCTGGCCAACGCGCTCACCGGACGGTCCACGACGCTGGACTGGCACACCGCCGGCACGACCCTGCTGTCCCTGCCCACCGCCACCGTGGCGAGCGTGATCGGGCCGTTGCCGGGGCCGCCGCCCAAGGATCGCGACGAGGCCGAGGCGCTGTTCGCCGATACTCCCGCGCTCGCCGCGCTGGCCGCGGACGAGCGGCTGGCCCTGATCGCCGCCGCGCATCCGGTAGATCTCGAGCCGGGCGCGCCGGTGGTCCTGCCCGGCCCCACCCATGCCGTCGTGGTGGAGTCGGGCGTCATCGCCATGCCCGATGGCCTGGAGCTACGCCGCGGCACGCTGGTCGGCCCGGTCGGCGACGGCAGTCCCGGGATGGTCGCGCAGACCCGTACGCCGGTGCGGTTGTGGGTCATCCCCGACGCGTCGGATCTACCGCGGCTGGTGGGTGCCTCCCAGCGCGGCCTGGGCTCCGGCCCGGTCCTGCCGGGCCGCACCGCGCCGCCGGCCGGCGTCCACCCGAGCGGTATCTACCCGCCTCTCGCCATCCCGCCCGGGCCGCCGGACGGCACGGAAGACCCCGAGGTGGACAGCCGGTTCGAGCGCCGCATGTGGTGGCTCGTCCTGTTGCTGCTCCTGCTCGCGCTGCTGCTCACCGCCGCCAACTTCGCGCCCGGACCGGCCTGGGCCGAGATGCCGACCGACCGGGCTCTGCTCACCGCGGACCGCGGCCGGATCACCGCGCTGATCGACGGCAAGACAGTGACGCTCGATTCCGGTGACCGCCGCTACGTCGATCAGGGCACGCGCATCGAGGTGGCGAACAAATCCACCGGGCGGCTCACGTTCCAGGGCGGTTCGGCGGCGCTGCTCTGCGCCGGGTCGCGGACCGAGGTGGGCCGGCTCGTCACGGACGCGGGCCGGCATCGGGATCCGCACGCCCAGCTCGCTATCGACAACGGCCGCCTGCTCGCCGACACGACCAGTGTGAGCGGCGCGTACCGCCCACTGGCGCTTGTCGTGAACCGGACGCTGGGCGACGTGACCAACTCGGGAGCGGCCTGGTACGCGGTCGACCCGAGCGCCGTCACGGTGTCTTCCGGCCGGGTGTCCGTCGCCGGGACACCGAGCACACCGACCCACGCGGACCTGAACTGCGGCGACGGTGTGCCGGTCGAGCCGCCGGCCGCCGGGCCCAGCGAGTCGCCGAGCGACGAGCCGCCGTCCGACCTGCCCAGCGAGGTGCCGTCGGTGACGCCGAGCACCACGCCGCCGCCGACGCAGGCGCCGCCGGTCATCCCGCAGCCGAACAACCCGGTCCCGCCGAACCCGACGACGACCCGGCCGACGACGCGACCCACGACGCGACCGCCGACGTCACCGTCGCGCACCACGCCGCCGCCCACCACCACCTCGCCGTCGCCGTCGCCGTCGCCCAGCACCTCGCCGTCATCGTCGCCCAGCACCTCGCCGACGTCGACTCCGATCCCGTAATTCGACAAGAAGGGAAATCTCTCCGGTGCTCTGCTGGTTCTGCGCCAAGGCGGCGCGGGCGTCCTGCCGGTTCTGCGGTCGCGGCGTCTGCGAAGACCACGCGCGCTTCGGGCCGTACCTGCTGCAGGTGAGCCGTTCGGAGTCGCGCCACCGCGCCGAGGCGCTCGTGGTGGAGGACGCCGTGCAATGCGGGACGTGCCGGCCGCGTCCGCAACCCGTGGCGATGCCCGAGCTGGACTGAAGCGCCTACGGTAGGGGGCATGAGCGACTTCGACGCGGTGCTGGAGCGGCTGCTCACCGAGCCGTCGTTCGCCGCGGCGCTGGCCGCCGACCCGGACCTCGCGCTGGTCGGCTACCGGCTGGACGACGGTGAGGCGCAGCTGCTGCGCAGTCAGGTCGTCGGCGACACCGCCGCGGACGTGGCGAAGGTGGAGACGCGAACGAACAAGTCGAGCACGTTCGGCCTGCTGGCGCCGTTCGCGGCGATGGGCGGACTGGTCGACTCGTTCGGGCAGCACCTGGCCGACCCGGGCGGTACCAGCGGCTTCGGATCGGCACCGCCGGACGCCTGGGGCACCGGCGGCGGCGCGTCCGCGGCACGCAGCGCCCTCGGCGACGCCCCGGTCGCGCACAGCGCCGTCGGCGACGCCCCGGTCGCGCACAGCGGGCTCGGCTCACCGGCCGTCCATCAGGGGCTCGGTGACGCCGCGCCGCGCTCGGGTCTCGGTGACGCGCCGCACCAGGGCATCGGCGGACCCAGCCTCGGCCACGCCGAGCCCGAGCAGTTGGCCCCGCCGGAGGGTTACCACAACCGGGTGGACGCGGACGGCGACGGCACCTGGGACAAGGCGACGTACCGCGGCCGCTCCGACGGTGGCGCCGACATCCTCGTGGACCTGAACCACGACGGGAGAGCCGATTTCATCGGCCACGACGTCGATGCGGACCACAAGGTCGACTACGCCGACTACGACAAGGACCACGACGGGGTCTTCGAGAAGCGGATGTACGACGACAACAACGACGGGTGGCTCGACCGGACCGTCTGGAAACATCCGAGGACGTGAGCTGGCGGCCACGCCTGCCTGCGCCCACCATGAAAGCATGGTCGACATCTCGGCGAGGTCGCTCACGAAGGTCTTCGACGACGTCGTCGCTGTCGACCGCCTGGATTTCGACGTGGCCTCGGGCGAGTTCATGGTCGTGCTCGGCCCGACCGGCTGTGGCAAGACCACGCTGCTCCGGCTTATCGCGGGCCTGGAGGAGCCGACCGCCGGCGAGGTCCTGTTCGACGGCGTACGGGTGACCGACATCGCGCCACGCGACCGCAAGGTGGCGATGGTCTTCCAGAACTACGCGCTCTATCCACACCTCACGGTCGCGCAGAACATCGGCTTCCCGTTGCGCTCGGGCGCCGATCCGCCCGGCGACGTGCCGTCCCGGATCGCTGAGGCGGCCCGGGTTCTCGGCATCACCGACCTGCTCAACCGGCTACCCGCGTACCTGTCCGGCGGCCAGCGGCAGCGCGTCGCGATGGCCCGGGCGATCGTGCGCCGGCCCGCCGTCCTGCTACTCGACGAGCCGCTGTCCAACGTGGACGCCGGCGTCCGCGCCGAGCTGCGCGGTGAGATCGTCGCCGTGACGCGCCGGCTGCAGGTCACGACGGTGTACGTCAGCCACGACCAGGCCGAGGCGATGAGCATGGCCGACCGCGTCGCGGTGCTGCGCCGCGGCTTGCTGGAACAGGTCGGTCCGCCCGCCGAGGTGTACGCCGACCCGCAAACGCTCTTCGTCGCCGCGTTCCTGGGCACGCCCCGGACCAGTCTGCTGGAAGGCGCGATCTACCTCGACGGCGTCCGGATCGTGCTCGACCTCGGGAGTCAGGTGCTGGAACTGCCACGGACCGAGGCGCTCGCGAAGCGGCACACCGACCGGGTGACGGTCGCGCTGCGCGCCCTCCGGGCCGGAACGGCGGACACGCAGCTGCGTGGCACGGTCCGGTCGGTCGAGAATCTCGGTCACGAGTCGCTGGCCCGGGTGGACATCGGTGGCATCCCGACACCCCCCGAGACGACAAGGCTCGAGCTGCCGCCCGGGGAATCGGCCGGCGAGGTGTACGTCCGGATCCCCGCGCCCGCCCGGATCGCGCCGGGCGACGAGATCACCATGGCGGTCACGCACGATGAGCTGCTCGTCTTCGATCGTGCGGGCCAGCGCGTCCGTTTCTTCGAGAACTAATGAGGACGATCGCTGGACAGCCATAGTTAACACTCCTAATAATTGGCCAACTGTCGATTTCCCGACGTGGAGGCCACCCCCATGCGCCGCTCCCTGATCTTCGCCGTCGCAGCCGCACTGGCGGCCGGCGGATCCGCCGTCTACATAGCCTCCTCAGCCGACGCCGCCGTGGCTTGCTACCCGGCCTGGAGCGCCACCAAGGTGTACGTCAACGGCGACAACGCGTCGTACCAGAGCAGGAACTACACCGCGAAGTGGTGGACCCAGGGCGAGATCCCGGCGAACAGCGGCCAGTGGGACGTCTGGGCCGACAAGGGCCCATGCGACGGTGGCGGCACGCCGCCGCCGACAACGCCGCCCACCACCCCGCCTACCACCCCGCCGACAACGCCGCCACCCACCACGCCGCCACCCACCACGCCGCCACCGACCACGCCCCCGCCCACCACGCCGCCGCCCGCCACCGGTTTGCCGAAGCACGCACTCATCGGCTACCTGCACGCGAGCTTCGCCAACGGCTCCGGCTACCTGCGGATGGCGGACGTCCCGGCCGACTGGGACATCATTAACCTCGCGTTCGGCGAGCCGACGTCGGCGACGTCGGGCGACATCCGGTTCACGCTCTGCCCGGCCAGCCAATGCCCCGGCGTGGAGAGCGAGGCCGACTTCATCGCCGCGATCCGGGCCAAGCGCGCGGCCGGCAAGAAGGTGCTGCTCTCCATCGGCGGCGCGAACGGCCAGGTCCAGCTCAGCACGACCGGGGCGCGGGACAAGTTCGTCAGCTCGGTCAGCGCGATCATCGACAAGTACGGCCTGGACGGCGTCGACATCGACTTCGAGGGCCACTCGCTGTCCCTCAACGCCGGCGACACCGACTTCAAGAACCCGACGACACCGGTCATCGTGAACCTGATCTCGGCGCTCAAGTCGTTGAAGGCCCGCTACGGCGCCAACTTCGTGCTGACGATGGCGCCCGAGACGTTCTTCGTACAGCTCGGCTACCAGTTCTACGGCCCGGGCCCGTGGGGCGGCCAGGACCCGCGCGCCGGCTCGTACCTGCCGGTCATCTACGCCATGCGCAACGATCTGACCGTGCTCCACGTGCAGGACTACAACTCCGGCTCGATCATGGGCCTGGACAACCAGTGGCACAGCATGGGCGGCGCTGACTTCCACATCGCGATGACCGACATGCTCATGGCCGGCTTCCCGGTGGCCGGCAACACCGCCAACATGTTCCCCGCGCTACGCGAGGACCAGGTCGGCTTCGGCGCACCCTCATCGGTCAGCGCCGGCAACGGCTACGTCGCCCCGGCCGCCATCCAGCAGGCCGTGACCTGCCTGGTGAAGGGCAGCAACTGTGGCGGCTACACCCCGCGCAGCGGCACCAACCCGAACTTCCGCGGCCTCATGACGTGGTCGATCAACTGGGACAGGTACTACAACTGGGAGTTCAAGAACAACAACGGTCCGTTCCTGAAGGGCCTCGGCTGAGCCATCGCGGCCGGCCTGTGGAAGGTGAGTGCTGTCAAGGCTGGTTCTTGACAGCACTCGCCTTCCACATGGTGGCGGCCGGACGCGTGCCACGATGAAGTCATGGTCGACGGCCCGGTAGCGTTCGTGCTCGGCGGCGGTGGTGTCCTCGGTGCCGTCGAGGTCGGGATGCTGCGCGCGCTCTTCCGGGCGGGCTACCGGCCCGATATGGTGATCGGCACGTCGATCGGCGCCGTGAACGGCGTGCTCGTGGCGGCGGACCCGACCGAGGCGGTGACCAACCGGCTGGTCCGGTTGTGGGCGTCGCCGGAGGCCGCGGCCGTGTACGGCGACTCGATCGCCCGCCAGGTTCGCCGCTTCGCGGCCCGTACCCACCTGCATTCACCGATGCCACTGCGTAGGCTGCTCGAAGGCGAGCTGGGGACGGACTCGACGTTCGCCGACCTGAAGATCCCGTTCCGTTGCTGCGCCGCGAGCATCGAACGGGCGGCCGAGCACTGGTTCGACAGCGGGCCGCTGGTGGACGCCGTGTTGGCGTCGTCGTCCGTACCGGGTCTGCTGCCGCCGATGCAGATCGACGGCGAGCACTTCGTGGACGGTGGCATCGTGAACTCGATCCCGATCGGCGAGGCGGTCCGGATCGGCGCGAAGCTGATCTTCGTCCTGCAGGTGGGCCGGATCGAGCGGCCGCTCGCCGTGCCCCGCCGGCCGTGGGAGGTGGCGCAGGTGGCATTCGAGATCGCGCGGCGGCACCGCTTCGCGCGCGAGCTTGCGTCGTTGCCCGACGATGTGCGGGTGCATGTGCTGCCCAGCGGCGGGGGCGAGAGCCGCGACGACACGCCGTGGGCGTACCGGGACATGGCGGCGGTCGGCCGCCGGATCAGCCGCGCCTACACGGCGTCGCGCCGGTATCTGTCGGCGAACGTGCACCCCTCCCCGGCAGAGGGCGCCGGTAATGGCCTAGCCGAACGCGTGGATCCCTGATGCCGCCCGTCTGGGTGCGCCGGCTGGTCATCGCACCGGCGCTCGTGGCGCTCGCGATCGTGCTACTGACCACCCTGCCGTTCTGGCTGATCGTGGCGGTGGCGGCCTCGCCGCTGATGCCCGGCCACCTGCGGGTGCCGCGTCTGGTCTGGCTGGCCATCGTCTACCTGGCCTGGAACGCGTCGGCTCTGGTCGCGCTGGCCGCGCTGTGGGTGGCGTCCGGATTCGGGTGGAAGATCCGCTCGCCCGCGTTCCAGCGCGCGCACTACGTGCTCACCGGCCGGTTCCTCGGCATGCTGTTCTGGATTGCGCGGTGGTCGCTGCACCTGGACGTCGACATCGTCGGCACCGACCCGGACACTGCGGCGCCGGGGCGTCCGGAGATCGTGGTGAGCCGGCACGCAGGACCGGGCGACTCGTTCATCCTGATCCACGGACTGGTCAACTGGTTCGACCGCGAGCCGCGGATCGTACTCAAGGCCACGCTGCAATGGGATCCGGCCGTGGATGTGCTGCTCAACCGCCTACCGAACCGCTTCATCTCGCCGGGTCGCACCGGAACGATGACCCTGGAGCAGGAGATCGGCGAACTGGCCACCGGCCTGGACGACAACGACGCGTTCGTGATCTTTCCAGAGGGCGGGAACTTCACCCCGCACCGCCGGATCCGGGCGATCGCATGGCTGCGTGACCGTGGGTTGAAAGATCTGGCGGTACGGGCGGAGCGCCTGCGCAACGTCCTCCCTCCCAAGCCGGGCGGGCTGCTCGCCGCGATCGATTCCGCCCCGGACGCCGGGGTCATCTTCGTGGCCCACACCGGCCTGGACCGGATGCTGACCGTGGCGGACGTGTGGCGCGAGCTGCCGATGGACAAGCGGCTCATCATGCGGTTCTGGAGCGTTCCGCCGGAGGAGGTGCCGGCCGGGGAGGACGCCAGAATCGTCTGGCTGTACGACTGGTGGGCCCGGATCGACGCCTGGATCGAGGAGAACCGGCCCGCGCCGCGACCGCTGAGCACCGACTGGACGGCTCGGCGCGGCGCCGCCGCGGCTTCGAGAACGGACAAAGCCGGCCAGGACGCGCCCGGCCGGCCGTGACCGCGGTACGCTCAGCCGCCCAAGCTGCTGTACACGTTGGCCGGGGCCTCGGTGATCTCGGAGGCGGCCGGGCGCTGGACGTCCACCGGAGTGCCGTAGCCGGTGTAGAGCACCTCGAGCATCTGGCTCGGCCGCCCGTTGACCGCCGGCAGCTGGATGGTCAGCGCGGACAGCCGACCCTGGTCGTCGAGGCCGGCGGTGAACGGCACCTGGCTGGCCGCCGAGCCCCAACTGTCCACGGTCACCTTGTCGACGCCGGTGATGCCGGCGACCTTCGTGAGGTCCAGCGTGCCCTTGTAGCTGCGTGCGTCCACCTGCTGCACATCGGTGGTCGAGCTCAGCAGCTTCGCAGTGTTCGCGGGGTCGATCTGGCTGGGACGCAGGCCGACGTTTGCGCCCTCGGGGAGCCGCGAGACGTCGACGTGGGTCCAGGTGCCGGCCTTGGTGATGCCGGGAATCTGGACGTACAGGTCCTGGCCGATCAGAAGCGTCTTGACCTGGAGGTTCGCGTTCGGTCCGCTCAGGCTCAACGTGGCGGTGCCCGTGGTGTGCGGGGCGTCGATGAGTCCGGTGAGCTTGACGCCCGGCCCCGACGTCATGGTGATCTTGAAGCTGGTGGTGCTGAGCGCGGCGGTCGCCGACGCCAGCGCCGACGCTGCGGCGGGGTCGGCGGCGCTCGAACTGGCGGGCGTGCCGGGCGTCTGCGAGGCCGCGGCACCGGCCGTCGCGTTGCCGTTGTCGGCGGTGCAACCGGCCACCCCGAGAGCGGCTGTGGCCAGTACGGAAAGGCCCAGCCCGGCTAGCCGTCGTGTCCGCATGTCGGTCCTTCCTGCCGTGCCGGCAGTCCAGTGACGCCGGTCTCGACGTTTGTGCCCGGCGCGGCTCAGTCGCAAACGGACACGGCAGGCCATCAGGACACTACCGAGCGTCCGGGGCGGCCGGCTGTGTGCCGTCCGCCCCGGCACCGGTTACCCGTTCAAGATGCCCTTCAGCTGGCTCGGCAGTTCCTCGACCTGAGCGGCGGGCGGCGCCTTGACCGAGACCGGCGTACCGAAGTCCGAGTACGTGCTCTTCATCGTGCCGGCGCCCGGGGCGATGCCACCCATGTCGACGGTCATCTCGACCAGCCGGCCGGACTCGTCGGTCTTCGCGGTGAACGGCACGGCGGTCGCCTTGTCGCCCATCGCCTTGACCGCTTGCTTGCCCACGGTCTGCGCCTTGGTGAGATCGAGCGTGCCCTTGAACGCGTGATCACCCGTGCGCTGGACGTTGGCGGTCGCCTTGATCATCTTTGCGGTGGCGGCCGGGTCGCCGTACGCGCCGTTGGCCATCTCCTTGATGTCCACGTGCATCCACCTGCCATTGCCCGCGAGCGTGCCCAGCGAGCCGCTGAACTTCATCCACATGTCGTTGCCGACCCGCAGCATCTTGATGTCGCCGCCGGTGCCGGTACCGGTGCTCATCGACATGTCCGCGGTCTGAGCCTTGGGATCGGCTACGCCGGACACGC
Organism: Actinoplanes sp.; assembly: GCA_036001925.1. Classification (GTDB taxonomy): domain Bacteria; phylum Actinomycetota; class Actinomycetes; order Mycobacteriales; family Micromonosporaceae; genus Actinoplanes. The sequence continues at coordinate 37,984 of DASYTU010000292.1, forward strand.
TGACGCCGCCCGCCATCTCCATCCGCACTTTCATCGACTGCTCGCCGAGCTTGGCCGCGGCGGCCGCCAACTCCGCGGCCGGGTCGGCCTGCTTGGCCGCCTCTGCCGCGGGCGCTCCCGCCGGCGCGGACGTCGCAGTCTTGTCCTGCGACGGGCCGCAGCCCGCCAGGCCGATCGCGGTGACGAGAGCCACGCCTGCGATCGCCAGCCGTCGATTCCTCATGGGCTTCCTCCCCGTACGGCCGCCGCCGGATTGGCGGCGCTGCCTCGTTTGCACGGCGCTCACCGTAGCGAAGCGGTGCGACATTCGTTGGCCCGCTCCGCCACAGTCGGGCGGCGTGCGGGCACTAAGGTTGGCTCATGGCTGAGCTGCTCGACGCGGACTCCGTGCGTAATGCCGTGGCCGTCCTCGACGGCTGGGAAGGCGGGCCGGATGCGATCGTGCGTACGGTGGGCTTGCGCAGCTTCCCCGCGGCAATAGCGGTGGTGGACCGGGTCGCGAAGGTCGCCGAGGAGATGGACCATCACCCTGACATCGACATCCGCTGGCGTACGCTGACGTTCCGCTGCGTCACGCATTCGGCAGGCGGCGTCACCATGCGTGACATCGCGCTGGCGAACCGCATCGATAGGATTCTTGCCGACGCCTCCTAGCGAGGGGGGTTTTCTGCTCTGCCGGCGTTGGCGGCATGATGGCCCGAGGTAGCCGCACGCTCACGTTCAGGAGATCTTGTGAGATTCGAGGTCAGCAAAGTCCTCGACGCGATCGAGGCCCGGCTCACCACCGACCCCGCGCTCGCCCGCGCCGTGGTCGACCTGTCCGAGGTCGTCCGCTACGCCGACCTCGATGGTGGCCGGCCGGCCAGCATGCTGCGGCTCGGCCTGGTCATCGACGCACTCGGCCGGCACGCGGCCGAGGAGAACGTACCCGTGTACGCGGTCGCGCCGCGGGCCCTGCTCTCCGACGGCGACCTGACCTCCAACGAGCGCATGGTCGTCCGGCGCTGGGCTGACGACGGCGTCGTCGAAGTGGTGCCGCAGCTCGGCGACCGCGTGTACGAGGCGGCCGAACTGCTCGGACTGCCCGTGCTGACCCGGTCGCGCGCCGAGCAGTTCCGCGAGACTCGACCATGGGTCGACGAGCCCGGGCGGCTGCTCGCCGCGGTGCCCGGCGCCGGCGGCCCGGTGCTGGTGGCGCGCGTCGGCCGCGGCGAAGTGCCGGCCGTCGGTCATCCGTCGCCGATGGGTGCCCGCCTCCTCGCCCGGGTCTGGCGCTGCCCGGAATCGAATTGCAGCAGCTTCGGCGGTGGCGGTGACTCGGACAGCCCGTTCGCCGACATGCGCAAGGTCACCAGCCCGGTCGCGCAGCCGCCCCCGGCCCTGCGAGGTGGCGTACCGACCTGCCCCCGGCACGGCACGAAGCTGACCGACGCCGGCCCACGGCCCGCGGTTGAGGTGCTGTCCGTCCGCATCGACGGGGTGATCCGGCAACGCTTCGTGGTGTCCACCGAGAAGCCGGTCGTGGTCGGCCGCGCGCCCGAGGGTGGCGGGGGCATCATGCTGGGCCAATGGCTCACCGACGACGCCCGCAAGTGGATCAGCCGCGGCCACGCGCGCTTCGCCCTCGACGGCGAGACGTTGACGGTCCAGGATGTGAGCACCAACGGTACGGGGATCCGCCCGGGCGGCTCGCTCGACGATGACGAGCGGATCACGCTCAACCGCGACGAGACGCGCGTCCTGGGTCCTACCGACGTGGTGGAGCTGTACGCGAACGTCAACGTGGGCCGAGCCCGGATGTGGGCCACCGGCGGCGTCAGCCAGCCGGCCTCCGTGATGGCCGAGGCCCCCACGATGGCCATCCGGACGTTCGAGCGCTAGCCCGCGCCCCGGGCCGCCTGCGCTCGCGCCCCGGGCCGCCTGCGCCCTGGGCCACCTGCGCCCGCGCC